>CAZHBQ010000168.1:1228-2584 GCA_964530785.1 uncultured Methanobacteriaceae archaeon | reverse complement strand
GAGGTATCATCAGCTGCAATTCGGCGATATATCGAAACACAAGGATAACAAAAAAGGGAGGAGAGCCTGAATTTTTTATGAAAAAATTGCAAAAAAAACATGTTGTCATTTCGTTATATGAATATGGATAGATGGGCTGGAAAAACAACTGTACGTGATAAAAATACCAAATTTGGATTAAGAATAGCAGAAACAGAAATCGATTTGCTTAGCATAAGCAAAAACGAAAAAATATCTAGTAGGAGAGTGTAAATTAATGAAACCTTGTTATTTGATCCCACAAATAACAAAGTTTCATTTTTCAGTTATTTTTCAATTAACTTTTCTATTAGGCATTCTAAAATCCTAACACACAATTTACATATCATGCATTATTTTAGATTACCTGAATTATTATTTATATATTATTTAAATATATATCGATCAATCCTTCCTGATAACCTACAGATTTTTTTATTTGAATATTTCTTGCAATCTTTTGCGGTTGAGGATGTTTTAACTGTTCTAAAATTTTCATTCTTCTAGATGTTAGTTTTTTCTCTATTTTTATCATATCAAAATACTTCTCATCATAGCACCATAAATGAAGATTATATCTTGTTACTAATCTATCTGCAATATATAATCCTTCAGGATCAAAATCTCCAGCATAATATAATTCACAGCCACTTTCTAATAATTTATCTAACAATTGATATGTACATAAATTAATTTGACCATTACTGCAAATAGCACCAACATTTATCTTATTTTTTTGTATATATTGACAAATTCTCTGAAACACTGATGGATTTTCTATAATATATATCTTTTGTTTCAAAAACAATGTTTTCACCCTATTTAGATTATACATATTCATATTCCATATTTCATAGCTATTATAAAATTCTTTCCACTGACATGAAACATTATCAATATGACAAATATAACAATAATTAGATAATTCATCTCTCATAATTCCAACTTGCTGTAATAAATAAGAAATATTTTCACTATTATTGTCATATAATTCATTATTACTAAAATAACATATACTTTTAATAAGTATATCTTTTGGAAGATCACTATCAAAATAATGTGGATCCATTGTTATCCTTTGAGAAAACATAGCCAATAATTCATTATCTAAAGGAAAACTATTATATCCCTTAGATACATAAGATAATACTTCATAAAAATACTCATAATCTTCATTAATAAGCCTATTATAGTTTTTATCGTTTTCAAAATAATATAATAACCATTCATACGCTGGTGTGTATTCAAACTGATTTAAAATATCCTCTTTAAATCTATTACGTGTATTAATTATTTCTTGTCTTTTTTCTTTATTTGTCTTTATTTTCTCGCCATTGA
>CAZHBQ010000168.1:0-1218 GCA_964530785.1 uncultured Methanobacteriaceae archaeon | reverse complement strand
CTTTCAAAAAATCAATGTTCTCATATTTAGTATCATTGTATATATGTTTTATGAATTGTTTGTAAGTGATAGAAAGTTTACCATCTGACAAATCCTTTCCCAACAATGAACCTATCTGTTCTATTTCTATTGATGATAAATTATCAATAGAAATAGACCCACCTAAATGACCTAATTGTATATATTTCTGCTTCCATTGATATACAAAACGCTCAAAAGCTTTCTGTGATAGATATTTTGCAAATTCTTCTTCCACTATATCTTTACCTTTCTTACATGTCCATTCCAACTGTAAGCCATAGTTGTAATATAAGGAGCATTATTTGGTCTATATAATTCATAGATTGCTAATGCTTTGCATGATGGATAATCACCCCATAAAACTTGAGAAGTCATTATATAATCAAATGCAAACTTTTCTATTAAAGCAAACATATTATCATTATTATTTTCATCAACTCCTGCAAATGCTTCATCTAAAGCAATCAGTAACGGAGCATCTTCATTAGCACTATCAAACTTAGCAGCTACAGAAGAAAATAATGGAACATACATTGAAACAGCCTTTTCACCACCACTTAAAGCATAAAACAATCTATTAGTTAATTCTTTTTTATTTTCATTTGGTTTTTTCATATAAATAGTGAAATCAAACCATTGACGATAATCCATAACATCACGAATTAACTGATGAAAAGATGCTGTTGTAGATTCATCACTACTTCTTTTACGTGCATATTCAATTTTTGATCTAAAATGATTTGATATTTTCTTTCTATCACCTTCTTTTAAAACATGATAATCCATTTCCAATAATTTTACTAATTTTCCTGTATCCAACTCATCTTGACTATTCGCTTCTCTGCTTTTCCATCTTAAATCCAAAGATAATCCACTGCTAATATTCATTTCTTTCATATATCTTTGCATTTTTTCTACCCAGCGATTGCTTGCTTGAATACGATATCTAATTTTTTGTCCAATTGTATTAACAAGAATATCTTCAAAGATCTGCCTATCTGTTTGATCTATCAGCAATTCCATTCTTGTAATATTCTCTTCAAGAATTTTCTTTAGTTCAATAAAAGGTATTTTCTTACCTGAAAAAATAGCTTTTAAAATAATTCTATCAGAAATATCATTAACTTCATGAACTATTGGAACACTTTCCTGAGTAGGACGATATTGAGTTAAATACGCAGTATGTTCATATAACAC
>CAZHBQ010000167.1:0-2593 GCA_964530785.1 uncultured Methanobacteriaceae archaeon | reverse complement strand
ATTGCAAAAGTATGTATTCAGAAACTGTAGTAAGAAAAAACTTAAAGCAAGCTAAACGGAATAACATTAATAGCATTAGTAATTTCAATAATAGTAATGCTTATTTTGGCTGGTGTTTCTATTAATGCAGTAGTTGGCGATAATGGTGTTTTAAGTAATGCACAAAAAGCTACATTATTTTCAAAATTTGCAGCTTGGAAAGAAGAACTTGCTTTAAATACAGTAGAAGATACAACAATAACTTGTGCAAAAGAAAATATGAAAAATTACATTCAATCAATGGAAGATGATTATTTAGAAAAATTTGTTATAGCCAATAGTGAGTTGTTATATATTGGAGATGATGAACAAGAAAAAGAGGTATGTAGGAATTTGGATATTAATGATGATGTAGGATCATCTGGGGTAGCTTCCGATATAATTACAATATATGATAAAGTATTATCAATTAATTCAGAAATGACAGAAGAATTTATAGGTGAAGTTTTGTATAATAAAGATGGTGCACATCTTGATAATTGGAATTTGGTAATAACATACGATAGTTTAGGAAATGAGTTAGATAGATATGGAACAGGATATTATCTCTTAAAAGCAGGAACATATACTATAAACGGAGAAAATATAAACTTAACACAAGATTATGTAATAAATTATGAAAATAAATTTTTGAAAGGTTTAGGAAATTATAAACAATGGAATTTGGAAAGTACTTTGGCTTTTACAGATGGATTGGTATTAAATGTAGATCCAATGAATTTAACGACAGGCAGATGGGTAAGTGATTCTATTGAAGAAGGAGTAGAATATTTTGAAGAAAATGGAGTAAATACAGGCTTAAAAAAAGCAGGTGATGTAGTATATGATAATAATATTAAAGCTTTAAGATTTAATGAAAGTGATGATAATCCGGAAGGTTCTGGAGGATATTTGAAATTAACAAGAACTAATGTAGATTTTTCTAATGGATTTACTTTTGAGCTATATGCTAATTTGAAAAGACTTAGATATCATATAGAAGGTGATGAATATGCTGGTATGGGACTTTTTTGTAGAATACCTACACTTGAATCAAATTGTTTTGAAGCTTTAAGATTTGGACATGCAGGCGTAGATAATATTTTATGTAAATTTACATTTAATACTTCGTATACTTGCAATGATGGAATGAAATTAAATACAGGTGCAGCAGCAGTTAGATGTTCTGAATTGGGATATGATGTAAATGAAGATGTTTATATAACATTTATTTACGTTAAATACAGTCATGACGAAAGTGAAAAATATAAAGCAGAAAATCCAGAAGAATATAATAGTAAAAATGGTAATTATGATATATATATGGAAGAAAATCAAGTAGATAAAGTCCTTTACTATATAAATGGTGAATTATACGGATATACATATTATGATCCAGCTTCATATACTAAAGGATTAACAACATGGAATAATGATGAATGTCCATTCTATGTTGGAGCTTGTCCTTTTGGTACAAAACTAATATATTATTTGAAAGGAGAGGTTTATACTTGTAGATTATATCAAACAAGTATGACACCAACACAAGTATATGAAAATATGTCTGCAACTAAACAATATAGAGCATCTTTTTAAAATATCAAACAATTATTAGAAATAGATTTATTTGAAAAAGTAGTTGTAGAAATACAGCTACTTTTTTGCTTTTAAAGTAATAAAAATAGATTGTATGCAAGAATAATTCATATTTTAAGGATTTAGGTTAATAGAATTTTTAAATTCAATATTAAGCCAATCTTACAAAATTGGTTTACAATTTTAGATTTTTATGGTAAAATATTATAGGGAATTTATGTATTAATTGGAGGAAAAAGTTAATGAATAATCAAATAAAACATTTATTTATGACTTTTATAATTTTTGTTTTGTTACTATTATTACCAATGAAAGTTAATGCAACTACTGAAGAAAATAAACAATTTATTTATTTATCAGATATTTCTTATAATAGTGATTTATCGTATGCTGGAGGCGGAAACAAAATTTGTTTGGACGAAAATCAAAGCAATGATATATTAACTTTATATGTTGATGGTGATAAAACATATTTTATAAAGGGAGTATGTACATGGGCAGATTCTCAAATTGTTTATGATTTAACAGATTATGATTATGATTATTTTACTTCTTATTTAGGTGTTGATACAAGTGAACAAAGTACATATTTTAATACAGGGCTTAAATTTTATATTTATACATCAGATGATTGTGAAAACTGGAATTTACAATATACTTCTAAAGAATTGTATGGTTGGAGTAATGCTGAATCTGTTAAAATAGATATTAGTGAAACAAATTATCTAAAAATAGTTGTTGATGATAATAGCTCAAATTGGTGGGCTAATTGGTATGATGAAGCAAATTTAGCAAATGCAAAATTAATTAAAGAAGGCTATGTAGAAGACACTTCAACAATAGATTTTATAAAAACAGTTGAAGAATATGATGAAATTATTAAAACTTATAATGGAAATATAAACATAACAGGTGATTATGAATTAACTTTATTACAAAGAGAATTTGTAAATAATGTAGGATATGATATTTTACAAGC
>CAZHBQ010000166.1:0-2619 GCA_964530785.1 uncultured Methanobacteriaceae archaeon | reverse complement strand
GAGGTGATATTAATGTATATTTTAGCTAGTAACTGTGAAACATATGCATTTATACAAGTTATATATTTAATAAAGGTTTTACTTCAAATAGCAGGTATTGCTGTACCAATTTTATTAATAGTATTACTTACTATTAAATTTGTAAAAGCAATTACAGCTAGTGAAGATGAAATGAAGAAGGCTGTAAATGGCGCAATTAAGAGTGTTATTAGTGCAGTTGTTATATTTTTTATACCATCTATTGTCGGTTTAGTAATGAATATGCTTGGAAACTCTGATTTTAAAGTTGCTGCTTGTTGGAATGAGGCTACTAAAGAAAATGTGGCAAGAGTTAAAAAAGTAGAGGCAATTAATAGAGTTAAGGCAAGCACTGATAGGATTAGAGAAACTGTTGAAGAGAATATAGAACTATACGGTGATATACTAGATGATGAGGATAAAAATGAAATTGATGAAATTCTAAATAAACTAGATGAAAGTATTAATGATTTAAATGTTAGCGCTGCTACAAAATATAAAAATGAATTACAAAAAAAATCCGATTCTATTACAAAAATAATAAAAGAGTATAGATGGAAAGAAATAATGGAAAAAGCTCCAAAATTTGCAGAATCAACAGGTGGAAGTACAGATGGAATTAAATTTATAATGAATCTAGAAGGTAATGAAGGATATTGTAATAATGGTAGTGGGTATTTAGCAAAAAATATTGGTGATGGAACTGTAACTGTGGGTTATGGTGTTACAAATTATGACCAAGCTATTGCAATATCATTAGGATATGGGCAATATTTCCCAATGAATGATGGTGATTGTTTGTCAATTGGTATTGTAGATAGTATATTTGAGTCAACGCTTCAATCACATTATAGTTCAGTAAATGCTACTTTACAAAAATATAACGTAACAGGTTGGAAACAAAATCAAATTGATGCCTTAGTAGCTTTTTCATATAATTATCCAGCAGGAGTGGATAAAGCCATTTCAAATTATGCAAGTGGTGGGCAAGATGCAATGTGGTCATATATGAAGCAAATATATCATTGTGGGGGTACTATGGATTGTGAAGCAGGATTAAAGAAAAGAAGGGCAATGGAATGGGAACTATTCCAATTTGGAAATTATAATGTAGTAAGCAACGATAGTATTGCAAGCAAGTATTATTAGGAGGTTATCATGAAAAAGGTTTTATGTTTAACATTAATATTGTGCATTTTCCTATGTGGATGTGGAAAAAAGAATAAAGAAAACGAAAGTGAATTAATTAGTGGTAAAGATGCAAAAATAGAAGTAATAAATAACAGCGCTGTTTTAATTGATGTAAGAACTATTGATGAATATAATACTGAACACATTAATGGATCTATATCTGTTCCACTAGATAATATTGAAGAAATTGAAGAACAAGTACCAAGTAAAGATAAAATATTAATAGTATATTGTTCTAGTGGAAATAGGAGTAAACAAGCAAAAGAAAAATTAATAGATATGGGATATAAAACCGTGTACGATATGGGATCTATGGTTAATTGGTATGAATAATTAATTTTACAAATTAATAAAAAGGGAGAGTTTTAAAATGGAAAAAATATATATATTTGGACACAAAAATCCAGATACAGATTCAGTTACATCTGCAATTACTTTATCTTATTTAAAAAATCAATTAGGATATAATTCAGAACCATATATTTTAGGAAGTTTAAATAATGAAACAAAATATGTTTTAAAATATTTTGATGTTGAAAAACCAAAATATTTAAATGATGTAAAATTACAAATAAAGGACATAAATTATAATAGAGATTACTATTTACCAGATGATGCAACTATATACGATGCTTATAATTATATGAATAAAAACGAAATTACAGGATTACCTATTGTGTCTGGAAATAATAAATTTAAAGGTATGATTACTTTAAAAGATATCTCTAGTGAAATGATTGATAACATAATACGTGATTTAGATACATCATATAGTAACCTACTTAGAACTCTTGATGGGGAAGAAATATTAAGATTTCACGAAGATATACATGGTGAACTCTTAATTGCATCTTATAAAAGTGAATCATTTGTTAAAAATGTTAAACTAGATTCTAATTCAGTGTTAATAGTTGGAGATAGATACCATATTATTGATTACGC
The DNA here is from genome assembly GCA_964530785.1 of uncultured Methanobacteriaceae archaeon. Classification (GTDB taxonomy): domain Archaea; phylum Methanobacteriota; class Methanobacteria; order Methanobacteriales; family Methanobacteriaceae; genus Methanosphaera. Next base: position 468 of record CAZHBQ010000166.1, on the reverse strand, counting down.
AATAGAGTCTAAAGTTAATTTAATTATTATGACAGGTAATATTGAAATTTTTAAAGATCTTTATGAAAAGGCAAAAATAAATAAGGTAAATATTATTAAAACAAAATATGATACATTTAATGTTGCTAAATTTATTGAATTATCAAATTACGTTTCGACAATAGTAAAAGACAAGCCTTGTACATGTTTTGATGAAAATGAATTTGTTAATAACTTCAAAGAGATATCGAATAAATTAAAACATACCAATTATCCAATAGTAAATAGAAGAGGTAATTGTCTTGGATTATTAAAAATAAATGATATTTCGGATAAAAGAAAGAAAAAAGTTATTTTAGTAGACCATAACGAAAGGGCACAGAGTGTTGATGGAATAGAAGAAGCTGAAATTATAGAAGTAATTGATCACCATAATATTGGAAATATCAATACTCCAAATCCAATTAATTTTAGAACAATGTATGTTGG
>CAZHBQ010000165.1:0-2620 GCA_964530785.1 uncultured Methanobacteriaceae archaeon | reverse complement strand
CAAGGTGGAACACAAAGTGCAGGAGGAGCTGGAACAACAACATCAGGATATACTGCTACAGCTGGAGCATTTGGTAAAGGTGGAGATGGATTTGCATTATCAAGTGGTTATGGTGGTGCCGGCGGTGGCGGCTGGTTCGGAGGCTCTGGATCTGTACCAGATAGTAGCGTTGATGATGACCGTGGTGGCGGTGGAGGATCAGGCTATGTACTAACTTCAACATCAGAAAAGCCAAGCGGATATTCACCATCCTCAAAATATTATTTAACAAATGCTGTAACAAAAGCAGGAGATACAGCATTTGATTCACCATCAGGAACATCAGAAACAGGACATACAGGAGATGGTTATGCAAGAATAACAAAACTATAAAATCTAGCAAGTCTAGATTTTTTTTCTTAATTTTAAGTGATTATATTTCTTTTTTTACCAAATTATACTATAATTAATTTAATGATAGTTAGGAGAGATACTATGAAAAAAAGAGTTATTAGTGCATTAGTTATGTTAGCAATAGTAATTCCAATAAGTATTATTGGTGGAATACCATTTATAATTGCTTCATTAATTTTGGGTTTGCTTTCCCTTAAGGAAATGTTAGATATTAGAGAAACAAAGAAAAAATTTCCGTTTTTAGTTAAATTTTTATCATATATAATAATAACTGTATTAATATTAAATAATAATGGTTCAACTATATTTGAATATTTATTAGATTATAAAATAATTGCACTTATTTTATTTGCAATGTTAATACCACTTGTTATATTCCATGATAACAAAAAATATAATATTAATGATGCTATGTTTTTAACAGGAACTATATTCTTTTTAGGAACAGCATTTAATTTAATAATATTAATAAGAAATTATGATTTATTATATTTATTATTCTTAGTTTTAATAACAGCTTTAACAGATACATTTGCATACATTACTGGATACTATATTGGTAAAACAAAATTATTAGAAAAAATATCACCTAAAAAAACATGGGAAGGTGTTCTTGGTGGAACATTCTTTGGAGTATTAATTAGTAGTATATTTTATTATCAAGTAATAGGTACTAATATTGGTGCATTTTATCTAGCAGTAATAGTTACTTGCTTATCTTTACTAGGTCAAATAGGAGATTTAGTATTTAGTAGTATTAAAAGATATTATAATAAAAAAGATTTTTCTAATTTAATACCTGGACATGGTGGAATATTAGATAGATTAGATAGTTTAATATTTGTATTACTAGGTTTTGTTTTAGTAGTAACACTTTTATAGGAGGAACATATGACAATAGTATATTTCATTTTAATATTAGGTATAATTGTATTCATTCATGAATTAGGACACTTTATATTTGCTAAAAAAGCAGGTATATATTGTTATGAATTTTCAATTGGTATGGGTCCTAAATTAATAGGTAAAAAATTTAAGAGTGAAACTGAATATTGTATACGTTTGATTCCACTTGGTGGATTTGTGTCAATGGCAGGTGAATCTGTTGAAGAGGATAAAAAAATTCCTAAAAATAAGAGATTACAAAATAAAACATGGCTTCAAAGATTCTTAACTATTTTTGCTGGACCGTTTTTCAATTTTATTTTAGCATTTGTACTTTTGTTTTTTACTGGTTTGATTTTTGGCGCACCTTCAACCAAACCTGTAGTTGGAATGATTGAGGAAAATTCAGCTGCTGAAAAAGCTGGACTTGTTGTAGGGGATAAAATATTAAGTATCAATGATAAAAAAGTTCATAATTGGGATCAAGTAATTATGAAATTACAATTAATTAATAATGATGATCCGGTTGATTTTAAAATTCAAAAAGAAGATGGAACTATAAAAAATATAGAAATTACACCTAAAAAGCAAACAGTTGATGATGTAACAAGTTATCATTTTGGAGTTGGAATGATACAGGAAACATCACACGGATTAGTAGCTAGTATTCAATATGCTGGTTCAAAATTATATTCCTTGACACAATCAATGGTAACAGTAATCGGTGGCCTTTTTACTGGTAAAATATCTTTAGGAAATATTTCTGGACCTGTTGGAATATACTCTATAGTTGGTGATAGCGCTAAAAGTGGAATAAGTAGTTTATTATATTTAATGGCATATTTAAGTATAAATGTAGGGTTTATAAATTTAATACCACTACCAGCATTTGATGGTGGAAGAATTTTATTCTTAATAATTGAAAAAATAAAAGGAAGTCCTGTTAATGCAAAGGTTGAAAATATGTTTCATTATATTGGATTCTTTGTACTTATAGGACTAATGATATTAGTAACATTTAATGATATACTAAGATTGTTTAGATAACTAATGGGGGTTATTATATGGATACAAAAACTAGATTAAATAAACTTTTAGAAATTTGTCCAAATTATGAGAAAATTAATTCATATGAATTTTTTGAAGGGGATACATTTTCGGAAACTATGATTAATTTTTATATTGATTTGATAAGTAGAATTGATATGAATGATAAGGAAATGGTGAAGTTTTTAAATGAACTAGATACTGCATTATCAAAATATGTTGATAATTATGAATTTAGAAAATTTCTAAAACCAAAATTAAAAAAAATAGATAAAAATAAAAAATATTACACCTA
>CAZHBQ010000164.1:0-2626 GCA_964530785.1 uncultured Methanobacteriaceae archaeon | reverse complement strand
AATTAAGGCTAAATATGGAAATAATCCAGGTTATAGAATATTAATTAGTAATATGGAAGGAAATAATTATCAATATGTTTGTCATACTCAAGCAGGTTCTTTCTTACCAATGGAAGAAGGAGATGTAACTTTTGATGAACTTGTTGCTCAAAAAGAACAAAATAAAGAATCAAAAGCTAAAGCTATGTTTGATAAGTTAAGAGAACATATTGGTGAAGATGTATCATATACTGGATGGTGGTATGGTGTTAAACAAGAAGAAACAGCTGAATTAAGAGAAGTAAACGATTTTACGAATGTATTAATTGGTTGTAGTGGAATTCCATTTGTTGGTTATGGTGCAGCAATTTCTGATATTAAATCTAAAGATGGAGAAGTATTATATTTAAATCCAAACATTGAATATGGATATGATAGAAGAGCAGATAAAGATGTATTTGCATCTAAAAGATTAATATTTGGAGATAAAATAGTTGATGCTGAACAAGCAGAAAAAGAAAAATCAGATAGAGAATGGTTAGAATATAAAGAAAAAAGTGATATAGAAGCTAAAAAAGCTAAATATACACTTATGAAAGAAGGATTAACTTTAGTTAAACCTGAAACAGCAGAAGAATGGTTACAATTTTCCGATAATAATAGTAATGATGGATATTCAGTATTTGTTGTTAAAGCAACTATTTCAATGATGAAGAAATTTGAAGAAGGTATTTCATTTGAGGAAGCTGAACAACAAGTATATAGTGAAGAATTAGGATTAACTGGATTTATGGCTGGAGCAACAGCAAATGCCTTATCTCATTTTGCTAAGAATGGTGAAGAGTATAGAAAATATTGGAATAAACAATATGGACTTGAAAATTCTGAAGAAAAAGGTACAGTAAATCCAGCGGTATTGACTATAAAGAAAAAGTAGTTCAAATTGAACTGCTTTTTTTCTGCACTATTATTGCTTCCTAAAGTAATCTACTTTATGAAGTGATTACTCTCTTATTACATTAATTATACTATAAAAAATGATATTTTTGAAGATTGTAGTTGCAATTTTGTTGATTTTTAATATTTTTATGACAAAAAATATTTAAATTTTATTATTTTTTTTAAAAAAATAACCTCTTTTTTTCTTAAAGTAGATTACTTTGAGAAATAGGAGGTTATTTAGATGAATGTAGAATTCAAAATTGCAATGTCAAAAGATGTCGAGGACATAATTAAATTATGTAATGTATGTTTTGATGAAAACACTTCACTAGAGTATGCAAAAAAGATTTATTTTGAAAATGAAAAGGATCCAAATCAGATATATCTTATAGGTGTTTTGAATAATGAAATTATAGCTCATGCTAAGATAAATATTATTCCAACTATTTATGAAGATATGAATACTTATGCAATTTTAAATCATGTTTGTGTAAAACCAGAATTAAGGCGTGGACACATTGGAACAAAAATGCTAGATGAATGTTTTAAAATTACAAAAGAACACAATTGTAAATGTGTAGAATTGTGGTCAAAGAATTTTAGAAAAGCAGCACATGGGCTTTATCATAGTTATGGTTTTGAAGTTATGGATGCAAAATTTTTTACGAAAGATGTGAATTAGGAAGATGTAGAAATGAAGATTAGTAATATTTATATAGGTGGCTTGTTTCAAAGAACAATGCTACAATTATCGGAAATTTATGATTTTTTAAGAGATTGTAAATCAGAATTAAAATTAGATTCAAAAAAATTAAATGAACATAGAAAGAATCTTCAAATTGGTAATATTGAATATGGTGTATCTGGGGAAGAATTTCTTTATTTTACTACAGGTGTAGGTATTAATGTTAAAATTTTTGAAGATGGTTTAATTATTTTAAATAATAAGAATATAACTGAAGATACTTTATTTTCTGATATAGATAAAGTTCAAGATTATTACGAAAATAATTTATCACCAGCATTGAATTACCTATTCAGTTTAGGAACTCCCGTCCCTAAAGAATTAGCTGGAATTAAAAAAGTATATCCATATTTTATTGTATGTGATAAAGCAACGCAAGAACAAATGCAAGATTTACTTGTAAAGACTGAAAAACAAAAATATTTTGAATTTAAAAATGATAAATATAATGTTATTCGTGGAGATAAATATTATTTTATTAATAATAAATCTAAATCAAGTGATGAAATTGAAAGATATATAGAAGAACAAGTATTTATTCGTGAATTTAAAGGACAACTTCATAGATATTTAAATATTCATCGAATTATTTGGGAAAAAATCGATGATGTTAAAGAAAATGCCAAAGTTAGAGGATCTGATATTGTTAAATTTACTACTAAACTTGAAGGATATGCTAAAACGATAAATTTAATAGATGGAAGAATTAAACAAATGAGCACATATATCTCGACAAGAGAAAAAATAGCAAAAAGTGATACGGAACTAGCTGAATTTTTAGAAATATCTGGTTATAGATATGAAACCTTGCGAGATACACTTCAATATATTCAATATTTATGGGGAATGACGCAAAATTATGTATCAGCAGCTCAAAAACAATTTGAGAATATTAAATCGGATGTAACTAGTAAATCTGTTAATAGCTTAACAATTGTTACTTCGATGAGTGCAGGAGCT
>CAZHBQ010000163.1:0-2636 GCA_964530785.1 uncultured Methanobacteriaceae archaeon | reverse complement strand
GTCAGTACCTTTCTAAACCTATTTGAATATTATCAAACAAACCTCTGTCAATAATTTTATTTTTCTTAAATCAAAGCATGGTTTGATAAGTTATAGGAGCTTCCTAACTCATAATATTCCCTATTATTTTTTATACAATTTTATTTAGAAAAAAGGATTTTTTTCACAAGAAATCTTCTTTATTATAGCTTATTTAACTAGATTATTTTAGTTATTAAGCACCTGTTTTATAATGACAAATACTTGTAAAATCAAGCATTTTAGACTATTTCTATTTTATTCTATCTTTTGTTATTTATCATTTATTTGAAATGTTTTGGTATTTTTTAGTATGGCATTTGATAAAAATAATTCTGTTGAACAATTAATTATTACAATTATAGAATTTCTATATATGGTATAAATAATTTGTAAGGATATTTTTAATATGTTATTTTTAAATCTTTAAAAAATGCTTCTGTTCCTATATCAACAAATAATCCTATAGAACCTGTTAAATTTGAGCCATGTTTCATATCATCAACAACAAGAACAGGTGTATCTTCATCATTGACATAAAATTCAGCATGTGCTCCTTCTATAATTGCTTTTAACTTTATCCATTCATTTAACTCTATATCTACTGGTGCTTCATAATTCGTAATATCATGTTCTCTAAAATAAGCAAAAGTATATTTTGGATAAGAAAAATACTGACACCCATGTGCCTTTCTAATCGGATCATCACATTGTTTGCCATTTGTTGGTCTAACATAAAATGATTCAAATTTTGTATCATCATCATTAATACGATAAGCAATACCAATGAATCCTCTTGCAAAATCAGGAGCATCAGGCAAAAGACGACTTAACATCTTAACTTCAATAACTCCATTATGAAATGAAATATTATTAACTTTTGCATATGTATTCTCATCAAATTCCATAATTTTTTCAGATTTAACGACTCTTAAAACTTCCTCTCCTTCATAATTTATATTTTCAATAGCAGTATGAACACCTTTCAAGTTCTTAGCTTTTAAATCAACATATTTTTCCATATTCATCATTTCCTTTCATTATATTTTATTTACATTATAACATTCTATTAACTATTTTATAAGTAGGCACTTTTTTGTAAGACATGAAAATATATCAAAAGAAAACTCTCATATCATTTTATGACATAAGAGTGTATTAGTATTATTTTATATATTATAATTGTATTTCATACTCATAATGTCCATTAACCAAATATTTCATTTCATTTGTTAATGGTAAATATAGAATACATTCACAACCAAATGGTATATTAATAATAACATTTAATTTATTTAAATTTGTAAATCTCCATTCAATAGTATATAAACCGTTTTCTGAATGATATAAGCATTTACAATATCCTAATCTTCTATCCACTTTTGGTTTTATCATAACCCTCTTAAATCCTGCTTCAAGTTGATTAATTCCAACCATTTCTCTATACATCCACTCTGCTATAGAACCATAAGCATAATGATTAAGACTGTTCATTCCTTCAGAATTAATTTTGCCATTCTCTAATACTGAGTTCCATCTTTCCCATATTGTTGTTGCACCTAAATTAATTTCATAAAGCCATCCTGGATATTCATCATTAAGCAATAAATCATATGCTAAATCAATATATCCATTTTGTGATAAGACAAAATTTAAAAATGGTGTTCCCACAAATCCTGTTTGTAATTTATTATTATTTTCTTGAATTTTAGAAACAAGTTTATCAACGTTTTGCTTTATTTCATTTTTTTCTAGTATACCAAAATAAACAGCCAATATATATCCTGTTTGTGTATCAATGTTAACAATGCCATCATTAACATATTTATTTCTAATTGCTTTTCTAATCAAAGAAGCATGGTTTTGATAATATTCTTCTTCTGTTAATTGAAGTGTTTTTGCAGCATAAGACACCAACAAGGTAGAATAATAATAGAAAACACTTGCTACATAATACATATCAGTTGCGCCAATAGGTGTTCCTGGTCTAGCATCCAATGCTAACCAATCAGCAAAATGAAAGCCACTATCCAACAAATAATTTTGTCCAGATTCTTCATCCATCTTTATGGCATTATCAACCCACATTTTCATATTTGGATATGTTTCTTTCAATAATTCCTTATCTCCAGAAAATTGATAAACATTCCATGGAATAATTGTTGCAGCATCTGCCCATGGACATATGTTTTTATTATTAAACATATTGATAACCTGATTTCCTAATTCCAGTTTGTCTTGCCATGCATAATTTTCAATCTTTGGTTTAGGTGTTGGAATAACATTAGGTACAGCACCATTATCTAACATTTGCTCACATAACATATCATGTAAATATTTATGATAAAATTGAATAGCATTCATATTGAATAAAGCTGTACCACTAAAAATTTGTGCATCACCACTCCATCCAAGCCTTTCATCTCTTTGAGGACAATCAGTTGGCACATCCAAAAAATTATCCATCTGTGACCAGCGTATATTATTCAATAGTTGATTGACTTTTTGATGGCCTGTTTCAACAAATCCTGTATCATCCATATTTGATGTGATTAAACATGCCTCAAAATTATTCATATCTATTTCATCATCAGTTTCTATTTTTGCATATCTAAATC
>CAZHBQ010000162.1:0-2650 GCA_964530785.1 uncultured Methanobacteriaceae archaeon | reverse complement strand
ACAAACACAACATTTATATTAAATCCTATTATAACATATAAAGGAATAAATACAACAGTAAACACTGTAATATATGATGAAAATAAAGATATTGTTGAAGATGAACTAAAAGTATCAATAAAAATTAATGATAAAACAATTACAACAACAACAGCACAATCAATAATGAATATCACAATACCAGATATACTCATGGAAGGAGATTATCTTCTAACAGTAATAGTTGGAGAAAATAAAAACTACAATACACACAGAGAATCAACAATATTGGCTATAAACAAAAAAGATGTAAATATAACTCTAACAACTAATACTCAAACATCTGTCGGTGGTAAAATAACATTAAAAGCTAACATAACAGTTGATAACATGCCTGTAAGTAGTGGTGTTGTAATCTATAAAATTAATACTATAACATTAAAAGACGATAATAATAATCAAATAGAAGTAGCTGTTGGTAGAGATGGGATAGCAACACTTGAATATACTCTACCTAATACGATAGGAGAAGGAACATACACAATAACTGCAGTATATTTTAATAAAAACTACAATGTAGGTCAAAATACAACAACAATAAAAATAAATAAAATAGAACCTAAAATATCAGTAGCCGAATTAAGATTAACAACAAATACATTAAAGTTAGATGTAACATTATATGATAATAATTCAAACCTTATAACACGACTTATGCAAATAGCAATAAAAATTGATGAAATGACAGTAGCACATATAAACATAACAGATGGAGTACTAAGAACAACAATAGGACTTGAAAGACAACTAACAAGTGGAAATCATATAATAAAAATAGTGACCTCACCAACTAGTCAATACAATAAAACAACAAACAAATATGAATATTATATATATTCATAGATATTAACTACTTCTTCTCCTACTTTTTTTTTAATTTATTTATTTTAAATTTAAACGAGTTTTTTTATTTCTAAAGGAATATAATATAATTATATACAAAATTTATAATTTATATGGAGGTTTTTTTTCTTATGAAAAATCATGTTAAAATTCTTATTGGTATAATTATTGTTATACTTCTTTTAGCATTGATTATATTTTCAGCTACTCAAACAACATCAAATAGTAGTGATAACTCAACAGTTGTATTAAATAATAGTAGTACTAATTCATCTGATGATTTAAACAACACAACTGTTTCAAACACATCTAGTGGTAGTAAATCATCAAGTACATCATCATCATCATCACCTGTTGCTTCTTCTAAGAAGTCAAGTTCATCTGTTGATGTTGAAGAACAGGAGTTTAGGTATGATCGTGATCAGCCTACTAAAACTGTTAATGGTGAAAAATATAAGTTAATGTATTCAGACAAGACTAATATGCCAACACATTGGCAAAGTTTAAGTACTGGTAAGGAATTACCTTTGAAGAAAAATAGTTAATATTTCTACTATTTTTTCTATTTCTACTTTTTTTTTAATATTTTAATCTTTTTGATTTTATTTAAATAAGGTTAGTTTGTGTTATATGTTATAATAATTTGTAATGATTTGTAATTAACGCTGTACCTTTGATATATTTTTTTTATTTTATTATAGAAAATATTTAGTATCTCTATTCACATATACTTTAATTAATAATGAAAGATGATAGATTATAAGTTATAATACAAAACTTCTCAGAATTTATTATGGTTTCATGAGTTTAAAGTTACAGCTAGGTATATTTTAGATGGCTCATCAGAATCTGATATTGAAAAGTTAGCAATAATTGATACTATTTATCAAGTTTTAATCGAAAAAAGAGCTAAGGAGTTTTCTCATATTTTATATGAATGTTTAGGTAATATTTCTATTGATTTTCTCAGATACTTTTCTGAATCAAATTCATCAGCTTCATCAATTATTCTTTTTAATTTTAAAGAGGATGAATTATTTTTTTGATTTTATGAATGATGTATTAAGGATCATATCCTTCTTGGAAATTATATTCTTGAAAATCGTGACTTTAATATCTTTTTTGAAAATAAAGCATCACAGAGTGAAATTGTTGATTCATGGAGTGAAGGACTATTAAACGTCTTAAAAGTAGGTATAGAACTATTCTTCGTGAAGTTAAAATACTGGAAGTTTCAAAAGATGAATATTTAATTAAATTCCAATTATTGATAATAGATTAAAAGAATTACTTATATGGATAATCTATCATCTTATGTTTATTTAATAACTGGGGAGAGAATTGGTGGATTATTATGAGTATGGATATTGATGAGAAGTTAGATCAGATAGAACTAAAAATTAAGGAAGCCTCATTTTTAGAAAATAGAGGTCTTGCAAATGAGGTTAATTATCATATCTTTGACTATAATCCAGAATATGAAATTAAAGTAAGAGAAAAAGTTAAGAAATTAAAGGATAAAATTAATTCAAATGAAAAATTATCATACATGATTTTGGAATTTGATTTATATGATATTGTAATTAATATTCTTAAAAAAGAGGAATTAGATGAATGGCTTAAAATGGAAAAAGAGAATGGGATTGATTATGCAAAAGAAGCACTTTCTGATATACTTATGCTTGACAATAGTCAAAATGAGATAATCACACATATTAATGATAAAACAACAGAAGCATATGAGGAGTATGGGCGAACAATTGTTGTG
>CAZHBQ010000161.1:0-2658 GCA_964530785.1 uncultured Methanobacteriaceae archaeon | reverse complement strand
ATTTATATACTGAAGCAGATTGGTATTCACCAAGTGATATTGAAGCACCAGCAATTGATTATGTAACATTTCGAAGTAGAAAAAATAATGAATGGATTAATATCAAAGATATAAATGATATTACTTACAGTGAAATTATGAGAGATATAGATTTAGCTTGTTCTATTTCTTATGTTGGAGGAGTTGATCCTATTACAAGTGTTTCTATGATAGAATTAAGAAAATCAATTGTTGAATTAACATCAAAATTAATGAAATTAAATAACGTTAGGATTAAAGATAACTTTGCTTTTATTGAAGGAAAATTAGGTAATTATCATGTTCATTTAGGTAGTGGTATTATTCATCAAGAAAGTGGATCTGCAATTAATATATTACCAGTTCATTGCCAAAGAAGAGGAAAATTATATTTACCATTTATTGATGATGATCCAAAATGTCAAGAAATATTATCTAAGATTATTTTGTTGAGTGAAGATTATAAAATCAAAGATCCTTCAATATTAAATCAAATCAAGTAATTTATTTCCAAGGAAATATGTACACAGAATAAAAGCATGAAACAAAATTCCTAATAAATACATGAATTTTTAAATAAAAAAATTCTATGTAATTATATAAAAGATAATTATAAAAAAACATATGCAAGAGATAAAAAGATAGTGTAAAAATACTATGTATTTAGTATTATTAACAATGTCAACAGTAATTTCGTGTTATTGTCCTAAATAGTTTAATATTTTTATTGATATGCCATTAAAAATTGCATATAATATAAATGAAAAGGAACTGCCGATAAGTGGCTGCTTCATTGTGATATTATTAAAAATAATCACCAACGGCAAATAAAGGGTGGTTATTTTTTTTGATTTGATTGAGTCATTCTAATAATCAAGTCTGCAAATACTATAAGCATTAATGCAAACTGTATTAAATTATCAAACGTTATCATTTTCTTCCTCCTTTAGCAGTATTAATTTCTTATACTGTTTAGAGGATACTGCCATTCCTCTAAACAAATGAGGAATGGAACAACCACCTACCATTTATGACAATTCCCGTATCTTCATATATCATAATCAGTACAGAAAATCTCGCTTTTGGACAAACTGTCCAATAGTTTTTTCAACACAAGATAGTAGAATAAACGCATAAATCATAGTCCTTATAAATATATGTATTTTTAAATTTCGTAAAGCATTTTTGGTGATTATATAAAAACATCTGTATAAGATGAAAATATAGTGCAAGAACATAATTTTACATAATATGTAATATATTTTAAAACTATATTTAGTATTATTAACAATGTTAATAGTAATTTCGTGCAATTATCCTAAATATGTACATCATGAAAATGACACACTTTCATTTATATGCTATAATATATACACAAAGATAAAAACGCAATGTATATTATATATACTAGAATCAGTAGGTAGCCTGATTGTACCATTATATGGTGTAAGTAACCTTCCCCTCCAAGGATGTCCGTTCTTTGTTAGTAAAGGAGGGAAAAAATGAATAGAATTTCTTTAACATTAACTGTTATGTTTGAAGAACAGTTCTATGTTGGATATTTTGAGATGATGAATGATAATCAATTATCTATATCTAAAGTTGTCTTTGGATCAGAACCAAGTTATCAGGAGTTATATTTATATGTATTAAATAAATATAATGATTTATCATTTTCTCCATCTATTCAAACAAAAATTGTTTCTACGAAGAAAAATCCTAAAAGATTGCAAAGAGAAGTAAAAGAACAAGTTGAAAAAGGTATTGGTACTAAATCTCAACAGTTACTAAAACTTCAATATGAAAATCTTAAAAATGAGCGTAAAGTAAAGAATAGAAAACAAAATCTAATAAAGAAACAGCGTTTATTTGAATTAAGACAATTGAAGAAGAAACAAAAGCATAAAGGTAGATAGTTTTATCTACTTTTATTGTTTTGCAACTGATGGTTGACAGAGTTTATAATTAGAATTGGTAGAGTTTTATTGTATTAAAAGGTATACTGATAGAGGAAAAGGTGGGATAAAATATGAGTATATCTGAAAAAATTATGAATTTAAGAAAAGAGAAGGGTTGGTCGCAAGAAGAGTTTGCAGGCTATTTAGATGTTTCTAGACAATCTGTATCTAAATGGGAATTGGATACTTCTTTACCAGAATTAGATAAAATAATTAAAATTTCAGAGTTATTTGGTGTAAGTATTGATTATTTAGTAAAAGATATAGATTATGAAGTGAGTAATACTGATGATTTAGAAAAAAGAATTAGTGAAAAAGAAGTACATGAATATTTGGATTTAACTGAAAAAGCTTCATTAAAAATAGCATTGGGTGTTATGTTATGTATATATTCTCCAATTGTTCTAATATTATTGTGTGGAATATATGAATTTATGAATACTCGAATAAGTGAGGAGCTTATAGCAGGTTTAGGAGTGTCTGTGTTATTAATTATTGTGGCTTATGCTGTTCGTTTGTTTATTTCATATGGTTTAAAGTTAAATAAATATGAATATTTGGAAAAAGAAAAAGTTATATTGGATTATAATATAAAAAGAGATGTTGATTATCAAAAGAAGAATTTTGAGTCTGTATATAGAAAATCTTTATCTAATGGAGTTATTTTATGTATTATTAGTAT
>CAZHBQ010000160.1:0-2683 GCA_964530785.1 uncultured Methanobacteriaceae archaeon | reverse complement strand
TTCTAGAAACGATTAAAGCATTTGGTTTGTTTCTTTTTAATATTTCGTTCCAACAACCTAATAGTTCTTTTCCATCACATGGTCTATATACTGTCATATTAGGTATTGATCTTAGGTTTGATAATTGCTCTATAGGTTGATGTGTTGGACCATCTTCTCCTATATTTATTGAATCATGTGTAAAAATATATGTTACAGGTAAATTCATTAGACAACTCATCCTTATTGCAGGTTTTAAATAATCAGAAAAACTTAAAAATGTTGAGGCAAAGCATCTTATGTTATATAAAGCTATACCATTTAATATCGATCCCATTGAATGTTCTCTTACACCAAATAATATATTTCTACCTGCATAATTAGTTGGTGAGAATTCTTTACCATCATCTATATATGTTTTTGTAGAGCTTGATAAATCTGCACTACCACCTATGAATAATTTTGAATTTTTAGCAAGAATATTAAGTAATTTACCATTGGTAACTCTTAGGGGTTCTTCTAAATTTTCATCAAATTTTTTTGGTAAATTAGATAAATCTAATTTTGGAATATTTCCTTTTAATATATTAAAATCTCTTCTAACATCATTTGATACTATATCTATATACTCGTTATACATATCATTCCATTTATCATATTCTTGATTTACCCTTGTTTTAATCATTTCTCTTATAGTTTCCACTGCATCATTTGATGGAGTAAATGGTATATTTCTTATACCCAATTTATTTTTTAATTGTTCTATATCTTCACTTGATAAAGGAGTTCCATGAACTTTATTTGTACCTTCATTTATTGAACCTTTACCTAAGATTGTTTTAATCTCGATTAAAGTTGGTTTATCCGATTTTTTAGCTTGAATAATTGCCTTATCTATTTCATCTACATTTTCACCATTTTTAACAAATATTGTATTCCAATTCATAGCTGTAAACCTTTGTTGTATATTTTCTGTAAATGTTTTATTAGTTTTACTATCTAAAGATGTATCATTTGAATCATACAAGACTATTAAGTTATTTAATTTTAGAGTACCTGCTAGAGAAATAGCTTCATAGCTTACCCCTTCCATCAAATCACCATCGCCACATAATACGTATATATTATGATTAAATATATTATAATGTTTACCATTTAATTTTTGGTTATAATTTGCCTCCAAATATTTTTCTGCAATTGCCATACCAACAGAAGAAGCTAACCCTTGTCCTAAAGGACCAGTTGTCATATCAACTCCAGGAGTGACACCTAGTTCTGGATGTCCTGGTGTTTTTGAGTTAATCTGTCTAAAATTTTTAAGATCATCTAAGGATATATCAAATCCAGACATAAATAATGTTGCATACAAAAGTGCAGATCCGTGTCCACAGGACATTACAAATCTATCTCTATTTAACCATTTATCATCTTTTGGGTTAATCATCAAATGTCTAGAAAATAATGTATAAATTATAGGAGCAGCACTTAATACTATCCCTGGATGTCCACTTTTTGCATTATCAATCATGTCTATTCCTAAACATTTTATTACATCTATTATCTTTTTATCAATTGGATTCATAATTATACCCTCACATTCTATAATTATTATACAAAAAATAAGATTTTTTTTAAATAGTTAATAAAAAATATATACAAGGAAAACTTGTATATATTTTTTATAAAATTACACATTAGGAAATTGATTATGTCTTCTAGAATAAATATAAATGATTACCCCACCACCAAGGATTAATATCAAAGCTACAATAGGCATATCTATACCCATTTGTGGATTTTTTACTGTATCATTGGAAGTATTTGTCGCACTTTTTGTAGTAACCTCAAGAACATCACTATATTTTGTACCATCAACAACTAATGCCTTGTAATAATATGTTGTGTTACTATTTAATTTATCATCAACTACACCGACTTCATCTAAACAATTAACTGCTTCATCCGATATTTTTTCATAAGTTCCATTTTCACTATTAGAACGATAAATATAACAGTATACTTTATAATCAGAATCAGTACTTGTAAAAGAAATATGTGGATATAATGTTACTGAGTTTTCAGTAATCTCTTTTGCTTCAAGTGTAGGAGTTAAATTTGCAATTATTTCTTTATTAAAATCTTCGGCATCAACTCCATATGTAGCTATTAAAGCATCAATTTTATCAGTGTCAAATGACATTTTAAAATACTTAATATATTCACCACTCATACTCCAGGTGTTACCATCTTCTTCTCCACTATATTCGTAATCTTCAGTTTCTATTTGAATTCCATATTCATCATAGGTATTTGTAAAATCTATGCTATCTTCATTTGATATTGTTTTATTTTCATAACCACTTAAATTTAATATAGATTGAATTATGCCACCTAGAAAAATTGCACTAGCTGCATTATACTCTACTGTATCTTGTGATACAACAGTATCCCGGTTATCATATTCTATATATTCATCAGTATATTTAAAGGATACTATTATTTCACCATCATTATAAATATCTAATGTTTTATCTGTTGTATTTACTTCTGAAGAAAGATTACTTCCTAATTCATTAAGTTCATCAATAAAAATAGTATTAAATTCCTCATTAATTTCATTAATAGTTAGTGTTTTTGCAAAAGCACTACAAATACTAGAAAAGAAAATAATACCAGTCAAAAAGAAACCAATAACCGCTTTACA
>CAZHBQ010000159.1:0-2712 GCA_964530785.1 uncultured Methanobacteriaceae archaeon | reverse complement strand
TATAATACGGTTGAGAATTTATCAGAATTAACTGATATAATAAGAAGAAAAAATACTGAAAAATATAGTTATCGAGAAATTGAGGACTTGAAAATTAAAATTTGTGATGGTTATCTAAGAAAAAATGAATATAAAAATAGAACAAAAGCTGAGATAATAATAGAAGAATGTATGATATTAACAAATATGTTAACCGCACAAACATTTGGAGAAAAAGGATTGCCATGTATATATAGAGTACATCCAAGGATTGAAGATACAGAAAACTATGAAAAGTTAAAAATGTTATCAGAAATAATAACTAACGAATATAAAGACAAGGATAGTATAGCCTATTTAAAATTAGTTAGAGAGTTAATTAACATATATCCAAAAGCAAGATATTCTAGTAAAAACACTAGACACTTTGGATTAAATCTAGATTATTATTCCCATGTATCATCTCCAATAAGAAGATACGCGGATGTTATAATGCAAAGACTAATGCATGATTTGTTATTTGAGATACCAACAGATGATAAAATTAAAAAATGGAATGGAAAACTAGATAGTTTATGTGAACATATGAATTCACAAACTATAATCAATGAAACGTATATGTCTGAGTATGAGAAAATAAAGGTTTTAAATAAAGGAAGTGTATAAAATGTATGATGTAGTAATAATTGGTGGCGGACCAGCAGGGTTATTTGCTGCTTATGAATTGATTACAAAAAATGAAAAACTTAAAATTGTAATTTTAGATAAAGGAAAACTAGCCCAAAATAGAAAATGTCCAATGAACAGTAATATTAAATGTATGAACTGTAATCCATGTTCAATACTTTCTGGATATGGAGGAGCAGGAACATTTTCTGATGGTAAATTAAATTTCATTCCTAAATTAGGTAAATCAGATTTGTTTAAATATATGTCAAATGAAGATGCCTATAAAATAATTGATGAAACGGAAAGTATTTTTAATCAATTTGGAATGGATAGTAAAGTTTATCCTACGAATATGGATGATGCATTGAAACTTAAAGGGAAAATTGCAAAAAAAGGCGCAAACCTACTTATAATAAAACAAAAGCATTTAGGGTCTGATAAACTTCCTATGTATATTAAAAATTTTACAGATTATTTAAAGGAAAAGGGAGTTACTCTTATTGAGGGAGCAGATGTTAGTGATATAAATAGTAAAAAGATAGATTATCATATAATAACTTATAAAAAAGGAAAACAAAGTAAGCAAATAGAAGCTAATACTGTTATAGTCGCACCTGGAAGAACAGGGGCTAAATGGGTACAGGAACTAGCAGATTATTATAAAATTCCATATATTTCTAGAAGTATAGAAATAGGTGTTAGAGTTGAGGTTAGAAAAGAATTAATGGAAGAAATATGTTCTGTAATTTACGATCCTAGCATATTTATAAGAACTGAAACTTATAATGATGAGATAAGAACATTCTGTACTAATCCTGGTGGTTTTGTTGCCAAAGAAAATTATTACGGATATATATGTGTAAATGGGCATGCTCTAAAAGATATAAAATCTGATAATAGTAACTTTGCATTTATTTCCAAGGTTAGTTTAACAGAACCTGCAACTAATACAAGACAATATGGAGAATCAATCGCAAGAATTGCTAATGTACTTGGAGATGGTAAACCAATAATTCAATTGCTAAGAGATTTGCGTCAAGGTAGAAGATCAACAATTAGTAGAATACAAAAAGGATATGTTTCCCCAACACTAAAAGATTGTGTTGCAGGTGATTTAGCTTTAGTCTTACCTCATAGGATAATAATTAATATATTAGAGGGATTAAAAAAATTGGATGAGATAATTCCTGGTGTAAATAATGATGAGACTTTATTATATGGGCCTGAAATTAAGTTTTTTAGCAATGAAATAATTACAAACAATCAAATGAAATTAGAAAATTATAATGTATATTTTATTGGCGATGGGGCAGGTAAAGCTGGTAATATAGTAACTGCAGCTGCAACAGGTTTAATTGCTGCTAGAGATATTTTAAAAAGGGTAAAAACTAAGCAAGGAAATAGATAAATGAAATATGAAGAAATTAATACGCCAATGCAGTTATTAGACTTTATGAATGATAATATAAAGTATGGTTTTGTAGATGATAATAAAAAAGTATATGGTGGTTCAAACGAGGATGAATTTGAGAATGGATGTAGAACAAAATGGAAACTTTCAAATCCTGATAGATTATTAAATGTAAAATATGGACATTGTTGGGATCAAGTAGAATTAGAAAGAGATTGGTTTTTAAAACATGGATATAATTTTAAAACCTTATATATATGGTTTGAACTTCCATATGATAATACGTATTCCACTCATACATATTTAGTGTTTGAAGATAATAATAAATGGTATTATTTTGAGAACTCTGATTCAAAAAATAGAGGAATATATTCCTTTAATAGTTATGAGGATGCTATTAGCTATCAACTTAAAAAACATATTGAATCTAATTCAAAAAGAAATCCTGTAGGTGATGATGAAATAAGTTCTATTAAAATATATGAATATGATAAACCACAATATGGATGTAATATGGATGAATTTATTAATCATGTATTAGAAAATGGAAAAGAAATAAATATTAAAAATTTAAAATAAAAAAACTACAAATTTTATATATTAGATGTAATAAAGATGCAGATAATGAATATATCATTACAAATATATCAAAA
>CAZHBQ010000158.1:0-2750 GCA_964530785.1 uncultured Methanobacteriaceae archaeon | reverse complement strand
TTGGATACATTGCTGCAGCATATACTACATTATTTTGTTATATTTTATTTAGTTTTTGTCATTTCATTGCAATGAAGATAATTTGTTATCGAGAGAATTTATCAACTGATATATATGATAATAAAACCATTGTTATTATTTCTCTGATGCTTTTAATTAGTTCGTTTTGTGTAATGTTAACATATAATTATACATTATTCAGATATTTGATTATTTTATTCTTAATTATTATAGCATTTATTAAAAAAAATTATTTTTTACAGTCTATAACATTATTAATAAATAAAAAAGGAAGAAAATAGCATGAAAGTTTCAGTTGTATTAAGTACATATAATGGAGATAAATACATTGTAGAATTATTAGATAGTTTACGATTACAATCATATATAATTGATGAAGTATTAATAAGTGATGATTGTTCTTCAGACGATACAATTAATATAATAAAAAACTATATAAAATTTTATGATTTAAAGAATTGGTTTTTAATTATTAATAAGAAAAATTTGGGATGGAAGAAAAATTTCTATAATCTCATATTAAAAGCTTCAGGTGATTTGATTTTCCCATGTGATCAAGACGATATTTGGAAAAAAAATAAAATTGAAAAATGTGTTAATGCAATGAAAAAGGAATCTGAAGCATTACTTTTTTGCTCAGATTATGAAATGTTTTATATGAATGGATCAACTTTGTTTCCTAAAACAAAAATTAGTAAAATAAGCAATTCCAAAAAAATAGAAAAACTTAATCCATATAAATCCTTACAAGTAGTCGATAGACCTGGATGTACATATTGCATAAAAAAAGAACTTATTCCTATTATGAAAGAGCTTTATTTTGAAGAGGTTCCACACGATGCTTTAGCATGGCGATCAGCTGCAATATGTAATAGCATATTTATTTTGCATGAAAAATTAATTTTATTTAGAAGACATGAAGCAAATGCTTCCGACATTCAAAGAAATACTATAGAAGATAGAATAGAATTAGCAATATATTATATTAAAACATGGAAACAATGCATTAAATTTGATAATGAAAAAAAGTATATTAAATTGAATTTATATATATATAAATCTTTGCTTGCACAAACAAATAGATTGAATGCATTAAAAAATAAATCTATTGTAAAGTGGATGTTAAATATTAAATATATTAATTATTTACCTAGTGTAAAAACATACGTATATGACGGTGTTTTGATTCTAAAAAATAAAAGGAGATAATAATGAAAACAGTAATAACATATGGAACTTATGATCTTTTTCATATAGGTCATTTAAATCTATTAAGAAGAGCAAAAGAATTAGGAGATTATTTGATCGTCGCTGTAAGCAGTGACGATTTTAATTTGATAAAAGGAAAATCCTGTAAAATCAAAGATACAGATAGAATGGCTATTGTTGAAGCCATTAGATATGTTGATAAAGTCATTCCTGAAACAAGCTGGCAGCAAAAAATTGAAGATATTAAAAAATATAATGTTGATGTCTTTGTAATGGGTGATGACTGGAAAGGAAAGTTTGATTTTTTAAAAGATGAAGGTATAGATGTTGTTTATCTTCCTAGAACAGAGGGTATTTCTACTACTCAGTTAAAAGAGGAATTGAAGGTCTAAAATTATGGCAAGAGTTTCTATTATTGGTACAGGAACATGGGGAATTGCTTTAGCTAATCTTCTTTGTAAAACAAACCATGATGTTACAGCATGGTCTGCTATCAACGAAGAGATAGATTATATTAAAAGATATGGTTATCATCCCAAGTTAAAAGATGTTCTCATTTCAAAAGATATTTATTTGACAAAAGATATAGAAGAAGCAGTCAGTAGTAGTGATGTAATTGTTATGGCTGTTTCTTCTATATATGTTAGAATGACTGCCTTGAAGTTAGCAAGATTTGTAAAAAGCAATCAAATTATTATTGATGTTGCTAAAGGTATAGAATCAGACACACTTTATACATTGAGTGAAGTTATTTATGAAGAAATAAATAAAATTCAAAAATTTGATAAAGAGCAAATAGTAGCATTATCAGGTCCAACACACGCGAAAGAAGTTTCAAAAGAATTGCCTTCAACATTGGTGTCAGCTAGTATCAATGAACAGAATGCTAAAACTGTTCAAAAAATATTTTCAACGAATTATATGAGAGTATATACAAATAGCGATATTAAAGGAGTAGTACTTTGTGGGGCACTGAAAAATATTATAGCTTTAGCAGCGGGGATATCTCAAGGATTAGGATATGGAGATAATGCGATAGCTGCATTAATCACAAGAGGAATAAATGAAGTCACAAAATTGGGTATAGCGATGGGATGTGATATACATACATTTTATGGTTTAGCAGGTATAGGAGATATGATAGTTACCTGTACAAGTCAGCATTCTAGAAATAATAAGTGTGGAAAACTCATTGGCAAAGGATATTCAGTGAAAGAGTCCATTAATAAAGTAGGAATGGTGGTTGAAGGAATTAATGCACTGGAAGCTGCATATAATTTAAGTATTCAATATAAAGTAGAACTGCCTATAATAAGGTCGGTGTATGATGTAATAAAATATGGATTATCACCTAAAGAGTCAGTAAAAAGGCTATTTAATAGAGAAAACAAATCTGAAATACCATTTTCTATATTAGAAACAATGTATGAAAATCCAAAATTAAGGGATGAGGGAAGTATAAGAATGAAGAGAGTAATTACATATGGAATATTTGATTTATTGCATTATGGACATATAAA
>CAZHBQ010000157.1:0-2804 GCA_964530785.1 uncultured Methanobacteriaceae archaeon | reverse complement strand
ATTTTTTTTATTTTAATTAAAAATATATATCGTATTAAACTGGAATTTTGTGATACACAAGAAAAATATTATGATAATAAAAATATAAAACTTCTTCCTATTTTTCCTTCTATTCCAGCAACACTTGGTGCTTATATAAATGAGAATGAAAAAATATTGATATTATTAAGGAGTTTATTTATCTGTTATCACAAAAATAAAAATCACTTAATATTTCGCACATTCTTTTTTTTGATGATTCTATTGCTATTGAAGCATTATTTATGGTATGCTAGTAATGTCGTGAAATAAAAATCTGTGATTGAAAAAATAGAAGAGGTGTTTGTTTTGAAAGTAATTAAAGGTTTAGACCTTATTCAATATAAATTAAAGCTATTTATGAAAACATTTATTGTTATTTGCATTTTTGCATCAACTTGTACATTGCAGCAAGTAAAAGCAGAGAGTTGGGGAATTGTATCTCCATATGCTTATGTTTTCAACTCAACAACAGGGCAAGTTTTATATAGCAAAAATGAAAATACAAGAGTTTATCCTGCAAGCACAACCAAAGTTATGACAACGCTAGTAGCTTTAGAACGTATGACTGATTTAACTCAGACAACAACAGTACAGGAAACAGATTTAGAAGGACTATGGGAGGCTGGAGCTTCAGTAGCTAACTTTGAAGTTGGAGAAAAAGTAACTTACAAAGATTTAATTTATGGAATTATTTTACCTTCTGGTGCAGATGCTTGTCGAGTAACTGCAAGAGTATTATTTGGCAGTGAAGAGAATATGGTAGAAGCAATGAATCAAAAAGCGAGTGATCTTGGTTTAAAAAACACTCACTTTGTAAATACAACGGGACTGCATGATGATAATCATTATTCTTCTGCCCACGATATGGCAATAATCACTCAGGAAGCATTAAAATATGAGATTTTTCAAGAAGTCTTTTCTACAAGGTATTATTACACTGAATTAAATGATAGATATATGGCTGCAACAATACTTAAGTTTCATTGGAATACAAGAGTAGACATTACACATATTATAGGCTGTAAAACTGGCTATACAAGTCAGGCAAAATCTTGTTTAACTGCATTAATAAAAAATAATCAAGATCAGAATATCATTTGTACATTTATGAAGGAAGAAAGCAGTTCGGCTTATGTAAGTGATGCAAGAGCAGTAATGAATCATTGCAATCAAAGTCTTAGTGAAACAACTTTATATTCTCAAAATGATGAAGTTGAAAGCATTGAAATCAAAGATGGAGTAAAAAATACATATACCATAAAAGTTCCAGAAAATATAACTTTGTATTTAGAAAATGGTGAAGGAATAGAAGATTATAGTTTAGAATATGATGGTGATAAAGAAATTACTGCTCCTGTAGAAAAAGATACAGAGTTAGGACAAATCAATTTAAAATATAATGATCAAATTATAAAAAGCTATACAGCTGTAATAGATGAAAATATAGATGTAACAGTATTTGCTAAAGTGATTAGATTTATTGCTCATAATATTATATTTATTATTTTGGGTATTATATTATTTCTTGTTGCATTAGCACATTTTATAAGATGGAGAATAAGAGTCAGAAGAAGAAAAAGAAAAGAACTATTGAAACGAATGGCGAGAAGAGGTTATTAATTTAACCTTTTTTTCTTGTAAATTAATATAATTTGTAATATTATATGTTCATATTATAGAAAAGGAGGAGTCTACTTACAGTAGCAAAGCATGTACGGTCAAATGATCGGAATTAACGCCTGTGGACTAGAAATGAGGATGAAGCAGGAAAGTTTGTTACCAATGTAGCATTAAGATTATGGTACAAATTATGATTGCAATTATTATAATTGCATTAGGTTTTTTCGTTTTTAGGTTTTATCCTATCAAAAAAGCATCGGCTAGAGATATTGTCTTAGCAGCTATTTTTATTATAATTACAGAGATATGTAAATTATATTTTACCCTTAAAATTCCACTGTTTGGAGTTGAAAGCTTAAAAATAGGTATTGAATATATCCCTTTAATGTTAGCTGGCTATTTTTTATCTCCAAGTTATGCTTTTTTAATTGGGTTATGCTGTGATTTAATAGGACTATTACTAGTTCCAACTGGATTTCCATTTTTTGGATTTACCTTAGTGATGATACTTGTATGTCTTATTCCATCATTAATTAAAGAGAATGTAAAAAATATTAGTGAAAGAAAGATTCGTTATCTTGCAGAAGGATTGATTGTGACATTAGGAGTATGTGGATCTTTATATGTTTTTTCATTGGATAATCTTAATATTAATGATTCAATAATTCCACTAACTTTAGCAAATAAAATAACTGTAATTTTTATTTGTTTGGCTATTGTTATTATCTTTTTAGTGCTTATTAGATTAATAAGAGAAAAAATCAATGAGAATGAAGCAAAAGAATTTTCTTCTTGGATACTATGCGTTATACTAGTAGAAGCTATTTGTACATTATGTTTAACACCTTTATGGTTGCAGATTATGTATAATTTACCATTTATTGTTTCTTTATGTATTCGTATTATTAAAGAGTGTGCAGTTATTCCGATTGAAATATTTGTTGGATATACATTAATAAAATTAATGAAGAGAATTATAAAATAAATATATGAAAGATAAGTTTAATCTTATCTTTTTTGTTATGATAAGTTTTATTGTCGAAATTAGAATTTTTATAGAAAATAATTCAATCGTACTAGCATTTTTATTATTGATGATGTAGAATAGGGATAGTGTAAAGAATTTATGAAAAAATCATCAAATTCACACTATAAGGGTACAA
>CAZHBQ010000156.1:0-2842 GCA_964530785.1 uncultured Methanobacteriaceae archaeon | reverse complement strand
AAGAAAATATATGGAAAGAACTGTACTACCGCGAAGCGGTTTAGTACAATTATATTATAAAGGATGTGAGAATATGAATTTAGGTATTGAAACTGAATCAGTTGAATTTAAAAAGACTACCGGTGAACTTAAAGAAGGAATAATATCATTGAGTTCTATGTTGAATAAAAATGGATATGGTACTTTATATTTTGGGGTAAAAGATAACGGTGACGTTGTAGGACAACAAATAGGGAATAGAACTTTAAGAGAGATATCACAAGCTATTGCAAATTATATTAAACCACAAATTATCCCCATGATTACTTTAGAACTTATGGATGATAAAAATGTTATAAAAGTTTATGCTCAAGCTAATGATGCACCTTATTCATCATATGGTAAATATTATATGAGATCCGCCGATGAGGATAGTGAATTAACACCAGAACAATTACGTTTTTTGATGTTTAGAAAAAAAGAAATTGATAATATTTTTCAAACAGAATCAATAAATCAAAACTTAAGTTTTAATCAGCTTAAAATGTTATATACTACAAAAGGACTAACAATTAATGAACATTTTGAAAAAAATATTGGTTTAAAATTAGAAAATGGAAAGTATAACAATATGGCGATGCTTTTAGCAGATAAAAATGATATTTCAATCAAGGTAGTTACTTTTAAAACTGATGATAAAAGTGAATTAATTAAGCGTAACGAGTATGGTTATAAGTGCCTTTTGGTTGCTATGGATCAAGTGCTTAATTATATAGAATCAATTAATGAAACTAGAGTAGAAATTAAATCTCATCAAAGAATAGAAGAAAATTTATTTGATATGCTATGTTTTAGAGAAGCTTGGATTAACGCTTGCTTGCACACAAAATGGGATAGAATGAATCCACCAGCCGTATATATCTTTTCAGATAGAATAGAAATTATATCAACAGGTGGATTACCCGAAGATCTTACAAAGGAAGAATTTTTTATGGGAATAAGCCGACCAATAAATATAAAGTTACAAAAGATTTTTGGACAATTAGGTTATGTTGAACAAACAGGGCATGGAGTTCCTTTGATTATTAATAATTATGGTAAACAAGCATTTAATATTATGGATAATTATGTTAATGTTACTATACCTTTAAATAAAGAAATTGAAAATTACTCAAAATCAATTGATAAATTTTTCTTGAAAGATGCTTATAGAAAAATATATGATATTCTCATATTGCATCCTGATTATACAATAAAAAATTTAGTTGCTGTATCAGGTTTTAGTGATAGTTATGTTAGAAAAATATTGCTGTATCTTAAAAATAATAAATATATTGAAAGAATAGGATCTAATAAAAAGGGATATTGGAAGATACGATAGTAATATTATAATAATTCATAAAGATGGTAAGATGAAAATGGAAGAATAAGTTTATAAAGTACAGGAGGAAAAATATGAAATTAATGATTATATCAGATATTCATGGATCTTATTTGAATTTAAAAAGAATTATAGATATTTATCAGCAGGAAAAAGCAGATAGATTAGTTATTTTAGGTGATATTTTGTATCATGGGCCAAGGAATGATTTGCCTGAAGATTATAATCCTAAAAAGGTTATAGAATTATTAAATGAATATAAAGAAGAAATTATTGCGGTTAGAGGAAATTGTGATGCAGAGGTTGATCAGATGGTTTTGAATTTTAATATAATGGAAACATATACAAGATTATATATTGATGATAGATGTTTCTTTTTAACTCATGGTCATCATTATGATAAAGACCACATGCCTTATTTAAATAAAGGAGATGTATTGTTATATGGACATTATCATGTTCCTATATTAGAAGAAATAAATGAAATATATATAGTTAATCCATCATCAATATCACTGCCTAAACAAGGAGAAAAGAGTTTTTGTATATATGAAAATCATGAATTTACAATTTATACATTAGAGAAAAGAATTGTAAATAAATTAAAAATTTAAAAAAACTAGTGATTTTAATTTAAAAGTATGGTATTTTTATAATTGTGAGGTGATATTATGGCAAAATATAAAGATATAGCAGAAGATATCCGCTCTAAAATAAAAAGTGGAGAGTATATTTATGGTCAAAAGTTACCTTATGAATATGTATTATGTATGAGTTATCATTGTAATAAAGAAACAATGAAAAAAGCATTAGATATTCTTGTAAAAGAAGGATTGATTATTAGAAGAAGAGGAGCTGGAACATTTGTAAAAGATTATGATCCAGCAACAGAAAATAGTGCTGCGATGTTTACAAGAGGTTTAACTGCCAAATATAAAGGAAAAAAGAAAGTCACAAGTAAAGTTATTGAATTTGAAGTTATTCCTGCAGATGAATTTTTAGCAAAAAAACTGCAAATAGAACTAGGAGATTTTGTTTATCATATAATAAGATTGAGATTATTAGATGATGTGCCACATCTCATAGATATTAATTATTTTCCCTTAAGCTTAATACCAAATTTAAAATTTGAACATTTACATGGCTCAATATATGAATACATTGAAAAAAAATTAAAACTAAAAATACAGAGTTCACATATAATGATTACATCATCATTATCAACTCAACTTGAGCAAGAATACTTAGGACTTACAAGTAAAGAACCATTTATTCAGGAAGAACAAACTTCATATTTAAGCAGTGGACAAATATTTGAATATTCCTTGTCTAGACATCATTATAAAAGATTTGAATTTCAAACTATCATTGTACAGCAATAGTAGTAATTATTGCTGTTTTTCTTTTGAAAGAAAAGACGGTATTTGATTGTTACTATTCACAGTCCAGCTAGAAACGATTATGTGATAAATATGTGAAATG
>CAZHBQ010000155.1:0-2866 GCA_964530785.1 uncultured Methanobacteriaceae archaeon | reverse complement strand
AAAGAAATTACTATTTGAATAAACTAATTTCAAAAAGAAATAACAAACTTATAAAAATAGTTACAGGTATTAGAAGATGTGGGAAATCATATTTACTTGACCCAATTTTTAAAAACTATTTATTAGATAATGGTGTTGATGAAAGCCATATAATCAAATTAGAATTAGACTCTATCGAAAATGAAGAATATACTAATCCAAAAAAGCTTTATGATTATGTTATGGGAAAAGCTTTAGATAATGATACTTACTATGTTATTTTAGATGAAATACAAAAAGTAAAAGATTTTGAAAGTGTATTGAATAGTTTTCTTAGAAAACCAAATTTGGATGTCTATGTAACTGGTAGTAATTCAAAATTTTTATCATCTGATATAATTACGGAATTTAGAGGTCGTGGTGATGAAATAAAGGTGTATCCACTTTCTTTTTCTGAATTTATGTCTGTCTACAATGGAGATAAAATAAGTGGATTAAATGAATATATAAATTATGGTGGACTTCCATTAATAACTACCTTTGAAAGTATAGAAGAAAAAATTGATTATTTAAACTTCCAAAAAGATAATGTATATATCAACGATGTTATTGAAAGAAACGCCATCAAAATACTATTTTGTAGATATTGGTATTAGAAACAGTTTGATCAATTTTAGACAATTAGAAAAACTCATAAAAAGAGAACAAGAATTACAATCGCTTTTGAATGTTGGAGATAATTTTAAAAAAATGATAATTGTTTATGATAGTTTTATAAAATGGCAAGATGATAATGGAATAATTTATATTAGCATTTATGATTTTTTACTTAATGAAAACAGTTTAAAAGAGGCTTAAAATAAAACTACTAATAATTTTATCATTGTTAGTAAGTTTTATGCTATATAAAAACTACCACATGGGAGTTTAAATTCAAATGGAGCGAAAAGCGTAGTTATTTACAGCTTTTCGCTCATAATGGCGATTGATATGATATCAACCGAATTAATTAAAGTATACTTAGTAGTCATCTTTCCTCATCTTCATGTGTAGCAATATCTCTAACCTCTTTTACAACATTTCCTTCTGCTCTTTTAGCACTATGATCTTTTTTATCATAAGCTTTTTGATAAATTCTGTCATAATATTTATCTTGATGAATTTCTAATATTGGTAAAGGCTTTCCATTCTTTCCAAAATCAGTAGCTAATCTTTTATGATAATCTGTAACTGGACCATATACAATTATATAATC
Organism: uncultured Methanobacteriaceae archaeon; assembly: GCA_964530785.1. Taxonomy (GTDB): domain Archaea; phylum Methanobacteriota; class Methanobacteria; order Methanobacteriales; family Methanobacteriaceae; genus Methanosphaera. Next base: position 1,632 of record CAZHBQ010000155.1, on the reverse strand, counting down.
TGGCATTATTTTACCACCATTTGTATCATCAGCTATATTAGTAGCATCAACATTCCTTCTCATCATGGTAACTTCATCATATTCATGTGTTGGATCTTTAGATTCAACACCAGCTATTTGAGCAGCTGTCTTACGCATTAATTCATCTGAATAGTTAAATTTTGCAGCATTATATTCAAAATAAGGATCTAATTGTCTTTCAGAATGACTAACATGAGCATCTGTATGTGACATACCTATAATTTGTTTTGGTGGTACAGAAGCAAATCCTAAATGTACATTACCTAAAGCAGAACAAGAATGTAACATTCCATCTTCTATAAGACATCCTGATATTGTACTACATCCGTTTTCAAATTCTCTCCAAATTTCACTTTCAGTTTTACCACTTGGTAAATCAATGTTTGAATTTGTCTGCCCATAACTTTGTAATCTTGTTGAATGTTCTATAACTCTAAAACTTGCACCTGTTAAAGAAACAATTTCATATCCATCTTCTGTTTGAGTATAAGAAATACCTTCTTCACCGCTTAATGCTCTTTCCTTAGCACTTTCTAAAGTAGTTAATGAATCTACTAAATCTTGAGAATACTGAAGTGGAACCTTTTCTCTTAATTTCTTAACATCTTGAACTTTTATAACATCATCTCTTGAAGACAATTCTTGATATATTTGTTTCAACACATCAGGATCTTTTATTTTAGAAATTATAGTAAATAATTCTAATGTGTCTAAATCATCTTGTGTAAAATTACTACTATTAACTGTACGTTCATCTTGTGTAAATGTTCCTAAATTATAAGTATAAACCATTCCAGCTAAACTAACCGTTTGCGCTGAATAATTACTATTCATTTCATAATTCATACCAAATAAACGTCTAGCCATTGCTTCCTTAATTTTATTTGGATCACTGCATTTCATAATATAGTCATCATAAATTTCATTTCTTCTTTGCTCATAATTATCTAAATCTTCAAGTGATTCTAAAGGAATAATTGCTAACTCATCTGAATTTATAGTATTTTTAGAAAGACGTGCTTGATAATCAGCAGCTATAAGTTTTAATTTTTCACATCTTTCTGGTGTTAAATCACTCTCTTTAATATTTTTTAAAAGTGGATCTAATAATATATAATTAGATAGTTTGGATTCTAAATCAACATATGAATCAGAATAATAATCACCTAAAGCTTTTTCAAACATATTATATCTCTGCATTTTTTCAGGATGACGAACAAGTTCACCAACCACTTCAGGTGCATGTGAATCATAAGAAAGTAAATTATGAATTACACCTTTTCCAAATCTTTCTTCTACAACTGGATCAAATATATCTAAATTAGATATTTGTCCCATTGTTAACATTGGCCTTTCAGCTAATACTTGTTGTGCTCTTTCTCCATAAGTACTTATTATCACCTTTTTAAAATTATCATCATTTGGATTTCTTATAAATTCTGCAATTTCTTCTGGAGAACATTTGCTCATTACTGTTTTATTTAATAATATTTTACCCATTCCAGGAATTATTTCATTAAGTTTACGTACATCTATATTACTTAAACGCCAAGTAGTATAATTATCTCTAGTATCTTTTAATGCTTGTTTTACTATGGGATTACTGGTTTT
>CAZHBQ010000154.1:0-2876 GCA_964530785.1 uncultured Methanobacteriaceae archaeon | reverse complement strand
ACCAATCATGGATATATCAGGATATTGCAATATAATAGTATCTAAAACATCATATATATCTTGAACAGATATGTTATATTTGATAATTTCATTATCTATGAGAATTTGACCTTTTTGGTATAAGCGATAAGTAATATGAACATGTTCTTTATTTTTGAAGATAGTTAAACAAAGAATTTGTCTTTGATCACTTATATCTAAATGTAGTGGTAATTCATTAGTTTGAGTATTTTCTATTCTCTTCTTATTTTCTTTTGCTTTGTTTATAAGAGTAATGATTTTTCCAACATCATATTTCGCAAAAGTTTGTGGTGGTATATTTAAAATGATTTGATTTTTAGGAATATCATGGACTTTTGCGTGTAAATATGAAATTTGTGGAGCTAGTAAAATAATATCATAGTTAATTCCCACTTCAAATAATTTATTATATCCTATTGCATCAACTTTTAAATCTAATCCTAATAATTGAATGACTTCATTAATTCTTTGAGCAAAAAAACTAGTAGTTAATCCACCTGAACAGCTTAGTAAAACCTTAGTAATGGGTTTGTTTAATAAATTAATAATACTTTTTATCATCTCATTAAATAGTTCTAATGCATGTTTCATAGTTTTCATTTGGAAATGAAGATAGAAATCGATTTCTTCAGTCACTTTGTTAGTTACTTTTAATTCAATAATATTTAATGGATTAAAAGTAACTTCACCTATTCCATATTCTGTTTCTATATAAATAATATCTTGATTTCTTTCACTTACACATATCTGATACTTTTCGTCTTCTTGAATGCATATCCATTTTTTAAAGAATAAAGTATTTATATCTTGTAAGAATTCATCCATTTTGGTACCTCGCTATTGTTCAATTTCTTTTATAACACGAGCAGGAACACCAGCAATTAAAGAATTAGCTGCTATATTTTTAGTAACAACGCTACCTGCTGCTATAACACATCCATCACCTATGTTTACTCCAGGCATAATGGACACATTTGCTCCAATCCAAACATTATTACCAATAGTTATAGGCAATGCTTTTTCTAACCCTTTATTTCTATTTTTATAATCTAGTGGATGTTTAGCTGTATAAAAGCCACAGAATGGACCAATAAAGACATTATCTCCTATTGTTATATCTGCTCCATCCATAAAATAATTATTGATATTTATGAATACATTCTTTCCAATATGAATATTAACTCCATAATCACAAGTAAAAGGACTAAGTAAAACTAAATCTTGAGGAAAATATCCTAAAAGCTGATGAATTATTTCTTGTCGTTTTCTTTCATGACTTGGTTTTAATTGATTAAGTTCAAAACACAAATCTTGTGCTTTTACTCTTGCATCAATTAGTTCTTTATCATTATTGGCATCATACCATTGTCCTATTTTCATTTTTTCTTTTTCACTCATCATTTTTCTTCAACCCTTCTTTCAGCCATTTCATAGGAATATAAGCACTTGAATATCCTGCAATTAGAATTGCTTGAGCATGAACCCCATAATCACCAGTTTGAATAACTGCTTTGCATCTATCTCTCATCTGATAATATTCAGGAATATAATGCATAATATGAATATTTTGTATATCAAAAGATTTTTCAACGATTTGAAAATCTTTCTGATTTAATTCTACCATATCTTTAGTTACAATAGCACCTTCAAAATCACCACATTTTATTAAAGTAGTAAAAACATCTCTAAAACTAGGAGAACCAGTAACAACTCCTAAATCCAAATATTCTACATCTCTATCCAATAGATACATAGCCTTTGATGATGTACCACTTCCAGCATCTGCAATAAATAGCATTTCACCATGTCTAAGACTTGCAACAATAGCTGCAAGTCTTTCATTTAAAATACGTTTTTTCATTTTATTTTTGATTGATAATTTCAATGGCTTTTTCTAAAACCTTTTCACCATTCATTAAGCCATAATCTCGCATGTTGATGATTTCAATTGGAGTTTTTGTAGAACATTTCTTTAATTGATTTATACAATGTCTAACTTGTGGTCCAAGCATAACAACGTCCCATTCATTGATTTCTGTTTTTGCTTGTGTTAATGGTACTGCTAAAATTGTAGCATCAATTCCTTTCTCTTTAGCTGCTTTTTCCATCTTTGATACAAGCATACTTGTTGACATCCCAGCATTACATACTAATAAAATTTTCATATTTTCTCCTCCTAATATATAAATTGATGATAGAATTCTTTCTTCATCACAATTGCATTATATCAATATTAAATAATAAAGAAATAAAATTGGAAATGTTGAAAAAAAGTTTTCTAAAAAAACTAATTTATAAATACTTTTTAGATATTTTTTTATCTTATTTATTTATTTATGTGTGTGAAATTTTAAGATTATATAAGCTTTAGTTATTACAATATTGATTATATGGAAATGTTTTATGGCAATAAAAGTTATTAGAAGCAATAAAGAAAACTTAAAACAATAGAGGAAGATTTTATTTTCCTCTTAAATAGTTATTTATATATTATTAAAGTGGGAGAAAGCTAGAAAGGTTTTGAATATGAAAGAATTCTCCCACTGAAGTGCATTATAGCAGTTATCAATGTTAGAAACTTGAAATTTAAATAATTAAGAAAAAAATATCAGAAAATTACTTATTATATTTAAATTTTCGCTCTTTTTAAGAAAAATGTTGTTTTTATTATGAGTCTTATGCAAATATACCATATCTATGCTTCTTTAAGAGATATTGGCATAGGCATTTGTGATATGAATACATTATTAAATGATTTTGTTTTGATAACTTCATCAAACAATTTATCTACAATTTCTTTTCTCTTGTATTGATATTTCATTTGTTTCCTTAATATATTAAAATCTATATATCCT
>CAZHBQ010000153.1:0-2978 GCA_964530785.1 uncultured Methanobacteriaceae archaeon | reverse complement strand
ATACAGTTAATGTATTGTCATTAACATCTTCTTTTGATATGTTCCATATTTCTTCTAACAATATTTCTCTTGTGAGAACTTTGTTTTTATTATGGAAAAATATTAATAAAAGCTTGTATTCTAATGCTGATAAATATATTTCTTGTTTATCTTTGTATACTTTTCCACTAGTTGAATTAAGTTTTATATTTTTATATGTATAGATAGTTTCATTGATTGAATATCTTTTTAAAACATTAGTTATTCTTGATAACAAGATTCTTGGTTTAAAAGGTTTTGGTATATAATCATCTGCACCCATTGATAAACCTGTTAATTCGCTAAATTCATCATTACTGGCTGTTAGAAATATGATAGGCAGATCTTTATAACTCTTTATTTGTTGATATAAAGAAAAACCATGTCCTTCTTTTAAACTTAGGTCTAATAAAGCAACATCTATATCTTCACTTTCTATAATATTAATTGCTTTAGTTTGTCCATCAGCATTAAAAACTATATAGTTTTCTTGTTCTAATAATGTTGTTAAATGTTTAACTATAGTTTCATCATCTTCTACTAACAATAATTTTATCATAATATCACCACCACTATTATAAATGATTACTTATCATATATTCAATTATAAATAATTAAAATGACTAGATAATGACAGTTAGATAACAATATTGTCATTTATATAAAAGAAAAAGAAGCTGTTAATAAGCTTCTTACTTCCAAAAGGTAGCTTTTCCATTACCTAATTTGATAATTTTAAATTTTGCACTATTAGTTGAATTACTTTTAAAGTATTTCTTACTACCTGATTCGCTACCATTAAAAATATCTATCGTTCTACCTTTGATTGCTCCTCCTCTATCCACTACAATCGCTTCGATTGTATCTGGAAGATTTAAATTATGATTTGAAATTTCCATAATTGTTCCAAAAGGGATAGATCTATCAGCAGCAATACAATAATATTTTTTTTCATTGTATGTTAAAAATGGTGAATTTGAATTATTAACTCCTGTTATTCCTGATAATTTAATTCCTGTAGAAGCTCTGCCTCCGCAATCACTGCAATCTCCTCCATAAGTTGTTAATCTTCCAGTAAAAATTGTTCCTTCTGCAATTTTATCATGTTGTATAATTTTATTTACTGGCTCATTGATTACGATTGAAGAAATTTCTACTTTTGAAACTTGTTCTCCATTTTCATAAGTAATAGTATATGTTTTTTGAGTTGTTCCATTTTTTCCATTCTGTATTAAAGTATCTCCCCAAATTCTAGACCCTTTATGAATAGTTTTATACTTAGCTGAAACAGTTTCTGTTACTATTTTCTTAGTCACTCTTGTTATTTGTATACTATCATTTTCTTTAACAATTTCATTCTTATTCAAATTTAATTTATCAGCCTGATTTAAAGTTATATTTAATTCTTTCAATACATTTTCAACAGTATCTTGATTAACAATATATTCCTTAACATTATTGACTCCATCTTTAATTTCAATATTTACTGTACTTTTGAAATTTAATGTTTCTACTGCATATACAGAAACCAATGTAACCAACAACATCAAACATATAGTTAATACTATAATAATTCTATTTCGGCGTATAGCCGACGAGGTGGTTCCCTCACTCATTTGATTAAACATAAAATTTCCTCCTTATTTAATCCCAAACACTTTTTTGGCATTAAATGCTGTGATTCTAGCAACGTCTTCTATCTCCATTGACTTTAGCTTCGCTATTTCCTGGGCAATATACACAACATTTGCTGGCTCATTCAACTTACCTCTAAATGGGTGAGGTGTTAAATAAGGACAGTCTGTTTCGATTAATAAATAATCTATACCAATTGCTTTCGCAACCTCCTTTGGTACTCTTGCATTTTTAAATGTAACTGGTCCAGCTAAAGAAATCATAAATCCTATTTTAATAAATCTCTTAGCCATTTCTGCAGATCCACTATAACAATGCATAATGCCATAATGTGCTGCTTCTTTTAAGATTGTATAAGTATCTTCATACGCATCTCTAGCATGTATAACAATTGGTTTATTATATTTTTTTGCAATTTCTATTTGTTTCAAAAAAATATCCTTTTGCTTATCTCTAGGTACTGTATCCCAATAATAATCTAAACCAATCTCTCCTAAAGCAACCACTCGGTGATCTTGAAGTAATTCTTCAATTTGATTAATATCTTCATCAGTTGTATCAAGACAATCATTTGGACTTATTCCTACCGTTGCATAAATAAATGGATATTCATGAGCAATTTGTACAGCTAATTTAGATAATTCTAAATCATATCCAGCTACCACAATATTTGTCACTTTATTATTTAAAGCATTTTGAATATATAAATCTCTATCTTGATATAATTTTTCACTATTTAAATGTGAATGTGTATTAAAGAACATTTCCATCACCCCCGAAGCATAATAACAGAAATTTATTTATTTGTCAAATTTCTAAAGAAAAAAATTCTATATTTTTTAATTTTAGTTCTTTTTTTCAACATATTTCTAATAACCTACTTATGAATATTTGTTATTTTCATAAATTTTATTCACATTTTGTCCATTTAAAGCGATTACATTTTCAACATTTTTAAATATTTGTCATATTCGCTTTCTTTAATGTTAATATATTTCATTGCTTCAATTTCATTATAACCTAACTGATTAACAAGTGTTTTAATTAAAAATATATCATTCTGCATCATCTCTTCTTCCTTTCTTTTCAATTCTCTTTGTTTTTGCTCTAACTTAATTTCTCTTCTCTTTATTTGTTCTTCCATTACTTTCATCTTAGTTTCTTTTGCTATCATTTTATTCTCTTTTTCTATCATTTTGGTTTCTTTTGATCTTATCTTGTTTTCTTTTGCTTTAATTTTGGTTTCTTTTTCCTGCATTTTAGTTTCTTTTTCCTGTATTTTAGTTTTTTTTGCTTTAATCTTATTCTCCTTTTCTTTTACTGTT
>CAZHBQ010000152.1:0-3006 GCA_964530785.1 uncultured Methanobacteriaceae archaeon | reverse complement strand
ATTATTGCATCAGAGTTTTTTAATCCAAGTATATTTTTAATATCATTATCAAATAGTCCTCCAAGTTCAACTGCTTTTAATTTTTCGTATGCAATTCTTAATAATAAATTTTGAATATAATGTCCAGATTCAATTAGTAAAAATCTTCCCCCTCGTTCTCCATATTTTGAAACGACTCTATTTGGGAAACCAACAAATATAAACATAATTGATGGCTCACCGGTAATTGAATTTCCTGCCCCTGTTATAGATTTTAAATTATTCCAGTTTTTGCAACTACCAATAATGGATAATGAATTATCAATATAATTATAATAAACTATTTTATTATTAAGGTTTTTAACATTGAAACATAATGCATAGACTTCAATAGGGTATTTACCACCAGCTGAAGATAGCAATCTGTGCTTATCAATTTCAGCAAAACAAGAAAATAATGAGGACAATTGCTTTTTATTTATTTGATAATTATTGTATTTTCTATCACTTTGTCTTTTTTTCATAATTGCGTATAATTTATCTTTAGGATAATCCAATCTCATATCATTTGTTGGATATTCAATTCGCCTTATATCTTTTTCTTCATTAATAAAGTTGTTTACAAAGTCCAATACATTTTTATTATTTAAATTGCTATTTTCCCAATATAAATCAAATAGGGTAGATGAATTTTGATTTTTAGACATAATCAGACTCCTTTGCCCATGGTAAATTGATTTTGTCATTATCATTTTTATCATTACAATGTGGACACCAAGGTAGTTTATAAATTTTATTATATTCTGAACAATAAGTATTAACATTGTAATTCCATACATTATTTATTAAGTCAGGACAATTTCCATATATAATGAATTCTTCTATTCTTTCTATTATAAATGATGAAATTAATTCATATTTATTTGTAACCGCTGGTTCTATCGGTGGTAAGGGATCTCCCCAATTTTTTATAATTCTTCCAATATAACAACCTAAACATGCTGTTTCTTCATATACTATTGGTCCAATTGATATGTTATTAGCGTATCCTAAATCAATTAAAATATGAGGAATTGTAGTTTTTGAATAATCTTCTAGTAAGGTTTTAAGAGGAATATTAATTCTTATTAATAATATTAAATCACTACTATTTATATCATCAACTAATTTTATATTATTTCTTTTTGATATAATATTGGTAATTTCATTTTTTAATTTGTCATTTGGCTTTCCATAATATCTAATATATAGTTTGATTTTTTTATTATTAGAAACAAATTTTTTTTTATAAATAACCCCAGTCTTTTCAAGTTTACTTATTATATCATCACAAGTATGATTTTTTAATAAATCATCAAAAGAATTATTACAATAAGCATCATAAATTGTTTTAGCTTGTTCATCAGTTGTTTCATCTAAATAGTATATTTCATCAGCACCTTTTGTGATAAACAATTTATTATCTTCTATGAAGATATTCCAATTTATACTTTTTTCATATTTCATATATTTATCTCCTTGTATAATATATTTTACAAGTTATTTTTAACTTATAATTTAATACTCTTTATGGTTAGTTTTTTACTAATAATTTATTTAATTGGTTGAGATACTCCAGTGTTAAAATATTATTGAAATATTTTTGACTGATATTTATTCTATTATCTTTACCCTAATGGATGTGGATAGTGATTTGGAAATTCCCTAGATTTTAAATCTTTATATCGCCATGTTATATCTTTTGTTTTACCGCCAAGAAACATTTCATTTTCATCACCATGTAAAAGTGATAAATCAGGCGACAAAATTCGAATTACTGTAACACCTGCATCTTTAACATCAATTGTACTAATATCTTTATAAAATAATCTAATATTCTCATGTTTCAATTTTTTTAATAAAAACTCAAGTTTATACTTAACATCTTTATTTATTAGATTGTTATTTTTTTCAGTATACTTATATGAACTTCTATATTTAATAAGGGGAACTTTTTCCCATTTTTCAGGATGTTTAGTATAATAGACAGCATGTAAATCAAAGCTATTAATATCTTCATAATTATCCAAATTAATATCACTATGATATTCATCGTAATAACCTGCAAATACACAACCTTGAATCCATTCTAAATATGCTTTTTCTATGGCTTTTTGGTAATTTTCTCTACAGGCAACTCCCAGAGATATTCTTTTTTTATTATTGATTAATAAATATCCACATACTATAACAACAGGATATGGATTCCAATCTTGTGTTATATCGAAACAAAATATTTGTCCATTTTTAGTAAGAACTTCACTTTTATATTTTTCTTCTAGTGATATTTCTCTACCACCAATTGAGTGCAACCAATAAGTTGTCAAAGCATCTCGTTCCAATACTTCCAATAAAGCAGAATAAATTGCTTCAAACTTATTTGTATGTGCAGCAATACCAGTTGAAGTAGATGGGATACAAGCATCTTGCATTCTAGATCCAAGCCCTATTAGCTCTTGTGGTACGTACCATTCTTTATTATCATATAATGAATAAACTTTTCCAAAATATTGTTTTTCTTGTTTAGGTCTTTTCCATAAAAAATTAGAATCACTATATTGTCTATCAGAAAATAAAGAAAAATCATTGTAATTAAGTATGTTTTTTTCATTTTTTAAATCAAAATATGATTTTATATTAAACATACAAACTGCTGCTGAATATCTTTCTAAAGATTCACCAATTGCCCCCATAATAGCACTATTTTCATCAAAATTAAGTGAACCACTAGAAGTTTTCCAAGTTTCAACTGCGTCTTCTGGAACTGAATAATTATACACATTTGATATATCACAAAAATTATTTGGTATTCTCTGATATGGTAATGCAATACCACATCTAAAGTTACAACATTGTTCTAACAAGTATTGGTTTATTGTTTTCATTTTTTCTCATCTGTTTCAAAAAAAGCTGCGCAATAAATACATCTTTTGTTATCTATATTATTTTCAGTTCCACAATTTGAGCATTTCTTTTTTTGAGGTTGTA
>CAZHBQ010000151.1:0-3016 GCA_964530785.1 uncultured Methanobacteriaceae archaeon | reverse complement strand
ATCTTTATTTCTATTCATTTGTATAGCATAATGAACATCTGAAATAATAACATCCGATTCCTCACAAATATTAACAAACCAGTCATCAACCTCCACAGAAGTTACTAGTTTAAAAATTTTATCTTTTGGTATTCCTTTCTTTATAGCAATATCAAAAAATCCTTGATATCTTCTATACTCTTTACTATTTAAAATATTAGTATTTAATTTATGGACAAATGTACTTTTTCCACAAGCAGTTGCTCCACCTACAAAAATCACTACACTCATATTATAATTCCTCTAAATGATGTTTAGTAAGTTTAAAAATTCTATCAGAAACTTTTTTTACAAAAACTGCTTCATGTGATACTATGATTAATGTCATATTTTCTTCTACTAATTCATTAATTAGATTTAAAACACTTTTTTTCATTTCTTCATCCAAGGCACTAGTTGGTTCATCTAGTAAAATAATATCTGGTTTCATAAGTAATGTTCTAGCAATTGCTACTCTTTGTTTTTGACCTCCCGATAATTCATCGGGATAATTATCTCTTTTTTCTTCTAAACCAACTTTTTTTAATAACTTGATGGCTTTCTTTTCTGCTTCGAGCTTTGAAATACCTTTTATTTCAATTAACCCTATTGTTAAATTGTCTAATACAGTTAAATGTTCAAATAGATTATATTCCTGAAATACTAATCCTATTTTTTGCCGCAATTCAGTTACTTTTATATCATTAATATTTTGATTATTTAAATAAATTTCACCATCGTCAATTTCTTCTAATTTATTCAAACATTTTAATAATGTTGATTTACCACAACCTGAAGCCCCTACAATTGATACTACTTCTCCCTTTTTTATCTCAAATGAAACATTATCAAAGATAATATCTTTTCCATATTTTTTAGAAATATTTTTTAATTTTAACATAATTATACTAACTCCTTCCTTCTTTTATTTATTTTCCTATCTATATATTCTAAAATTTTTTGGAATATTAGGCATATTAATAGATAAATTAATGCAACTGCAATTAATGAGAAAAAAGCATCAAAGGTTCTAGCTCTAACCATATCACCTATCTTAGTCAAATCAGTTACAGCAATGTATCCAACAACTGATGTTGACTTAATCGTTGAGATAACTTGACCTTTATAAATTGGCATAATATAATTGATAATTTGTGGTAGAATTACAAATTTAATAGTCTGATATTTATTGAAACCAATAGCATAGGAGGCTTGAATTTGATTTTTATTTATTGCCTCATAACCACCTCTAATCATTTCAGCTACATAAGCAGATAAATATATGGAAAAAGTAATAATTGATACTACAATTGGAGATAAAGAAGTTTTAACTAAAATTAAATAATACATAATTAATAATAATACTGTAATTGGAGTTCCTTGTATAAGTGAAATAAACAAACTTGAAATTGTTCTCAACATCTTTTTTCTTGAAATACGAATTATTCCCAAGAGTATCCCTAAAATTGTTCCAAATATTATTGTAAATACAGATATTTTCAATGTAGTTAATATTCCAGTAATAAATAGTTTATATCTATCTTCTTTGATAAAAGTATTAAAAAAATCTTTCTTTAAATCTTTAATAATATTGGAAGATAATGAAGTATTTTTTAAAACTACTGCTACAACTCCACCTTCATAGTTAGGCTCAGAGAATAACATTGATTGTTTTCTTTCATTTGTTGCCTTATTTTCTTGTCTTCTACAACATCTATTCCTTCAATCATAGCTTTTAGCAGTTCTAATCTGTATTTATATTCTCTAATAATAGGATTAAAATAATTATTATATTCTTGATATCTAATATCAGAAGCATTAAATGCTCCTGCTAGTGCTTTTCCTTGTAAAATAGGTGATGAATCCATCGTTTGAAAAATATAATTTCTTACCCCACGAATAATAGATTCATTTGCTACAATCATTCCTGATCTTAAAGATGCTAAACCAAAACTTTTAGATAATCCTGTCATAGTAATTGTATTATCAAAATATCTTTCATTTGATGCCATTGGTAACGACAAATTATCTCTATCATATGTTAAATCTCTATAAATAATATCATCTATGACAAAAACACCTTTATTTAAACAAACTTCTCCTATTTGATTTAACAAATTCCTATTATTTTCATTCATTACCTTTCCTAATGGATTATGTGGATTCTCATTTAAAAATGCTACTACTCTTGAAGTATAATCTAATTTGGAACTATATTTGAATTTCAATTCTTCATTTAACTCATCAATTCTACTTGCTAGTTTATGTGGATTAACATACCAATCATCATCTTCAGATAATGGAAGAATTTCTACAGTAGCTCCTATACTTCGTTCTGGAACAAATGTAAATAATCCATAATTTGGTCCTGTCATTAAAATTACATCAAATGGTCTTGCAATTACTTTCATTATTATGTTAAAAGCCTGTGTTGTAGAAACTGTAAAAATTACATTATCTTTATTTAGTTGTCTTGGACTTTTAAAGCCTTCTTTTTCTAAATATTTTACTATCTCTTCTCTTGACTTTTCATCTCCAGCAGCAAGTGGATACTCAGACATATCATCTAAATTAATCGTATCTAACATTCTTTGCTTACATAAAGGAAATATAGGAGTCCTCATAGGGCTTCCACCACCAAGTGATCTAGTTTCTAAACTTCTAATATAATCATTCTCTAATTGATATAATTCATTACCATAAATGGAAAAAGCATCATATATTTTTTTTACTTCTGATGAAAAAGAATCTCCATCTGGTCTTGTACCTAAATTTGGTAAACCTCTCACCTTGTTCCTTAATAATGGATATTTCTCAAATAATCTTTCTAATGAATCTGAATTTTCATACATACTATCACCTCATATTTATTATACATTTTCATTAGGAAATCTCACAAAAAATTATACATTTTTAAATTTATTTTTCACTTTTATAATTTTTATAAAAAGTTGTGTTCAACTTTTTGACTGATAAATAGAAAAATGTGCTATAATTA
>CAZHBQ010000150.1:1930-3066 GCA_964530785.1 uncultured Methanobacteriaceae archaeon | reverse complement strand
TATATTATAAGGATAAAAAAATAATAGATACTAAAGATATAAAATTAGTTGGAAATCACAATTATGAAAATATAATGTGTGCGATTATAGTTGCTAAAGAGTTAGGAATAGAAAATAATTATATAAACGAGGTATTAGAAACTTTCACTGGTGTTGAACATAGATTAGAATTTGTAACAAGAATTAATGATAGAAGTTTTTATAATGATTCTAAAGCAACAAACAATAAATCAACTATGATAGCTTTATCGGCATTTAATGATCCAACAATTATTTTAATGGGTGGTTTAGATAGAGGACAAAGTTTTGATGAATTAGAACCATATATGAAAAATGTTAAATCAGTGATAACATATGGTGAAACTAAAAATAAAATAAAAGAATTTTGTGATAGAATTGGAAAAGAATGTACAGTAGTAGAAAATCTAGAAGAAGCTACAACTTTAGCATACAACCTAAGTGATGAAGATGATATTATATTACTTAGTCCAGCCTGTGCATCATGGGATCAATATAAAAAATTTGAAGATAGAGGAGATGAATTTAAGAGAATTGTAAATTCATTAAATTAGATATTCAGAAAATATTAGATATAATAAAATATGAGGATGTATTATGAATCAGAAAAAAAAGAAAATAATTATCATATTCCTTGCCATTTTATGTATGATGGTATCCTTTGTAGTTACCCTTTTGATATTAAATATAGGAATGAAAATTAGTTATAATGATAAAATAATTATTAATATTGATGATGAAATACCAAAAACAGTTAAATATAAAAAGGGTAGGAAAACATTATCTGCGAAAATCAGTTGGGAAAATATAGGTATATCGGATAAAATGATTTGTTCAGCAAATTTTTATAAGGGTACATTTACAGTAGGTAATAAGGATTATAATGTTACTTTACTTGTTAACGATAGTGTACCTCCAACTATAGAAGGTGTAAATGATATTGAAATATTTGTTGAAGAAGAGGTAGATTTGATTAAAAATATTTCAACTAGTGATAATAGTAATGATGAAGTTGATATTCAGGTAAAGGGAGATTTTGATGTTTCTAAAGTAGGTGAATATCCTTTATATTATGTAGCAACAGATAAATCAGGTAATACTTTTGAAAAAGCATTCCG
>CAZHBQ010000150.1:0-1830 GCA_964530785.1 uncultured Methanobacteriaceae archaeon | reverse complement strand
TTGGTAACACTTCTAATGGTTATCAAATAGAAAATAGAAATGGAATATATTATATAGGTGGCATAATAATTGCTAATAAAACATATGCCCTTCCTAGTAACTATGCACCAGGGGGATTACTTCCAGAATTAAGAAATGCCTTTTCACAAATGCAAGCTGATGCAAATGCAGTTGGGTTATCTCTTTCAATTGTTAGTGGGTATCGTTCTTATGTCACTCAAAGGAACACTTATAATAATTATGTAGCTCGTGATGGTCAGGCAGTTGCTGATACTTATTCAGCTAGACCAGGACATTCAGAACACCAAACAGGACTTGCAATTGATGTGAACAGTTTACTTGTCAGTTTTGAAAATACACCAGAGGGACAATGGCTTAAGGATAATTGTTATAAATATGGTTTTATTTTAAGATATCCAAAAGGAAAAGATAGTATTACAGGATATATGTATGAACCATGGCATTTTCGTTATGTAGGAAATAGTTTAGCAGAGCAACTATATAATAGTGGAGATTGGATTACATTAGAAGAATATCTAGGAATTAATAGTGTATATCAATAAGCCTAATATTTAGTAGGCTTATTTTATATTTTTTTTGTGAAAATTATGTTACAATGGATATATATAAGAAAGGATGATAAAATGGCAAAAATTAAAGATGTAAAAGCAAGAGAAATTTTAGACTCAAGAGGTAATCCAACAGTAGAAGTAGATGTAATTTTGGATAATGGAATAGTAGGTAGAGCAGCTATTCCATCTGGAGCTTCAACAGGAATTAGAGAAGCGCTTGAATTACGTGATGGCGGTACTAGATATATGGGTAAAGGTGTTTTAAAAGCAGTTGAAAATGTAAATAAACATCTTAAAAATATCGTAATTGGAATGGATGTATCGGATCAAAAAGGTATCGATTATGCGATGATTAAAGCAGATGGTACAGAAAACAAATCTAAATATGGCGCAAATGCAATACTTGGTGTTTCCATGGCAGCATTAAAAGCAGCTGCAAATTCAGAAGGAATTCCACTATATAAATATGTTGGAAATGGTAAGACACTTCCTAGACCAATGATGAATATTATTAATGGTGGAGCACATGCAGATAATAAATTAGATTTTCAAGAATTTATGATTATACCTAATGCTGATACCATTCATGAAAGGGTAAGAATAGGAGCAGAAGTATTTCATAATCTTAAAAAAGTGTTGAATGAAAAAGGTTTGTCAACAGGTGTTGGTGATGAAGGTGGTTTCGCACCTAATTTAGAAAGCAATAGTGAAGGATTTGAGCTTATAATTGAGGCTATAAAACGTGCTGGATATACACCAGGTGTTGATGTAAATTTAGGAATAGATGTTGCAGCATCAGAATTTTATGAAGATGGAAAATATGTATTAGCTGGTGAAAATAGAAGTTTAACCACTGAAGAATTAATCAATTTTTATGAGGAATTAGTTAGTACTTATCCAATTATTTCAATCGAGGATCCCGTTGATGAAAATGATTGGGATGGATTTAGATTAATTACTGAAAGATTAGGTAATAAGATTCAATTAGTGGGCGATGACTTATTTGTTACTAATAAAAAATGTTTACAACAAGGTATAGATAATCATGCAGGGAATGCAATTTTATTAAAAGTTAATCAAATAGGTACAATAACTGAAACTATTGAAACAATTAATTTAGCTAAGGCTAATGGATATGCAACTGTAATATCACATAGAAGTGGTGAAACTGAAGATACTACTATTGCTGATTTAGCTGTAGGACTTGATTTAGGACAAATTAAAACTGGTTCATTATCAAGGACAGATAGAATTTGTA
>CAZHBQ010000149.1:0-3147 GCA_964530785.1 uncultured Methanobacteriaceae archaeon | reverse complement strand
AATTATGTAAAAAAGTAGATATTTATATTGAAAGCTCACCTAGTAATTCTAATGAATTTCATTCTGAGTTATTTCAGAATGAAAAGAAAGAAAAATTGAATGATGAACAATTAGATTTTTTAGCAGAGAATAGCATTTTGGAAGATAGATAATCTAAAATAATACAGTGATATATAAATTTTGTGCTTTGAATTATCAAGACAAAATATTGAATGTCAATAGTTAATTAAATAATTAATTTTAATAGCGTTTATCCTGATTTTAAGGAGCAATTCGATATATGTTCAAGCCATTTTGAGGAGTTATTTGACTCCTTTTTATTTTTTACGTAAATTTACTAACAATATTATAAATCCAAATATAATAAAAAAATATAGTTTAGTAAACTGATAACATTCTTTTGCCCATACTTATTCTTTTTTATAACATATTGTATAATAGAGGAGGTAATTATGGAAATATTTGAGATGAATAATCAATGTGATTGTTATTCAAAAGATATGCTTTTTCAAAGTGAAGAAGCTTTTATGTTAGGTAATTTATTTCAAAATTTATATCAATCCTATAAAGGATTTTCTAACTATTGTATTCAACCTATGAATAAAAGACAACAATTATTATTAAATGTACAAATTTATGAATTTGTTGCACATGAGATTAATTTATATTTAGACAATCATCCTAATGATGCTGAGATGATAAAATTATATCATGAATATATTAAAAAAGCTGATAAAGCTAAAAAGAATTATGAAATGAATTTTGGTCCATTAGAAGTAAGAAATTCTAATGAAACAAAACCATTTCAATGGATAAAGAGTCCATGGCCTTGGCAACATCAAATTTAAGAGGGAGGAAAATATAAATGTGGTGTTATAGTAAAAAATTACAATATCCTGTTGATATTAAAAGAAAAGACATTCAAATGGCTAAATATATTATTACTCAATTTGGTGGATCCAATGGCGAGCTAGGAGCATGTTTAAGATATTTAACTCAAAGATATACAATGCCTGATGATAAAGGGAAAGCCCTATTAACTGATATTGGTACTGAAGAAACGGTACTATGATGTTTGACATGATAAAAGTAAAATATAAAAACAATGATTAAATCAATATAATTTGAATTTTAAAATTTACTATATTTTTATAAAAATTTTTAATTCAAAGTCATCTCTGGCTTCTTTATCCCATCTTCCGGATTTTTTCTTTTTATAGATACATTTGTTAATTATTGATTTTAAAATGATATTTTTTTGTTCAATATCAGCTTTCCAGTATAAATCTAAAGCATTTTCCAAGACTGGTATAGCTTTTTTTATTTTATGTATCTTATTTTGCTTATTTTCTTTGATTAAACGGGATTTTTGTTTTTTTAACTCATTTAATCGAGTATCGATAGTTTTCTTCCTAGAATTAAATAATTCAATCGTATAAGTATCATTTTCAAGTAGTTCACATATTTTAATAAGCTGTTTATTTAATTTATCGATTTCTATATTGCAGTAATCTATTAATTCTTGTGTATTGTTATTTTCTATATTCTTTTCTTTATTGTAATCTTTAACGTAAGTATGATAATTCTTTAGAGTTATCTTAAGTGATTCAATAATTCTTTTTTCTATGATATTCAAATCACTAGCAACGTTCTTACATCCTTGAGTTTTGCATATAAGAGTTTCTATTCTACCATTTTGATATGGTCTTCTTATCATTTTTCTTCCACAATCAGCACACTCAATTAAACCAG
Source organism: uncultured Methanobacteriaceae archaeon (assembly GCA_964530785.1). Lineage (GTDB taxonomy): Archaea > Methanobacteriota > Methanobacteria > Methanobacteriales > Methanobacteriaceae > Methanosphaera. The sequence goes on along the minus strand of CAZHBQ010000149.1, from coordinate 1,395 downwards.
ACAAAGGATTTTTAATTGTTTTATTATTGGGTACTTTGCAACAAGATGTATGATTTAAAACATAAATAATATGATTTGCCTGCTCCTGAGTAATAAGGGCAGGGTGCTTTCCTTTTGTAATGATGTAATTATGATTAACTGGTCTGTTTACTATTCTTTTGCCATCCACAATAGATTTAACTTGTTTTCTTCTGTTCCATATGATATTTCCTAAATATGTTTCATAGTTTTTTAAAATCCCTCTTACTGATGCATCTGTCCATCTGTCAGCTTTTCTGGGCTTAATGCCAAGTGAATTAAGATGATTGGCTATTTTACTGGTTCCAAAATTTACATCCAACTTACTGATCATTATCTGTAAAACTTTATTTTCCTCTGGATCTTCTTCTAAGGTGTTGCCTTTTTTTAGTTTCTTGATTTTATATCCGTATGGTGGAATATTTCCCAGATATAATCCTTCATCAACTGCAGCCAACTTACCTCGTTTAAGTCGTCTATTAATTGTTTTATACTCGTTTCTGGACATAAATAATCCAAATTCAAAACTGTCATTATCAAAGTCATTGTTAAAATCATATGTTTTAGAAGGAGTAATGACAAGAGTTTGAGAATAGTAAAATGTTTGAGTGATAATTCCCTGATCAACACTGTCCCCTCTTGCAAGTCTTTCCAACTCAACAACAAGTACACCTTTGTAGACACCATTATTAACATTCTTCAGTAGTCTTTTCATTTCTGGTCTTGCTTCTATACTTTCACCAGATACAACTTCTTTATAAATGTGAAGCTGATTTTTTCTTATCTTTAATCTTTTTGCAAGGTCCATTAATATTTTATGATGTCTGGATAAAGTTTCTTCTATAGTTTCACATCTGTCATCATTTCTGGACTTTCTAAGATACAATGCGTATAATTCAATCATATGCTTTTCACCTCAATTTATATAATTTTATTTAAAACAAACAAAAATATGATAAAAAGAGTATCAAGCTTTATATCGTATTCAAAGTTTGCTAGTACATATTTTTTGATAACTGAAATTGTTTATCCATCATTGCAATTTTCTATGATTGAATGTTTTGAAGGAATAAGCGTAAATAATTAGTCATATTATATAGTGGAGGGATTTATGAGAATAGGAAATACTTGTATTACGATTATTGAAGATACTGATCAATTAAATCTAAGAAATAATCTTATAACTTTGTATGATGTTCTTAATGATATTGCAAATGAAACTAAAATAAAAAGAAAAGACTTGTTTCTTACAGAAAAGCAAGTTCAATTTTTGAATAAAGATACTACCAATATCTTTATTTAAATTCTTAGGAAATGGTTGAAGAAAATACTTAAATAAGCGAGAGAGCAAAATTTAAGATATTGAATATAAAAGTT
>CAZHBQ010000148.1:0-3216 GCA_964530785.1 uncultured Methanobacteriaceae archaeon | reverse complement strand
TTGGTCTGGTAGTTCAGTTGGTTAGAATGCCGCCCTGTCACGGCGGAGGTCGCGAGTTCGAGTCTCGTCCAGACCGCCAATAGTAGATAACGGATAATATCCGTTTTTTTTTATTTTATTTCTAACATTTTGACAAAAAGTTATTTACAATTTTAGCGGTTTTAAAGAATCATTAGGAACATTCATTATTATATTTAATGTTTTATTATTATTAACGATAAGAAGAAATTTTAATGATTAGAAAAATGAAAATTATACTTGATTTAAAGAGGAGTGAAATGATTATGAGTGAGTATCAAATAATTGCTTCTGTTGTAATTGTGTTTAATATTATGCATGACATATTTATTCCATTAAAGAATGGTGAAAAGCCAGAGAAACTATGTTATTTCTATTTTATACTTTTAGTATTGGTGTTATTTTTTTAATTTATGATAAAAAAATATAGAAAATATTTAAAAAGTTTGATAATTAAGTTTTAAATGATTGTTTTTATTGTACAAGAATTATGTAATCTTTTCTTAGTTTCTTTATTAGAGAGTATTTGATTGAATATACCACAACACTTTAACAATTTATATAAAGAAAAAAACGATTTATAAATCGTTTTTGTTTAATATCTTTTGATTATATGCATACATAATTGCGATTACAGTTTTTGCATCAACAATCTCGCCATTTAATACTTTCTGATAAGCTTCTTCGATCGGTATTTTAATAATATCTATAAATTCATCTTCATCACACTCTAAAGAATCTGTAACTTCCTTAAAATCTATAGCTTCATAAATATATAGCCATTCACTTGTATAACCAGGTGAAGGTAAGAATTTAAATAAAAATTTCATATCTTTAGCTCTGCGGTTTGTTTCTTCTTCTAACTCTCTAAAAGCACATTGTTTAGTATCTTCGTCTTTTTCTAATTTACCAGCAGGAATTTCTAATGTATCCATACGGTTAGGATATCTAAATTGCTTCACTAGCAAGATATTATTATCTTCAACTGCAAGTATACAAACACCACCATGATGATATACAACTTCTCTAAAAGAAGTATTACCATTTTCTAATAATACTTTTTCTCTAGTTACAGTCATAATTTTTCCGTCCATGATAACTTCTCTTTCAAGTTCTTTTTCCATTTTATCCACCTCTGTTATCATTATATCAAATTATAAAAAAAAGAAAAGAAGGTATGTGGGGGAGCACTACCTTCTTTACCTTCTATTATTTGCACGTCAGGGTGATAATAGGGGGGTATGATTAAGTGAATACCACTTAACACATTTATTATAACACTTATCAAAAAAATGTAAAGGCTTTCAATAAAATTTTATTTTCTTTTCAGATTGTCTATGATATAGTTTGAATGGTGAGATTATGAAAAAATTTATTATTGATGAAAAATATGAAAATCAAAGAATAGATAAATATTTAAAGAAGATACTTTCTCAAGCAAGTAGCAGTATGATATATAAGATGTTAAGAAAGAAAGATATTAAGGTTAATGGAAAGAAAGTTAAAGAAAATTATATTTTAAAGAAGAATGATGTTGTAAGTATGTTTTTGTATGAAGATAGATTTAAGGAGCTTTCACAACCATTGACTATTTTTAATTTAGCTATGGATTTTACTGTTATATATGAGGATGACAAAATTCTAATTGTTAATAAGCCAGCAGGTTTGTTAGTACATGAAGATAATGATAATAATATTAATACATTATCCAATCAAGTATTAAATTATCTATATCAAAAAGGTGAGTATGATCCCAATAAAGATATTGGATTTTCTCCAGCTCCTGTACATCGCTTAGATCGAAATACAAGTGGATTGGTTATTTTTGGAAAAACAATGAAAGCTCTTCAAGATTTAAATGAAATGATGAAAAAAAGGCATTGCATTGAAAAAACGTATTTAACAATTGTAAAGGGATATATGAAATCTGATGAATTAATTGGTTATGTCAAAAAAGATAATGAAAAAGGAATAATGAAAATTGTTTTAAAAAATACTCCTAATGCTTTAAAGATGCATACGATAGTTGAAAGTATTATAAGTAGAAACGATTATAGTTTATTAAAAGTAAAATTGGTTACTGGAAGAACACATCAAATTCGAGTTCATTTAGCTAGTGTCAATCATCCTGTTATTGGTGATAATAAGTATGGTGATTTTAAACTCAATAAAGAAATTCAGAAAAATTTTCATTTAAATCATCAATTTTTACATGCGTATTCTCTTACATTTGTACAGCCTTTTGGCAGTTTAAAATATTTAAAGAATAAATCTGTTCATTGTCAATTGCCTGATGATTTAAATAGAATAAAATTTTTGCTTTTTGATGTTTAAACTATGAAAGAAATGATTTTTATAGTATAATATAAATATGTAGGAGGAAAATGAAATGAAATATTATATTGGTGTAGATTTGGGTGGTACTAATGTACGTTCAGTATTAGTAGGTGAAAATGGTGAATCCTATAGTGAAGTAAGAGGACCAACGGAAAGAGAAAACGGACCTGATTATGTTTGCCAAAAAATTATTAAACAAATTGAATCATTAGATACATCTATATGTGGTGGTTTAAGTGGTGTTGAAGGTATTGGTATTGGAGTACCTGGACCTGTTGATACAGTTTATGGTGTTATGATCATGGCTAGTAATTTACCTGGTTTTGAAAATTATCCAATTTGTTCAAAACTTAATCAACATTTTAATTTACCTGTATTCTTAGATAATGATGCAAATGTTGCAGGACTTGCAGAAGCTGTATTAGGTGCTGGTAAAGACTATGCTACAAATTATTTTATTACTTGTTCTACAGGTATTGGAGGAGCATTTGTAGTTAATGGTCATTTAGTTTCTGGTGGTAGAGGACATGCTGGAGAAATTGGAAATATTATCTTATTCCCTGGTGGTTATAAACAAGGTGCTTTAAATCCAGGTGCTGCTGAAGGTGAAATTTCTGGTACTGCTTTAACTCGAAAAGGACAAGAAGCTAAAGGTAAAGATGTAGTTAAACATGCAGGTGATGTATTTAAATTAGCTGCTGAAGGTGATGAAGCTTGTGGTAAAATTAGAGATGAATTTATTGATGGTTTCTCTTCATTGCTTGCAAATATTGCTCATACTGTTGATCCACATTGTTTTGTATTAGGTGGAGGAGTATTTAAGTCTAAAGACTATTTCTGGGATGAATTAGTTGCTGCATT
>CAZHBQ010000147.1:0-3222 GCA_964530785.1 uncultured Methanobacteriaceae archaeon | reverse complement strand
TGAATCAATGATTATTTTAATTATTGTACTTTTTTAAGTGCGAAACTTGAGTTAAAGATCATATTCAATTCATTATGAAAACATATGAGAGAGAATGCAATGATGAATGGATAGAGATGCTTAATATAGGAAAAATTTTAGATAAGTATCCAAAGCAACTTTCAGGTGGAGAAAGAACGAGAGTATCAATTTTTCTGGCAACGATTAAAGATCCAGATATATTTATTTTAGATGAACCTACAGCTTCACTTGATCGAGAAAACAAACAGATAGTTATTGAATTTATAAAGAATTATGCACATCAAGGTCATACAGTTATTGTGGCTACCCATGATAATTATTTAATAGAAGAAGCAGATGTGCTTTATAAAATTGAAAATAAAAAACTTATTATTGAAAAAAGAAACAGTTGGATTGTTGAAAGAGAAAACAGACAGTATAAGATGAAAATAAATCATTTCTTGAAATATATCTTGAAATCAAAGAAACATCAGAAGTTATATCAAAAAATTATGCCTGTATTTGTAAGTATTTCAATTGGTTTTTTAATTGTTGCTTTTTCTTTAAATAATTTTTTGATTACGCAGGCAAAATCTCAGCTCAAGGAACTCTTCAGTGATGAAATTGTTGTTTATAAAAATCCTTTTCCAGATAATGCTTATTATTATAATGGTTGTAATTTAGTAATGACAGAAGAAGATTATGATGTGCTTAATCAGATAGATGGTATAGAAAGAATAGAATGGAGATATGATAATTATATTGGAGCACAGCATGATTTTTATTTGTTTGAAAATTCTTCGATATCACCTGTGCAGATGACTTCTTATGTGTCAAATAAAGAAAACACAACCATAATACCAGAAAATCATGAAGCGTATGTATATACATATATAGATGATAGAGATTATACAAATAAAATCAAATATGAGTATTTAGATGAGGGAGTCTATATTACTAGCAGTCTTTATGATAAGCTTTTTGAAAACAGTTCGTCTACTGATTTACAAATAGAATTTGCATTACCTGTACCAATATATAATTCTACCGGGATATCTTCAATAGTAAGCAATATAGATGAAAGTGTTGAATTTCCAGGAAATTATATTACTTGCAGATATGTAAAAGTTAAGGAAAAAGTAAGAGGGGTTATTGATGGAGAGGTTTTAGGAGCAGAAAATTATCTTAAAAGTGGGATATATATTAGTCAAAGTCAATTGCTTGAATATGTTAATGATAATCAGAATGATTTTCCTGACAGCAGGGAAGCTTGCTGGATTCAAGAAATCAACGAAGATTATGATTATATACCTGAAGGATACACTGCTTCAACAGTTGATCAATATGTTGAACAGACGAAATGGAGTCCAAAATCTTGTGATGCCTATACAGTAATTATAGATGATTTGGCTAATTTTGATACAATTGTTCAAGAAATTAAAGATAGTGGATATAATGTTCAAAATGATTATATAGATGCACTTTCATATGCAACCCTTGAAGAAAATACCAAGGAAATGTATATGACAATGGGAGTAATTATTATAATTATAGTTTCATTATTTTATATTTATCAGAAATATATTCAGCAGGTAGAATATGAAAACTGTGAAATGTTTTTAGAAACATTGGGTTATAATCAAAAAGTAAGAAAAGAGTATTTATATTTTGTATGGGCTATTGATACAGTTTTATGTATATTATTATCAACAGTTTTCTTTGAATTAATAAAAATAGATTAGAACATTTTCAAATAGCATTTATTGCATATGATATAAAAATAGTAATAGCTTTAATTGTTATACCATTAATAATAGAAGCTATCATACCATCTATTATCAGAAAGGTGGCAAATAAATGATTAAATTAGATAATATACATATTGAATACGATAGGGTTTTATTAGAAAATGAAAGTATGATAATACCTTCATCATCGGTTACATTGATTTTGGCACCTAGTGGTGAAGGTAAAACAACTTTACTCTATAGAATCGCTTTAATTAGTTTGGATTGTGATATTACAATTGATGATAAACATATTGATGAAAAAGTTGATATTAATGAATTAAGAAGAAATAGAATAGGATTAGTATTACAGGATAATGATATTATTTCTCATTTAGATGTTAAACAAAATCTTTGTCATTATGCTTCTATGGTTGGAAAAACATTAACTGATGATGAAATTAAAGCTCTTTTAAAAATGGTACAGCTTGATGTTTTATTAACTCAAAATGTTATGGCATTGTCTTTAGGACAGAGGCAAAGGCTTGCTCTTGCGTGTGTTCTTACTAAAAATCCAGATATTATTGTTTTAGATGAGCCAACAGCTTCATTAGATAGTGAAAATGAGAAAATTGTATTTGAAATTATTAAAAAATTAGCACATCAGCATCATAAGCATATAATCATATCAAGTCATCAGACAATTGCTCGTAACTATGCAGATTGGATATATGAAATTAAAAATACTCATTTAATTGCTGTAAAGAAAAGTCAATTAGAAGAGTATGTAAATATTCATGATGCTGTTATTGATAATAATTTTCATAAACAGTATACAAAAGATTATTATGAAAAATATAAAACAAAGTATATGCTTTTATCTTTAGTAATGCTTTGTATTATATGTTTGAGTGTGTTTGGATATTCATATCTTAATCATCTTATGAATATCAATAAACAAACTTTATATAATCAATTTGATAAAATATTATATGTAACAAAGAATGAATCTGAGTATGTGAATAATGATTATATGTTCAGCAAGTATAAACTTAGTGATAACGAGCATCCTTATATAAGAATGACAACGCTTGATGATTCAATAGAAATTATTCCTTATTATGATAATCAGGATTTTACAAATAGATTAGAATCAAAAAATAAATCTAATAGTTTACATGGTGTATATTTAAGTAAAGAAGCAAATAATTTATTAATGCGATCATCTCATATGGCTTTAAAGATGGATTTGTTTTGTAGTATTTATTATGATGATAGAGTAGATGAAAAAAGTGTTAATGTAGAAATACTTGGAGTAATGAAAGCAGGAGTAAAGAGTTATTATATTAATGATAGTGATGTATATATTTATATGTATTATAAAGATATGGAAGAATTATATGATTCTGATGGATATATTGGTTTTGTTGCAGAATTTGAAAATTATGAAGATTTAAAAGATGCAAGAGAAAAATATATTCTGGAAGGATATAAT
>CAZHBQ010000146.1:0-3275 GCA_964530785.1 uncultured Methanobacteriaceae archaeon | reverse complement strand
GAAAATTCATTAAAACCCGTTATGGAATTATTTAGAGAAAACTTGAATGTAGAACTTATAAGTGGTGCTGGAGAACCAGATTTACTTTGTGTTTTTGAAGATTCATTTAGAGGAAAGCCAGATTACAAGGTTAATATAGAAGCAAAATCAAGAAATTCTGCTAATAATATGAATGTTACAAGAATAGAAATACATATAGAAAAATACTCATCTAAATATTGCATTATTGTTGCTCCAAGATTCTCAAGAGGAAATGATTTAGATATTTCTGGTAAAAATATGGTTTCAATAACAGCAGAAGTTTTAGGGCAATATTGTTCTAAGGAATGTCTATCATCAAACGATGGAAAAGCAGATTTTACTACAATCAATACAATAATAGAAGATAATTTAGAAAAAAATATCACCAAAAATGTTGATTTTTTGATAGAAAAAAGATATGGTTTTTAAAATAAATAACTTAAAAAAACATAGGAAATATAACTAATTAAAAAAATATCACTCATTTTAAAAGTTAATTTTATAATTTTTATAAGATGGCTTATCTTTCAAATCCATCTTTTTCTTTGTTTAAATCTAAATCTTTGATATCATCATCTAAAACATCATCTTCATAAATATCATTAACTACATCAACATACTTATCATCTTTATCATACCAATTATGAAGTTTGCTATGTAAGAAACTGATTAGTTTTTCTAATTTACTTTTCCAGTAATCAATAGTATCTTTTAAATCATTTATTTTTAATTTTTTGTAATTTCAATATTATTATCAATTATTTCTTCTTCATTAAATTATATTATAATTCAAAATCATCTTTATCTTTGCTTTTATGATTATCATTTTCTTTATTCCAAATATATTCATCTTTAATACTTTCAAAAGTTTCATCACTAAATATTTTATGTTCATACATATCTTGTGATATTTTCCAATAGTTCTCTCATTCTTTATCCTTACCAAACATTTTATTTTTAATAAAGTTGACTAATCTATTAAATAGAGTTCTAGAATAATCTATCATTTCACTTAGATATTTATTTTTTTTTTAAAATCTTTAATCTCTTTATTTTTACTCTCAATATTCTTTGATAGTGTATTTACTTTAAGAGTTAAAGCATCATTATTTTCAGTTAGTACTTTAATTTTATCTTTGTTCTCCTTAAGTTCTTTATCACATTGTTTAAAGTAACTGATAACTTTTTAGTCTTTTTTCAGAGATTCTTTCATAACTATTTCTTCTTTAGTAATCTTTACCATTTTCCCATCCTTTCCTAGTAGGATGATTTTCCATAAAACGAAAAAATCAACCCAATTTGAGTTGATATTTATATTTAAAGTTCGAATAGTTCGAACAGATTCGTCACTGGTGCCGAATGACGGAATTGAACTGTCCTCTGATGCTTACCATGCATCCGTTTTACCACTAAACTAAATCGGCATTGAAAGGATGATATTTATATCACTCCTTATGTAGTTAATTTGTCAAATTGTGAGTTATAAAGATTTGCATAGAATCCGTTTTTAGCAAGTAATTCTTCATGATTACCTTGTTCTACTATATCCCCATCTTTCATAACTAAAATTAAATCTGCATTTCTAATAGTAGATAATCTATGGGCAATTATAAATGATGTCCTACCCTTCATTAACTCATCCATAGCCTTTTGAATTAAACCTTCAGTTCTCGTATCAACTGAGGATGTTGCCTCATCTAAAATTAATACCTTAGGATCAGCAAGTATTGCACGCGCAATTGTAAGAAGTTGTTTTTGCCCTTGACTTATATTATCTGTTTCCTCATTTAATACCATATTATAGCTATCAGGTAAAGTTTGGATAAAGTGATGAACATGAGCTGTTTTTGCTGCTGTGATAACTTCATCATCAGTTGCATTTAATCTTCCATATCTTAAATTTTCCATTATAGTACCATTAAATAACCATGTATCTTGTAGTACCATACCAAATATTTTTCTAAGTTCAGGACGGTTAAAATCATTTATATTGTGACCATCGATTAATATTTCACCAGAATTTATATTATAAAATCTCATAAGTAACTTTACCATAGTAGTTTTCCCTGCACCTGTAGGACCAACTATTGCAATTTTTTGACCTTGTTTTGCCTTGGCACTAAAATCATTAATTATAATTTTATCATCAGTATATCCAAAATGTACATTTTTAAATTCTACATTACCTTTTATATTTTTAGCAGATACAGGATTTTTAGCTAATACTTCTTCTTCCTCACTATCTAAAAATTCAAATACCCTTTCTGCTGCTGCAATCATAGATTGTATCATATTAGATACTTGTGCAAGTTGACCTATAGGTTGAGTAAAACTCTTTGTATATGAAATAAATGATTGAATATTACCAACAGTTATTTTTCCTTTTATGGCATAATATCCACCAAAAATTGCAACTGCAACATATCCTAGGTTTCCAACAAAAGTCATAACAGGGTTCATAAGTCCAGATAAAAATTGACTTTTCCATGCACTTTTACATAATATTTCATTGTCAGTTTCAAATTTATCTAACATTTTATCTTCAGCATTAAATACTTTAATAACACTATGTCCTGAATACATTTCTTCAACTTCACCATTTACATGTCCTAAATATTCTTGTTGAGCTTTAAAATATTTTTGACTATTTTTAACAACCAGCATTGTAAATATTAATGAAATTGGAAGTATAAGAAGTGCGATTAATGTCATAGGAACACTTATTGATAACATCATAATTAGTATACCAATTAAAGTAACAATAGAAGTAATTAATTGTGTTGCACTCTGATTAAGACTCATTGATAAAGTATCAACATCGTTTGTAATTATTGATAAAACTTCCCCATGTGTTTTTTTATCAAAATAATTCATTGGCATTCTATTAATTTTTTCTGATATACTTTTTCTTAATTTATAACTATACTTTTGAGTAATTCCTGTCATTATAAATCCTTGAATATAGGAAAATATTGCGCTGATAATATATAATCCTAGTAGGAATAATAATATTTTAGCTATTTTATCAAAATTAATACCTGCACCACCTGTTATTTTACTAACTATACCATTATATATTTCTGTAGTTGCATTACCTAAAATTTTAGGTCCAACTATAGAAAATATTGTACTAGCTATTGCAAAAACAATAATGATTATTAATTGAATTCTATATTCTTTCATACTTGATAAAAGTTTTTTTAAAGTACCCTTAAAATCTTTTGGCTTTTCAACAATTCTAGGTCCAGGTCCCA
>CAZHBQ010000145.1:0-3316 GCA_964530785.1 uncultured Methanobacteriaceae archaeon | reverse complement strand
TTATAATGTATTTTATTTATTTTGTCAAAATTTCAATTATAAAATTTACATGCTTGTTATAATCTCACAATTTTTCAAATAGATGTTATTGTTTTTTTAAAAAAAACTTTGAATTTTATTTTTCAAAGTTTTAATTAGTATTTTTTGTTTCTAGTATTGCATCTATTTTATTAGTTATATCAAATTTATCACCAGTAAAGGTAAAAACATTACTTTTAGATCCAACGCTTAAACTTACCTTTGGTGGAGATTCAACAATATCATATATATTAATTTGATATGTTTTATTATATCCCGCACTTTCTGCGTATCTTCTAATAAAATTTTCAACAAATTTTTCTTTATCTATTGCAATTGTCCTTGTTTCTGTAAAGTAATCTACATCAAATGCATCAATCATAGCTGCTTCTGTTATTTCTTTAATTAAATAGTAGTTTTGATCGTTAGTGTTTGTAATATCCTGAAATAACATAACTACTGCAATACCTACAACGCCTACTATTATTATAAAGTACCCCCAAAACGCTTCTTTCAACTTTCATCACTTCCGATCTGCCCAGAATGTGGGAATTCCCCTCTTTTATTTTTTCTATCTTCCTCAGAATCACCAAGTAGTGTTATATCAACATCAACGCCAATTGTTTTTCCATTCGGGCATTCAGTTCCATCTCTTAAGCATGTCAAGAAATTACTAGTTCTTCTAACAGTATTGTGTTCTGTTTCCATTGTAGTCCAATCTAAATATCCACCATCATCATTTTCATCTAAATTATACTCTCTTATTTTTTCTGCTAATGTTGAAGTTAGCGTTATTGAATACATTGGGCCATCACTATATACGGAATTATTTTTATCAGTTATATATTTCTTAATCCATTCACTATTATTCCAATTGTCTCCTATAGCTCTACCATTTGGGAATGGATTAATTAAAGATATTGGTCTAAATATTGGTTCATTTTTGATAGGTGGGCATGTTGTAGTAGATGTACAATCATCATCATCATCAGGTGTGCAATATCCATCTTCTATACAATTATTTGATTGATACTGACATGTATATCCATCACCCGTTGAACTTATTGAGTTAAATAATCCGGCATCCTTCATAGTAACATTTAAATCTAGTACACCTGTTTCTTGATTGATTTTTGTATAGTACTTTTTACCAGCATAATAATAATCATCATTATTATTTTCAACTTCACTAGCTGAATGGCAGGTTTTGCTGTTATCTCTAAATTGTATATAACAATCTGGTAAAGCTACACTATATGTGATTGTATAATCTATTTTAGATATATAGGTTGTCCCAAAACTACCAAAATATTCACCATAAGTAGTATATTCTCGAATACCATCAGAATAATAGTAACATTCATAATCACCTATATCTTGCGTAGCAATAATTTCATCTATATTTATATCACCAGGTAATGATGATAAATCATATTCATAATTGTCGTTTAAATAAATGTGTTGTTTTTTAAATCTTGTAGTTTCAAATTTTTCAATTGCAGTATCATACATGTCACCAATACTATTTCTTACTACCTTATTATATTTAGTTTTCATAGCTGAACATCTCATATCACTTTTAATGCCAGAATCTACAATAATTGTTCCCTCATCTATAATTGATAAATTATATTCAAATCCCTCACCAGAATTTATTTTTTTTATTAAATCCTCATTATCACTAGTTGTTCTTTGTATAATAATTCTTTCATATTTTTGAATATCTCCTTCTGAAGGACTATCTGAAAGAGGATATTCACCAACTATGACATTATCTTTCTTACATGATAAATTATCTTTTATTTTATATTGATCTTCAGGGAGGCAAAAATCTTCAACAGCATTATCTTTTCTTGTATTATTAGAATTTAAACAACATATTTCAGCATTTTTACCAAATTCGTCATATGATATAGTATTGCAACATTCTTCTGCATTAAACGCTTCATCACTACATGTATCTGTCGGTTCCTTTTTACAGATATCGGGATATAAATCCGGATTTGCTTCACAACAATTATTTCCATATTTATAATCGCTTTTAGATGAACATACATCATCATCATCATTATCATCATCATTTGATGTTGAACAATATTTGTCATACATTTCCTTTATTTTAGATTTACCTATATAATCTTTATAAGTAAATGTGTACAATTTAGGCAATAACTCATTATCTCCATACACATCATATATCTTATAATTGATTTCTCCCTTTGTATTACAGCACAATCCTTTCATATCCCATTTATCAGTATTCCAGATTTCTTCAATCATATTTTCATTTCCACAACATGTTTCAGGATATTCATAGCAACACTCTCCTGGATTATTATATGCATAACGTTGTGAAGATAGATTAAGATTATCATCACCAACAACACATTTATTTGTTTCACTATCATCATATGAGAAAACCGCAACATATGGTACCCAATAGTGATAAACATATAATTTTGGGATTATACCGTTATCTTTCTTTTTACCATACATAACTGCACGTCCATTATAACCTAACCCATTTCGTTCCCCATTTGTACCTAATTCATTAATAGAAACCGAATAGTTAAATTTACCACTATTTAAATTTTGATCATCTAATTTTTGAATTATTAATTTATTAGCGCTCCAATTTTGCCAAAATGTTTTTGTTTCTTGCGATATAACAGAGGTGTGTGATTCAGTATAATCAATAGTGCTAACACTTTCAAGTTTAAGGGAAGAATAGTTAAGGAACTCTTCTGGAAAAGTAGCTGATGCATTATAGCTCACTGTCATACCAGGAAATGTTTTTGCATTAAATGCTTCATTTGTTTCCCATCCTGTATCACTATTCCCCCATACATCTATTCTAGCTGCATCATAAAAATATATTTTTTTTTCTTTCATATCAAAATTTACTTTAAAACCAGATATACCGTCATTTTCTATTTGATCACTAACACATTCATACATACCTGAATGTTGATCAGTATCAGATGTAGTATTACCATTTGTACACCCTGGGTTAACAGTATCATAAGAATCTTCATTTCTTCCATATAAAGTATCAGAATTTCCAGAAATATATACATCAGTAACCTCACAATAACCTACTTTCGGGGAACAAATAAAACATATTAGTAGAAAAAATATAATACATATATAACTTGTCCATTTATACTCTTTTATCATAATATCCTGAACTCCTTCTTTTTTTGATTATGATAATTGTTAAAATCATAATACTTAATATTAACAAAAATATTATAATATATAAATTTATATTTGAATTAGTGTTATTAACTTTTGTTTC
>CAZHBQ010000144.1:0-3324 GCA_964530785.1 uncultured Methanobacteriaceae archaeon | reverse complement strand
ATATTGAATACGTATTTAACAATTTAAAAAATAACAGATATATATCTGATGGAGATGAAAATACAATTGTAATTCCAACAAATTTAGAAAGTAACTTAACAGAAAGTGATAAGGAAATTATAAAATATTAAAATATACAAAGAAAAATTACTTGATATATTTTGTTTAATATCATATAATATTAAATATCAAAGGCAATGAACTAGAGGAGTAAGATATGAGTTTTTAAAGAGAGTTAATGGTTGGTGTAAATTAACAGAATAAATATCTGAAGGTAGCTAGGGAGTTTAATTTTTGAAATTAAGTAAAAAATTACGTATAATATGCGTTAAATATTTAAGTGTATAATTTTATAATTATAAACTAAGGTGGTACCGCGATAACTCGTCCTTAATTTTTAGGATGGGTTTTTATTTTTTGAAAGGGTGTTAGATATGGAAGATGCTACTAGAGAGTTTTTGAAGTATACAGATAAATATATAAAGGAAGATTCAAAACATATACTTAAAAAAGAACACACATTAAGAGTTGTTGATTTGTGCGAAATAATTGCCAAAAATTTAGGATTATCTAAAGATGATATTATTCTCTCAAAACTTTGTGGTTTATTACATGATATTGCCCGTTTTGAACAATTAAAAAGATATAATACATTTATAGATCGATTAAGTATTGATCATGGTGATTTAGGAGTTGAAATATTATGTGAAAATAATTTTATTAGAAAGTTTAATAAAGATAAAAATAATGATTCTATTATTTTAAATAGTGTTAAATATCATAATAAATATGAAATATCTGATAAATTGAATAATAGAGAAAAATTATTTACAAATATTGTAAGAGATGCAGATAAAATTGATATATTAAATTTAGTTGTAAAAGATGAGATAAAAATAGATATTAAAGATTCACAAATAACTGATGAAGTATACGATGATATCTTAAATAATAAAACAATAGATAGAAAGAAGAACAAAACAGAAGCTGATAGAATATGTACATGGTTTGGATTTGTATATGATTTTAATTTTAAATATTCTTTAAAAATATTAAAAGAAAAAAATTATATAAACTTAATAATAGATAAATACATAAATTATACAACTAACAAAATTACAATACAACAATTAGAAAATATAAAAACACATATTAATAAATATCTGAATGGAGATGATGATAATGTTAGATAAAAAATATAATCATTTAGAAGTAGAAAAAAATAAATATGAACATTGGAAGAATAATGGATATTTTAAAAGTGGAGATTTATCTAAAGAGCCTTTTACAATAGTTATACCACCTCCAAATGTAACTGGTAAATTACATTTAGGTCATGCATGGGATACTACACTTCAAGACATAATTATAAGATATAAAAGAATGTGTGGATATGATGCTTTATGGGTACCCGGAATGGATCATGCAGGTATTGCTACTCAAGCTAAGGTTGATAAAAAATTAAAAGATATGGGTATTCAACCTCGTGAAATGAATAGGGAAGATTGGTTAAATCATGCATGGAGTTGGAAAGAAGATTATGCTAGTACTATAAGAGAACAATGGGGAAAATTAGGACTTAGTTTAGATTATTCAAAAGAAAGATTTACCCTAGATGAAGGATTATCTAATACTGTCAAAGAAGTATTTGTAACTCTATATAACGAAGGTTTAATATATAGAGGAGAAAGAATAATCAATTGGGATCCTGAAGCTATGACAGCTTTATCAAATGAAGAAGTTATATATAAAGATGTAGAAGGTGCATTCTATCATTTAAAATACATGATAGAAGATAGTGATGAATATTTAGAAGTCGCAACAACACGTCCTGAAACTTTATTTGGAGATACTGCAGTTGCAGTTAATCCAGATGATGAAAGATATAAACATCTAATTGGGAAGAATGTAATATTACCCCTTGTCAATAAAAAAATCCCTGTAATTGCTGATATGCATGCAGATCCATCATTTGGAACAGGTGTAGTTAAGATTACTCCTGCGCATGACCCTAACGACTTTGAAGTAGGTAATAGACATAACCTAGAAAGAATAATAGTAATGAATCCCGATGCAACAATGAATTCTAATGCCTGTAAATATGAGGGATTAGATAGATTTGAATGTAGAAAACAAATGCTTGAAGATTTAAAAGAAAAAGATTTATTGATAAGTATTGAAAAGATAACCCATTCTGTTGGACATTCTGAAAGAACAAATGTAATGGTTGAACCATATTTATCAAAACAATGGTTTGTAAAAATGGATGAATTATCAAAAGCTGTTTTAGAAAATCAAAAAAATAAAGATACTAAAGTTAATTTTGTACCACCTAGATTTGAAAAGATTTTAAATCACTGGATGGAGGATTGCCATGATTGGTGTATTTCAAGACAATTATGGTGGGGTCATAGAATACCTGCTTGGTATAAAAATGAAGAAGTTTATGTTGGAGTAAATCCCCCTGAAGGTGATGGATGGGTACAAGATAGTGATGTACTTGATACTTGGTTTAGTAGTGCATTATGGCCATTTTCAACTTTGGGATGGAAAGAACATTCAAAACTGTATGATAGATATTATCCAACAAGTGTATTAGTAACAGGATACGATATAATTTTCTTCTGGGTTTGTAGGATGGTATTTCAAGGTTTAAAATTTACAAATCAAAGACCATTTAAGGATGTTTTAATTCATGGATTAGTAAGAGATAATCAAGGTAGAAAGATGAGTAAAAGTCTAGGTAATGGAATAGATCCAATGGACATAATAGAAGAATATGGTACAGATTCATTAAGATATTTCCTAACAACTAGTTCAGCCCCTGGTATGGATTTAAGATTTGATATTGAAAAAGTAAAATCAACTTGGAACTTTATAAATAAATTATGGAATGCTTCTAGATATGTTTTAATGAATTTAGAGGATTTTAATACAAATGATTATGAATTAAATATCGAAAACTTTAATGATACTGATAAATGGATATTAAATAAATTAAATGAAACTATTAAATCTGTTACAAAAAATATGGATAAATACGACTTCAATTTAGCAGGAAATACGATATACGATTTTACATGGAATTATTTCTGTGATTGGTATATTGAATTGTCAAAAGTTAGGATGAATAATACTACAAAAAGTGTTTTAATATATGTTTTAAAGGCAATCTTAAAAATGCTTCATCCATTTATGCCTTATGTAACAGAAGAAATATATATGCAACTTAAAGAACATAAGGAATCTATAATGATAAGCAAGTATCCAAAATATAATGAAAATTTTATATTTGATGATAAAGATACTGAAAATTTAATAGAA
>CAZHBQ010000143.1:0-3326 GCA_964530785.1 uncultured Methanobacteriaceae archaeon | reverse complement strand
GATAGTAATACAAAATTAAATGGTCAATCAACAACATATAAAAATATCTTCTTATATCAGTCTATGAGTGGAGATGCAGCTAATGGGAACGCCGAGTTCACTGCAAAAGATAGCAAAATCACAACTAATAATGGTGATAGTTTCTATGTTACAAATACAACTGCAACAATAAATCTTGAAAATAATACTATTGTAAATAACGATTCAACAGGTAACTTTTTAAGAGTGCAAAAAGATTCATGGGGAAATTCAGGATCTAATGGTGGAGTTGTAACACTTAATATGACTAATCAAGAATCTTCAGGTAACATTGTAATAGATTCTATATCTACATTAGATATGACTATGAAATCAAGTTCTTACTATGAAGGAATAATTAATAGTGATAATAGTGCTAAATTAATTAAACTAACATTAGATAAAACATCAAAAATTAAATTAACTGGCGATAGTTATGTTACTTCTTTAGATGATGCTGATTCTAGTTATAGCAATATTGATTTTAATGGCTATAAATTATATGTTAATGGGGAACCTATTAATTAGTTAATAGTAATTGGGGTAATTATGATGTTAATGTTTCTAAAAAATTTTCTATTTGATGGAGAGATCGTTTATGAGTAAGAATATATTGATATCCATGAAATAAATTAATAGTTTTTCGTTTTTCTTTTTCAGATAAAGCATCTTTTATTCCTTCAATGGGATTGTTAGATTTTATTTCTTGATTCATCATCATAGATTTAGCAAACTCTAATGTTTTCGTATAATCCATAGCATCTAAAAATTCAAGTAATTCTTCTTGATAAGATTTTAAATAATCTTGGTTTATATGAATACAATTTACATTTGTTGTTTCTAAATCTAAATTAACAAAATTACTTGCTCGAAAATCCTTCTTTCATTTTTATAATATTCTACCTTTACCTCCACAATATTTAGTAGTTATATCAATAATTTCCTGTGCTATCTGTATTATATATTCTTTACTTGTTTCTTCGTTACCTTGAACAATATAAAATACATTTTTTGTTTCTTCTGTTATTTTTGTTTTTTCAACTTGTCTAACTTCTAAACGACAAATAATTTCATTAGAATCATCTACATAAGAATATCCACCTGCATCTAGTTTTTTTTCTTCACCACCAATAGGAATAAACTTTTCTGATCCATCTGTTATTTTTAATGTTATGTTACCGTCTACTTTATCTATATCATGAGCTCCTAAACAAAGTTTCGATTTCATAGAAATAATATTGTAAATATCTACAACCTTATTTATTTTAAACATACCATTATTTTTTTGAAGTAATTTAATTAGATTTTCTGAAGCAGGAACATTCTTTCTTCTTTTAACTCCTGCATTATCATGCAATTTATTAAAACCCTCTAAAATACTATCTTCTTTTATATCAAAATTATTGTATATTTCTAATAACTTTTTTATTTCGTTATTTCTATATTCTGTATATTCAGGAGTAATGTTTTTATTATCAAGGCTTTCAATAATAACCCCAACAACTTTCACTCCCAGATTTTTAACATCATCTGTAACATTAAATTTCATCTACTATTCCTCCTTAAATTTAAAACATTGAATATTATGCTCTTGTAAGTAAGTACAGTCAATTTTGTTAAAAAACAAGTATTAATGGACTTGTTTTTAATTACAAAAAAATTCAGTAAATTGTTCTTCTTCGTCTTTTAATATTTCATTAGATAATTCTTCTCGTGCATCACTTTGATTTTTTGATATTGCTGATGTAAGTTTAATCGATTTGCCTTTTTCAACATATATAAAGTTTGGAGCAAATATCCTCTTTTCACCTACTGATATTTTATTTCCATCTGCATCAGTTAGCGTATAATCACTTAAAACATTATCAAAGTATGTAAGTAAGTCCTTATAACCTTTACCACCTTCAAAAACTACTTCAGGTTCTCCATTATCATTCAACTCATAAGTATCTCTTAATATTTCAACATGATCTCCATCCCAAATATCTACATAGTAAATTGTATCAATATTATTTTCTTTAGCTACTTCAATAGCTTTTTCAATAACACTTCTACACCATGGACAGTAAGATGATCCAAAGTAGACATAGAATGTTTCATTATCTTCTATTTTTTCTACAATTTCTTCTCCTGTTGCATATACAAAAGGATTATCTTCTGATATAGATATTGTTCTATGAACTTTACCAGAAGAATTAGTTTCGCCATTTAGGGCTTCATATTCCTCTTTAAATTTTAATGAATCACTATCATTTTCTGTCTTATTTGTTCTGCACCCTGTTACACTTAAAAGAATTAATCCAATTATTAATAATGAAAATATTGTTTTTTTCATATACTTTTCTCCCTTCACAAATACAATTATATATAATTATTTAACATATAACTATAGTTTGAAGGTTGAACTATCTCAACTTTAGGTTGAAAATATTATTTACAATTTTCTTCTAATTCTAATGGTATAGAATAAAATGTTATTTCATCATCTTCATCTGTTGCTTTAATTTCTAAAATCAAAGAATTTTCTTTATACATTTTACAAGTAGTAGAATAATGATCTACATTAAATTTAACTACTTTTAAAAATTCTTCTAGTGTTATTTTATCATCATTATATTTATAACTATCTATTTCATTTTTTGTAGTACCATCAACTTCGTAAAAATTACATTCAATTTCTTTATATTCAGTTTTATTATCTTTACCACAGTAAGTAATATTTGAAATATAAATAGAAGTTTTATTAGAGTCATAAGCAATGCTTCCAGATAATTCAAAATTATCACAAGTTGTTGTTAATGGTTTAAATTGAAAACTATCATTGTTAGGATTTTCTTTTTTAGGTATAAAAATTACACATAAACTTATTATAACAATAATGAGAATTGCTATTATTACCAAAAAAATTTTGTTTTTATTTTTCTTTAAAAATGTTTGATCAGTTAAAAGTTCATTAATATCTTTATTATAGTCTTTACATATTTCTTTTAAAATAGAAATGTCAGGAATATTTTTTCCATTTTCCCATTTGCTTACTGCTTGATATGTTACACCATACTTTTCACCAAACTTTTCTTGACTTAATTTATCTTTTGTTCTTACTTTTTTAATAAACATACCAATTTTATTTTGATTCATATTTCACCTCTATTCCAGAAACTTATAAATTACTATTTGTCATTGAGATAATTATATCAATTTTTTGGCTTAAATAATAGTATTTGTAGTAAAAAAGAACTACTTATTTGTAATTTGTAATTTAAAATAAGAAGTGCACAAAAGTTGTGCAATAAGATTTGTAATAGTAT
>CAZHBQ010000142.1:1498-3328 GCA_964530785.1 uncultured Methanobacteriaceae archaeon | reverse complement strand
ATAAACGTTAGAAGAAAGCATATAAAAGGATAAAAATACAAAAAATTGTGCTATAATTATAATCGAAGGAGTGTGATAATATGTGGCTATATATGATTATAGCAATAGTTGTAATACTTTTATTGTTGGTATTTTCAACTTATAATAGCTTAGTTAAGTTAAACAATAGAGTAGAAGAAGCATTCTCTACAATGGATGTTTATTTGAAAAAAAGATGGGATTTAATTCCAAATATTGTAGAAACAGTAAAGGGATATGCAAAACACGAAAGAGAAACTTTAGAGGAGGTAATTAATCTTAGAAATAATTCTTATGATAAAATGAATATTAATGATAAAGTTGATGTCAACAATAAAATATCTCAAGGAATTACTAAATTAATGGCAATTGCAGAAGCATATCCAGACCTTAAGGCAAATGAAAACTTTAAAGATTTGAGTAATCAATTGACTAAAGTGGAAGATGATATTGCTAATGCAAGAAAATATTATAATGGAACAGTTAGAAACTTTAATGATAAAGTTCAAATGTTCCCAAGTAATATAGTTGCTGGAATGTTAGGTTATAAAACAAAAAATATGTTTGAAGCAAGCGAAAATGAACGTGAAAATATTAAAATAAAATTATAGGTGTTGGTTATGAAAAGAATATATAAAATATTTATGATATTTGTTTTGTTAATAATACCTAAAAGTGTTTTTGGAGCAAGTGTAAAGCCTAGTCAAAGTGGTATTTATAAATATTCTGATTATGTTATTGATAGTTATGATATTAATATTGTAGTCAATGAGAATAATACATTTGATATTACTGAAAATATTACAGCTTATTTTAACACTTCAAAACATGGTATATATAGAAAAATACCATTAAAAAATACAGTAAACAGATTAGATGGAAGTAGTACAACAAATAGAGTCAAAATCACTGATTTAAATGTTAATAATAAATATACAACATCTAAATCTGATGGTAATTATGTTGTTAAGATTGGTTCGATATTTAATACGGTGACTGGAACTCAGAATTATGTTATTAGTTATAATTATAATATTGGAAAAGATCCGTTAGAAGGTAAAGATGAATTTTATTTTAATATTGTAGGAAATGAATGGGATACTGTGATCGGTAATATAACTTTTACTATTACTATGCCTAAAGATTTTGATTCTAGTACATTAGAATTTTCAAGTGGTAAATATGGAAGCACTTCAAATGAAAATGTCAATTATGTTGTGAATGGTAATGTTATAACTGGTAGTTATGATGATATATTAAGAGTAGGAGAAGCATTAACTGTTAGATTAGAACTTGAAGATGGATATTTTGTTAATGCAGGCTTAGGAATAGGTTTCTTTGATATGCTTTATATTGTTCCATTGATACTATTAATAATTTCTATAATGATGTGGTATAAGTATGGCAGGGATGATAAACCTGTAGAGACAGTAGAATTTTATCCTCCTAGTGGTTTTAATAGTCTTGAAGTAGGATTTTTATATAAAGGAATGGCAGATAATAAAGATGTTATATCTTTATTAGTATATCTGGCTAATTTAGGCTATATAAGTATCATTGAAACAGAAGAAAAAGGATTATTTTCTAAAACTAAGGGGTTTAAATTAAGAAAACTAAAAGATTATGATGGAAACAATATTAACGAAAAATTATTTTTAGATAATTTGTTTACAAAAAAAAATATAGATACCTCTAATTTACCAGTTGATGGAAAAGCACTTAAACTTGCTGATTATAAAACTGAATATGAAGAAACAGAAAGATTGGTTGAAGTAACATCAGATGATTTATATAATAAGTTTTATCTCGCTG
>CAZHBQ010000142.1:0-1488 GCA_964530785.1 uncultured Methanobacteriaceae archaeon | reverse complement strand
ATCCTTGAAAATATGAATACTAAAGAAAATAGGAATAAAATATTTGAGGCTAATTCTATTAGTAAAAATAATATCTTATATTTATTTATTGTAATTACATTCTTTATAGTAACTTCAATTCCATTTATTTATGATTCTGGTTTTTTTGAATATTTGATGTTTGTAATTGGTATTTCCTGCATAATTCTTGCAATTATTAATTACAAAAAGGAGGGAATTGTAAATACAATTATGAATATAATTGCTGGGATAGCGGTTGGTTGTTCAACAATTCCATTAATAGTAGAGTTTTTAAATGATCCTAAATATCTTTTTGGTTATATATATGGGGTTATTGTTGTTGCTGGAATAATGTATGTAATAAAAGTTATTCCAAAGAGAACGACTTATGGTAATGAACTATTAGGCAAAATAAAAGGATTTAAAACATTCTTAGAAACTGCTGAAAAGGTGAAATTGGAAGCGATGGTAATGGAAAATCCTAATTATTTTTATGATATTTTACCATACACTTATGTACTTGGAGTGTCAGAAAAGTGGATTGCAAAATTTGAAACATTTTCGTTACAAGCACCATCTTGGTATGATAGTTCAACAGATTTTGATGTTACTTCATTTGGCTCTTTTATGAATACAACTATGACATCAGCACAAAGTACTATGACTTCAAGTCCTTCTAGCAGTTCAGGTGATTCATTAAGTGAAGGATTATCTGGAGGAGGCTCTGGTGGCGGAGGAGGAGGTTCTTGGTAAAAAGGGTGAGATGAATGATTTGTAGAAATTGTGGAAAAGAAAACAAGAATACAAATATAAGATGTGAATTTTGTAATACTGAACTTATCGATACTAATAATTATTTTAATCAAGAAAACATTGTATATGGAAGTAATACAATATTGAAACCACAAGAGGTGGAAATTTCTACAAAAAAAATCGGTTGTTTTAGTGTAATATTTGGTTTATTACTTAATGGAATATGGATATTGGTTGCATCGGCATTTATTGTATTTGGATTATATTCTTATATTTCAGAACATAACCAAACAAAGAATTATGATGAAACAGTTGCCACATTAGTTAGCTATAAAAACTGTAGGAATGATGATGGTATTGAAATCTGTAATGCTGTATATGAATATGAAGTTAATGGTATTACTTATACGACATCTCCAAATTTATTAAGTAATCGTGGTGGTTTTAAAACTATTGAAACAGTTTATTATAATCCAAATATTCCAAGTGAATCCATCATATACACTTCTAGCGTCAATATTATATTAATTGTTATAGGTTTTATAATTTTATTTGGAATAATCGGTAGTTTTATTTATAAGGTAATAAAAATAAAGAAACATACCCAAAATACAGATACTATAAAAATGACTATATATAAGAAAAATTAATAATATAATTGCACCGAGCCAAAAGAAATTATATAACTAATGGTTCGGTGTTTAAAATTTAAATGACATCCAAGTAACATTATAT
>CAZHBQ010000141.1:0-3338 GCA_964530785.1 uncultured Methanobacteriaceae archaeon | reverse complement strand
TTTATTTATCATTATCTTTTCTGTAAACATATAACCTCTCCTGTCCATGCATATTCTCAACAATAATATTAATACTACGTAAATAATTATAAGTACACGTATCTTTTCCATGTAATAATAATTCACCAAGATCTTGAGGAGTATTAATATCAATAGATAAATAAAATGAATCATAAATGTTAAGCTTCATACCCATATCTTCTGCTTGTTTTATATGTTTAAAAAAACTAAACTCACCAAATAATGGAATATAATCATACATGTTATTTATATACAAAAGATTAGTTCCACCACCTTTTGATGGAGATATAATAAAATCATTACTATTTTCTTTTAAATATTCAATATTCTTTTTACTAATAAGAGGAATATCTGCGGGTAATATTAGAATATCAGCATTATCATAATTTTTATGAACATATTCAATAGAATCAATAAGAGAATTATTTAAATAATCATCATCATGTTCTTTTTCAACAAAAACAGTTAGATTTAATGATTTTGCATAGTCTAATACTTCATCATCTTTACTTGTAACAATAATTTCATACACATCATCTTTAATTCCAAAAATAATATCTTTAAGCATAGATTTAAGTAATTCTTTTCTTTCATCAATATTTAAGAAAGGTGAAAGTCTTGTTTTAGAATTATTAAAACTAGAAATTGGTATGATTGTAATTATTTTATTCATATTATTAAGTTTAGTTTTAAAAATTAAAAAAATCTTCTCTAAATTTTATAAAATAATTATTTTAAAATTTTAATCATTTAAAAAATAAATAGGGGTGGTGAAATATATTTTTTCAAGTAAACTTAGTCATCATCAAAATCCACTAATAGAGCATCACCATAAGCAAGAATAGAAATATAACCTCCACCACCTTCACCACCAATAATATCATATAATGATCCTTCACCTATAAAATATTTTAAATTTGATATACAATTAGCACCATTTTCCTCAGCTAGTTCAATTAAAAGTTGGGTAGCTTCATCTGCGTTATTAGCAGTGGCTCTTATAAGTCCCATGTTCTCAATAACAAAATTTTCTTTACTCATATCACTTGAAAATAAAAACATGATATAATCTCCTTATTTTTTATAAAAATTATTTATAATTCTAAATCTTTTATTATATAAATTTATATAAAAATATTAGAATTTATTAAAAAAAGTTATATTTTATATATTTGAGTCTACTTAATATGTGGATATTAGTTCTATTTTTTCTTAAATTTTATTATTCTTAAAAAACAAATAAATAATATAATAACATTTAATTAGGTAATATAATACTAATTTTTTTATTTATTTAAATTCACAAAAATTAATGAAAAATTACTAAGAAATATGGGTGAGTTAATGAAAAATTTTAATGAATGGTTTCATAATATATTAGAAGAAGCAGAAATAATAGATTCAAGATATCCAATAAAAGGTATGAGTGTATGGCTTCCACGAGGATTTCAAATAAGAAAACATATGCTCAATGCACTTCAAGAATTACTTGATAAAGAACATGAAGAAGTACTCTTTCCTATGTTAATTCCTGAAAGTGAACTTGCAAAAGAAGCAATACATGTAAAAGGATTTGAAGAAGAAGTATACTGGGTAACAAAAGGTGGTTTAAGAGATCTTAATGAACAATTAGCTCTAAGACCAACAAGTGAAACAGCAATGTATCCAATGTTTTCTTTATGGGTACGTTCACACATGGATCTTCCAATAAAAGTATATCAAACAGTAAATACATTCAGATATGAAACAAAACATACAAGACCATTAATAAGAGTACGTGAAATAACAACATTTAATGAAACACATACTGTACATGCAACAGCAGAAGAAGCTGAAGAAGAAATAAAAACAGGAATTGAAATCTACAAAACATTCTTTGATGAATTAGCTATACCATATTCTATAAGTAAAAGACCAGAATGGGATAAATTCCCTGGATCAAAATATACTATGGCTTTTGATATGATAATGCCTGATGGAAAAACATTACAAATAGGAACAGTACACAACCTAGGAACAACCTTTGCAAAAACATTTGATATAACATTTGAAAATGATGAAGGAGAACATGAATATGCTCATCAAACATGTTATGGATTATCAGATCGTGTAATAGCTTCTCTTATAGCAGCTCATGGTGATGAAAAAGGATTAAAACTTCCACCAATAGTAGCACCACATCAAGTAGTAATAATACCAATCATATTCAAAGAAAATCAAGATGTAGTATTAAACTTCACAGATAATCTTGAAAAATTATTAAAGGATAATGGTATTAGAGTAACTCAAGATAAACGTGATATAAGACCTGGTAAAAAATACTTTGACTGGGAAAAACGTGGAGTACCTCTAAGAATAGAAGTAGGACCAAGAGATATAGAAAATAATTCAGTAGTAATTAACAGAAGAGATACTGGAGATAAAGAATTTATTGACTATGATGAAACAACCATCGTAAACATTGTACAAGAAACATTAGATGATATTACCGAACAAATGAAAATAAAAGCAAATAAATTCCAAGAAGAAAAAACATACAATGTAGAAACTCTAGAACAAGTAAAGAAAACAATTAATAAAAAAGGTGGAATTGTAACATTTAATTGGTGTGGAGATACTGAATGTGGAAAACAGATAGAGGAAGAATTTGATATTGATATATTAGGAACACAAGAAGCTGAAGTAAGTGGAACATGTCCTCACTGTAATAAAGAAGCATATCACAAAGTTCTTGTATCAAAAACATATTAAATTATTTTTCACACCCCTCAATCTTTTTTTTAAAAAATTTTAATTATTTTCAACATCAGTACTTTTTTTTTAAATATGGGTTTTAATCACTTATATTAATAGTTAAATACAATTTAATACAACAATAATAATCTGGAAATAAAAATTCAAAAGAATTATATAAATTAAGTAACAATGGTGTTAAACATGGATAAAGAAGAGTTACAAGAAGAGTTATGGTCTTTGATAGACGAGTTTGAATATGGATGTTATGTTAAAGGAAATGATGGTACACCTTATTATACTAAAGAAATCAGTGGTGCATATATTACTCTTGGCCTTATTTTTTACAAATATCTCTCAGAAAAAGAAAAATTTTTTCTTGATGAAGAACTAGAAGATTTTAATCTAATGTATAAGGAATCTAAAGATATCAATAAATTAAACAATGAAATAGAATCCATATGCATATCGAAATTAGGTTATTTTATTAAATTAAATCATTTATTTGATGCATTTATAGGTAAAGTAAATACTAGTAAATTCATATTTTTGTTATTCATATTTTTCTTCCTTTCTTATAGCTG
>CAZHBQ010000140.1:1960-3351 GCA_964530785.1 uncultured Methanobacteriaceae archaeon | reverse complement strand
ACAAATTGTGATTTGTAAGAAGTAAGGAAGTGATTATGATGTTTAATGAGGAACAATTAGAAGATGTTACATTAAATATATTTGAAGAATTAGGATATGAAAGGTTAAATGGATATAACATTGATAGGGATTATCATAATGTTTTTATGGAAGATAATTTATTTGATGATTTATGTAGAATTAATGAAGGTTTTAATGATTCACAAATTCAAGATGCTATTAAAACTATAAAGACATTATCACATGGTAATCCTGTTGAAGATAATAAAATTTTTACTAGATATCTTTTAGAGGGAGTTCCTGTTCAAGTAAAAACTAATTCTGGATATCAATATAAGAATGTTAAACTAATAGATTTTGATAATATTAATGCCAATCACTTTCAAGCAATTAACCAATATACCATTATAGAATTTGATACTAAAAGACCAGATATAATTGTATTTATAAATGGTATTCCATTAGTTGTTGTTGAATTAAAAACAACTACTAATGAAGATGTTAAATTAGAAGATGCTTACTCTCAATTAACTGGATACAGAAATGTATATATTCCATCACTCTTCAAATATAATCAATTTTTAGTAATTAGTGATGGTGTTACAGCAAAAGCAGGTACTATCACTAGTCCATATTCAAGATTCAGTGATTGGAAAAAAGTTGAATCAGATGATGAAGTATATGAGGATATGCCAACACACGAGACTTTATTTAATGGAATGTTTAGAAAAGATAGACTATTAGATATAATACAAAATTTTATTTTATTTAGTAATGATAAAAAGATACTTGCACAATATCACCAATATTTTGGCGTTAAAAAAGCAATTGTTTCTACCGTTACAGATGGAGTTAAAACTGGCAAAGCTGGTATTGTTTGGCATACACAAGGATCGGGTAAATCATTCAGCATGGTCTTCTATTCAGGTAATATGATTAAGTTATTAAATAATCCTACTATAGTAGTGGTTACAGATAGAAATGACTTAGATAATCAATTATATGAAACTTTTGTAAAGTGTGATTATTATCTTAAACAAAAACCACAGAAAGCAGAATCAAGACAATCTCTTGATGATATGTTAAAAGGAAGAGTTGCTGGTGGAATTTTCTTTACTACTTTACAAAAGTTTGAAGAAGAAACTGGTTTATTTACAGATAGAGATGATATTTTAGTTTTAGTAGATGAAGCTCATAGAAGTCACTACGGATTAGAGGCAACTATGAAGATTGATTATGAAACAAATACAGTAAGAGAAAAATTTGGTACAGCTAAATACTTACATAATGCTCTTCCAAATGCAATATATATTGGATTTACTGGAACACCTGTTGAGACTAAAGATAAATCTATTTCTGCTATATTTGGAGATGTAATAGATATTTATGAT
>CAZHBQ010000140.1:0-1860 GCA_964530785.1 uncultured Methanobacteriaceae archaeon | reverse complement strand
GACTAAAGATAAATCTATTTCTGCTATATTTGGAGATGTAATAGATATTTATGATATGACACAAGCAATTTTAGATGGTTCAACAGTTCCGATTATGTATGAATCGAGAATGGCTAGAATTGGATTAAATCAAAAAATATTGGATGAAATAGATGATTATTATAGTTATATTGAAAAATCTGGAAATGCTGATGAGTATGTAATTAATAAGTCAAAGCAAATGATGGCAAAAATTTCACAAATTATTGAAGATCCTGATAGATTAGAATTAATTGTTAAGGATATAATTAGTCATTTCGAAGAAAGAAAAGATATGATTGCTGATCATGCTATGGTTGTTGCATATTCAAGAAAAGCTGCATTTACAATGTATAAGAAGTTTATTGAATTAAGACCGGATTATGCTGAAGTAGTAAATATGATTATTACTCCTAGTAATAAAGATTCAGAAGATATGCAAAAAGCAGTTGGAACTAAAAATGATAAAAAAGAATTAGAAATAAGATTTAAAAATGAAGCTAATGATCCAAATGAAAAATTTAAAATTGCTATTGTTGTAGATATGTGGCTAACTGGATTTGATGTCCCAAGATTAGGTGTAATGTATATTGATAAACCCATGAAAGCACATAATTTAATGCAAGCCATAGCAAGAGTTAACAGAGTTTATAAAACTAAACCAGCTGGATTAATTGTTGATTACATAGGATTAAAAGCATGGCTACTTGATGCATTAAAAACATATACAACAAGAGATCAAAAACAAGTTGTTGATAATCAAGAATTGGTAAATACTTTAAAAGATAAGATTGAAATTTTAGATGGAATTTTAAATGGATTGGATTATTCTAATTTTGAATCTTTAGATAATACTGGAAAGTATAACTTAATCAAAGATGGAGCTAATATGGTTCTATATTCTGAAGATAAAAAGAAAAGATTTATGAAACATAGTTTAGATGCTAAAAATCTTTATACTTTGTGTAATGGTATATTGGAAGATGAATATAAATACAAAGTATTGTATTTTATTTCAGTCCGTTCATTTATTTCAAAAATAACAAATAAAAATAAATTAGATGTTAGTGAAATTAATAGGACAGTTGGTAAAATGCTTGAAGAATCCATTAAAGAAGATGAACTTATTAATTTAGGCGATTTATCTAGAGGAAATAGTTTGGAATTATTAAGTGATGCTATGCTTTCAAAATTGAGAGGATTAAAAAACAAAAATATAGCTGCTGAAATATTATCAAGAGCTATTAAAACAACAATTAGTGATATTGGTAAAATAAATATTACATTACAAGAAAAGTTTTCTACAAAGTTTAATAAGTTAGTAGATGCTTATAATGAAAGAACAGATTTAGCTGATATTGAGAAAGTAATTGAAGAATTGATAAAATTGAAATATGAAATTCAAGAGGAATTAGATAAAGGTAATGAATATGATTTAAGTCTAGAAGAAAAAGCATTTTTTGATGCTTTAGGTTTTGATCCTGAAATTAAAGAATTAATGCAAGATGAAACTTTAGTTCAAATTGCAAAAGAATTGGTTGAAATTATTAATGAAAATCTAACTCTTGATGCCTTTAAAAGAGAAGATGCAAGGGCGAGAATTAGAGTGAATATAAGAAGATTGCTTATTAAGTATAACTATCCTCCTATTAAAAGAGAGGGTGCTGTTGAACAAGTAATAAGACAAGCAGAACTTAAATATCAAGAGATATAAGAAAAGAAGTAGAACAGGAATTTCTAATTCTTTTTATCTATTTGGTTAAAATTTGCAATTTAATTCTTATCCATGAACTAGTCATTTTGACTGGTTTTTGTTATATTGAGTTGTAGGGGATTTAACAT
>CAZHBQ010000139.1:0-3355 GCA_964530785.1 uncultured Methanobacteriaceae archaeon | reverse complement strand
AAAATGAGCAATGGAAAACAGATTTTTTTAAAATATATGCAACTGAAGGAGATACTCCTGAGAATTTAAGAGAAGCAGATAAAATAAAAATAGAACATTTCCCACCAGTACTTGGACAGTTTTATAATGAAAAAGACTTACAAGAAGATGATCTTGTAAAAATATGTGATGGTTATTTAAAACTAGAAAAATCAAAAAAATACCAGGATTATAATCCTTCAATCATAAAATTAAACTATGAAAACACAATAAAAAAACAACTTAATGTTTTAATGAATGAAAAAATAAAAAAATTAGAACAAGAAGATCCTAACTTTTTACAAGATGAAGAAAAAGAAATAATCAATAATTCAGATTTTCCATTTATTAAACTCATGACTCTTGTGTATTCAAAAGATACAAAAGACATGACAGAAGAAGAACAAGATCAATGGAAAACATACATGAATCAATTTATTACACAACAAATAGTATTTGGTGTAGTAAATATGTTTTTTACAATGAAATTATACCAAGATAATATATATAAGACAATATTCCAAACTCCATATAATAAAGAAGATGTATGGGAAAAATACACAGATAATCAAAAAGGAATATGTGTAACATATGATTTCAAAGAAATATCAGAAGAAATGCTAAGAAGAGTACAAGAAATATATCCAATATTATACTTGAACAAACAATTAAAAGTAGAAGATCTTAGTTATAATGTAAATAGTCCATTATGTGCTTCATTATTTAAAATAGATGAAAATAAAACAGAACATGATAAAGAATGGACATTACTCTTTTCATACAAATACTCAGAAACAGAATACATGATGCTTGATTCACTTATAGAATCAGTATATTCAACAACAATGAATAATGAAAAAATCCAAGAAATATTGACTAAAAATTATCTTACAATAGAAGATTTAGAATTACAATATGATTATAAACAATTAATTAAAGACATCTCTAGTTTATTAGATTCAGAAGAATTTACTCAATCAATTCAAAATAAAATAGAAGAAGTATATAATATAACACCTAATAATTATGACTACAATTTCATGAAACCAGAAGCAATATATCTTGGATGTGATTTCCCAGAAGATAAAATAGAAGAATATAAAACAATCATTGAAAGTAAAAATATAAGAATCTTTAAAATAAAAAAAGATGAAAAAAGTGATAAATTATACAAAGCATTAATATAGTGATATTATGACACAAACATCATATGAAAAACTAGTAGAAATATACGAAAAAATAAGCAAAACAACAAGTAGATTAGAAAAACAGGATATAATTGCAGATTTTCTCAGAGACCTAAAAGAATCAGATCCAGAAATAACATATGATGTAACACTACTTCTTCAAGGTAAGATATTTCCACCTTGGAGTGAAAAAGAAATGGGAATTTCAACTCAACTAATTATCAAAGCACTCTCAAAATTACTTGGAGAAAATACAAAAGTAATAGAAAAGAAATTAGCAACAGTTGGAGATATGGGAGAAATTACAGAAGAACTTATTTCAAATAATAAGCAAGTAACTTTCTTTAAAGTACCACTTACAATTAAAAAAGTACTATCAAATCTAAGAAAAACAGAGTCAATAACAGGAAGTAATTCACAAAATAAAAAATTAAATCTCATATTAGAATTATATACATCAGCCTCACCACTTGAAGCAAAATATATTACAAGAACAATAACTGAAAAACTAAGAATAGGAGTTGGTGAAGGAACTCTTGTCGATGCAATATCTCAAGCATATGGTATAAGTAAAGAAATAATTGACAGAGCATATATGTTATCAAATGATTTAGGAGAAGTAGCATCTAAAGCACAACGATCACAAGAATTAGTTGAAAACTTAACAATAACACCAGGAAAACCAATAAAACCAATGCTTGCACAACTAAGTCCTGGAATAAAAGAAAGTATCTTTGAGATGGAACATGTAATTTCTGAAACAAAATATGATGGAATACGTATGCAAATACATCATAAAGATGGTAAAACAAAATTATTCACAAGACGTCTTGAAAATGTTACAGAAGCATTACCTGAGATAGTAGAATATATAGAAGAAGCATTACCAGATAAAGATTTTATCATAGAAGGAGAAGTTATAGCAACGAAAGATAACAAACCAATATCCTTCCAATATATTCTTCAAAGAGTAAAACGAAAATATAATATTGAAAAAATGCGTGAAAAAATTCCTTTAAAAGTATTTTTATTTGATGTATTATATTATGAAAAACCGACAGCTGAATATCCATTAATAGAAAGAAGAGAACTACTTGAACAAATAGTTAAAACATCAGAAAATGTAGAACTAAGTACTATGAAAGTAGTAACTCCTGATAATTATGTTGAAGCAGAAGATCTATTTAACTGGTCAATTCAAGCAGGACACGAAGGAATAATGCTTAAAAATACACAAAGTCCATATTCTCCAGGAAAACGTGGAAAAAACATGTTCAAATATAAACCAGTAAGAGAAACATTAGACTGTGTAATTACCGGAGGAACATATGGAAAAGGTAAAAGAGCAAAATTCTTTGGATCATATCTATTATCATTATATGAACCATCTACAGAAGAATATAAAACATTAGTTCATGCAGCAACAGGAATGGATGATGACATGCTAGCATCATTAACAAAACGAATGGAAAAATTAATAATATCACAAGAAGAACAAAATGTAACATTTAAACCAGAAGTTATATTAGAAGTAGCATACAGTGAAATAGTAGAAAGTAATGAATATGAAACAGGATATTCTCTTCGTTTTCCTGCAATAAAAGGAATCCGTGATGATATAGGTCTTGATCAAGTAGATACAGTAGATAAATTAAAACAAATAGTATTTTTAGAAAAAAGTTAATCTTAGCTTATAAAAATAATATTATTATTAATATATTATGAATGATGAAAAAATATTTAAAATTTCAATAATAACAACAATAATTGGACTATTAGGACTAATCATGACAACAGGATATGTAATGCCTGAATCATTAATGATTTCTGAAATTGACAATTCAAAAATAGATAATCAAGTAGAAATAAATGGAATAGTAGAATCATATACTATAACAAAAACTGGAACTAAAATAGTTAAAATATACGATAATTCTTCATCAATAAATATTGTAATATTTCCATCAACAGAAATAAACTTTGATATAAAAAATAATATGAATGTTACAGTTGTTGGAAAAATAACACAATATAATGGACAATTAGAATTAATAGTTGAAGAATCAAAGAATTTTAAAATAAAATAATTTATTATTTTATTTAATCTTTTTTAGAAGTTAATTCTTTAATACTGCTTGGGTATTTTCCAA
>CAZHBQ010000138.1:0-3360 GCA_964530785.1 uncultured Methanobacteriaceae archaeon | reverse complement strand
ATAGAATTAGTAAATTAGAAAATTATAAATTAGTAGAATCAGAAAGCGATGATGGTGATAGAAAAAATTTGGATATAGTTTCTGTAATTAATTATTATAAAAATGAAACACCAGTAAATCCACATAAAGTTAATCCAATCTATTTAAAAGAAGTGATTTAAATGATTATTGAATCTGATACTTTTAAAAAAGAAATTTTAAATATTAGTGATAAAAAAGATTTAATAGAAGAAGATAATCCATTTTCTAAATATTTAGTATATATTTATAATGATAGTGTTATTGGATTTTGTTATTATTATGAAATATATGATAAATTAGAAATTGCATATATATTTGTTAGTCCTGAATTTAGAAATAAAAAAGTAGCTTCCAAATTAATGAAATATATAATAGATAATAATTCTGATAAATATAATATTACTTTGGAAGTAAGAATTGATAATGAAAATGCAATTAAATTATATAAGAAGTTTGGATTTAAAGAAGTTGCACTTAGAAAAAAATATTATAATGGGGTTGATGGTATACTAATGGAATTAAAGATATAGAAAAGGGGAAAATTTATGAATGATACTTATCTTGATAAAGATTTATTAAATAAGATGGATATGTATTTTAGGGCTTCCAATTATTTATCAGTTGCTCAATTATATTTATTGGATAATCCATTACTTAGAAGGAAATTAACTATAAAGGATATTAAACCTAATGTTGTAGGACATTGGGGTACCGCACCAGGTCAAAATTTTGTGTATTTACATTTAAATAGGATTATAAAAAAATATGATTTAAATATGATATATGTTTCAGGTCCTGGACATGGTGGACAAGCAATAGTTACTAATACATATTTTGAAGGTACTTATAGTGAAGTATATCCAAATATAACTGAGGATATTGAGGGTCTTAAAAAATTATGTAAACAATTTAGTTTTCCAGGAGGTATTTCAAGTCATGTTGCACCTGAAACTCCAGGTTCTATAAACGAAGGTGGAGAACTTGGTTATAGTTTAGTTCACTCTTTTGGTGCAGTGTTGGATAATCCTGATCTAATTGCCGCATGTGTTATTGGTGATGGTGAAGCTGAAACAGGTCCACTTGCAACATCATGGCATTTAAATAAGCTGATTAATCCTAAAACTGATGGGGTTGTTTTACCAATATTACATTTAAATGGATATAAGATTGCTAATCCTACAGTATTTGCACGTATCAGTGATGAAGAGAGAATTAACTTTTTTAAAGGCTGCGGTTGGGAACCATATGTTGTAGAGCTAAAAGATGGGGTCAATATTCATGATGAAATGGCTAAAACCTTAGATATAATTATTGAAAAAATTCAAGAAATTAAAAATAGCGATAGTAAAGAAAGACCAACTTGGCCAATGATTATTTTAAAGACTCCAAAGGGATGGACAGGTCCTAAAGAAGTTGAGGGAAAACAAATTGAAGGTAGTTTTAGAGCTCATCAAGTTCCGATTTTAGTAAATAAAGATAACCCTAAAAATTTAAGTATATTAAATAAATGGTTAAAAAGTTATCATCCAGAAGAATTATTTGATAAAGATGGGAAATTAATACCAGAATTAAAAGAATTAGTGCCAGTTGGAAATAGAAGGATGGGAGCAAATCCTAACGCTAATGGTGGTCTACTTTTAAAAGATTTAAGATTACCTGACTTTAGAGAATATGAAGTAAAGGTTACAAAACCTGGTAATGTAATCGCACAAGATATGATAGAACTTGGTAAATATATACGTGATGTTATTGAATTAAATAAAGATAAAAGAAATTTTAGAGCTTTCGCACCAGATGAAACTTTATCTAATAGACTTAATGCAGTATTTGAAAAAACTAATAGAAAATGGAATGCTATAACATATAAAAATGATGAATATTTAAGTAGTGATGGTGCCGTTGTAGATTCGTTTTTGTCAGAGCATATTTGTGAGGGGTTATTAGAGGGTTACTTACTTACAGGTAGACATGGATTTTTTGATTGTTATGAAGCTTTTACTCGTATAATAGATTCTATGACTAGTCAACATGCTAAGTGGCTAAAAGTTACTAAAGAACTTCCTTGGCGTGAAGAAATATCCTCCCTAAATTATATTTTAACATCACATGTATGGCAACAAGATCATAATGGATTTACACATCAAGATCCAGGATTTTTAAATCATTTGATAACTAAAAAAGCAGATATTACAAGGATTTATTTGCCACCAGATGCAAACTGTTTGTTATCTTGTTTTGACCATTGTATAAAAAGTAGGGATTATATTAATGTAATTGTTGCTTCAAAACATCCTAGACCTCAGTGGTTAACAATGGAAGAAGCAGTAAAACATTGTACCCAAGGAATTGGTATTTGGAATTTTGCAAGTAATGATCAATATGAAGAACCAGATATAGTAATGGCATGTGCAGGAGATACTCCAACACTTGAAATTTTAGCGGCAACTTCAATATTAAGGGAAAACTTTAAAGATATAAAAATACGTGTGGTAAATGTTGTTGATTTAATGCGTTTACAACCTGATACTACACATCCACATGGATTAAGTGATATGGATTATGATATGATTTTTACTAAGGATAAACCTGTAATCTTTGCATTCCATGGATATCCAAGTTTAATACATCAACTAATTTATAAAAGACATAACCAAAATGTTCACGTTCATGGATATATAGAGGAAGGAACAATTACAACTCCATTTGATATGCGTGTTCAAAATAAAATTGATAGGTTTAATTTAGTTCGTGATGCTTTAAAATACTTACCTGAATTAGGTAATAGGGCTTCTGTACTTAACCAATGGTGTAATGATAAATTAGTTGAACATAAACAATATATTCGTGAATATGGAGAAGATATGCCTGAGGTTAAAAATTGGGTATGGAAATAATAAAATTAACTTGATAAACAAATATATTTATGATATATTGTATACAGATGAGAATTTTCTCATAAAATAAAAAAGGATACATTCGATTGTGGTAAATCATATGTAATCCCTTAAGGGTGTACATCTGAAATCAACTAATGTTGAGATCAGATGTTTTTATTATTTAAATAGTAAGGTGATTACTATAAAGAATAATAGCAGAATTACAATAAATAGGGAGTATTCCCTTTTTGTCATAATAACCACCACCTTTCTTTATTAAGAAAGGGAAAACATCTGATATATTTTCAAATGTATACGTATGCATTATGCCAAGCATTTGTATGTATATCAATAGTTCACATAAATAAAATTATAATTCTTTTTAAAGTTACAATAAAAAATTTATTGTAATTTTTTTAATTTTTACTAATTTTCCTTTTTTGTCAAAAATATTTTACAAATT
>CAZHBQ010000137.1:0-3364 GCA_964530785.1 uncultured Methanobacteriaceae archaeon | reverse complement strand
CTTTTTTTGCATTATACTAAGAAATGTGGTATAATATATAATGAAAAAGAGGGGGATATGTATGAATAAAACTATTATTAAATTATCTATAGAAATTTTTGCAGCAATATTTATCGCATTTTTTAGTTACAATATTTTTAATCAAGGAAGTACTGTAAGCCAAGCTGTAGCTTATAATTCAGGTAATAAAGAAGTTACTTTGAAAGAGATTAAACCATTAGAATTATCTAATATATTTCCAATGGATAATGAATATGCTTTAGACAATTATGAAAAAGCACAATATAAAATAATAAATAATGGAACAAAAGAAGTTAATTATAGAATAATATATAGAATTAGTAATGATATAGATTATAATTGGTTTAACTACTATTTAAAAATTGATAATAATGAAAATACTAACAAATTTGAAGATCAACAAAAAAGACAAACAATAGATTATACTGATATAATTTTATATGAGGGAAAACTTGAGGTAAATAAAACTGTTGATTATGAGTATTTAATGTGGTTAGATTCTTCTATTGGCAATGAGGCTCAAAATAAATCGTTTAAAGGTGAATTTGTAATAGAAACTTATTAAAATTAAAAAGATTAAAATGAATCAATTTCAATTTTAATCTTTTTATTTCCATTAATATAACCACTAGCTTGAACTATAGTTCTAATTGCTTTGGCAGTTTTACCGCCCTTTCCAATTAAAGCACCCATATCATCATTATCAACTAATACTTGAATGTTATGAAAATCTTCCTCTCCGGTTTCAAATTCTTTAACAGTCACCATATCAGGATTTTTAACTAATGATTTTACTAATTGCTCAGTTAATTTTACAAAATCCATTATTATTTACCTCTTTTTTCATCATGAAATTTTTTCATGATTCCAGCTTGACTCAATAAATTTCTAACTGTATCAGTAGGTAATGCACCATCTTTAAGCCATTTAATTGCTTTTTCTTCATCGATTTTAATTTCAGCAGGTTCTACTATTGGATTATATGTACCAACTGTTTCAATGAATCTTCCATCTCTTGGACTTCTTGAATCTGCTGCAACAATTCTATAAAATGGTCTTTTTTTAGCTCCCATTCTTTTTAATCTTAACTTAACTGCCATATCTATTCCTCCTTTTTTCGCATATATTATAACAAACTAAAAAGAAAGTGTCAACTATTTTTGGTTGACACTACTATTATATGAAGTCTTCCTCTACATTATCATCAATTTCTTTTTCAATTTTTTCATCAACTTCATCTTCTATTATATCCCATGGCTCCTCATCTTCTTCAATAGCTATCTTCATTTTTGTTTCCCCAATTATTTCAATTCCTAATTCCTTTTCAATTGTATATTCAATATTACCATTTACAATATTTACATTAGTACATGTAGGTTGTTTTAAACTTCTTACTATAATACTGCTATCATCTGAGAGATTTGCATTTTCCCTCTTTCTTACACTAACTGTTTCGCTGTAATCTTGTTTTTTAGTTACTACTGATGTTTTGCTATTATTATCATATGAATACCAAATATTTACATCATAACTTCCATCGATTACAATTTTACCATTTGTTTCATATCCTTTGAATTGATGATTAATTACCCAACACCCTAATACTGTTGAAGGCTCTACTTCGGTAGTTAAAACGTAATCATTTTTGAAAAATTTTTTACCTTTACCAAGTATAGCCTTAGTAACTATTTCTTTGTATGCTGCCACTATAATCCCCCCTCAATTTAATCTATGCGCAAATAATAAAAAAGTGTCTATATTTTCAGGCACTTTTTATTATTTATAAAGCTTTACCATCCAAACTCCATGTTTTTACATCAGTAACCTTAACATTGATAATTTTACCAATGTTTGTTTTGTCTGCTTTTACATTAATTAATTTATTTGTATCTGTATATCCCATTAAAACATCAGAACTTTTTTCACTAACTCCTTCTATTAAGACACTAACAGTTTTATTTAAAAGCTTTTGATTACTTTCTAATGCATATTTATTAACTAACTCATTTAATTTTTCTAATCTTTCTTTTTTTATATCATCTGATATATCATCTTTCATTTTTGCTGCAGGAGTACCAACTCTAGGTGAATAGATGAAAGTGTATGCTAAATCAAATTTACACTTTTCATATAAATCTAAAGTTTCCTTAAAGTCTTCATCAGTTTCACCAGGGAATCCCACAATTATATCTGTAGTAATACTTACATTTTTTATTTGATTTCTCATTTTATTAAATAGTTCTAAATATGATTCTTTAGTATATCTTCTTCCCATAAGTTTTAATATTCTATCACTACCTGATTGAACAGGTAAATGAACAAAGGGTAAAATATTATCATATTTATTTATTACTTCAATCATTTTATCTGTAAAATCCCATGGATGTGAAGTTACAAATTTAATTCTTTTAATACCAGTTTTTGCAACATCTTCAAGTAAGTTTTCCATGCCATAATTATCATATAAATCTTTACCATAGGCATTAACATTTTGACCCAATAGTGTAACTTCTAATACACCATCTTTTATTAAATCTTCAACTTCTTTTATTATATCTTCATGTTTTCTACTTCTTTGTTTTCCTCTAGTATAAGGTACTATACAATATGTACAGAATTTATCACACCCATACATAATGTTTACCCATGATTTATATTTGTTATCTCTTATATAAGGAAGATTTTCAATTATATCTCCTTCTTTACTATAAACTTCAATTTCTCTTTCTTTTGTTTTTACTGCCTCATTTAAAAGTATTGGAAATCTATGTATGTTGTGAGTACCAAAAATGATATCTACCCATTTCATTTTATTTTTAACTTCATCAACAACAACCTCTTCTTGTGCCATACATCCGCATAAACAAGTTATTATATTTGGTCTTTCCTCCCTTAAATGCTTAATTCTACCTAACATACCAAATACCTTATTATGAGCATTTTCTCTAATTGCGCATGTATTCAAAATAATTACATCAGATTCTTCCATAACATCATTTTTTTTATATCCCATTTCTTCTAACATTGCACATATAATTTCAGAATCATGTTCATTCATTTGGCATCCATAGGTTTTAATATGATAGGTTTTATTTGTACCTATTTTCATATCTTTTGTTATTTTGTATTCATCATATAATATACTTACTTTTTCATTTGTTCTTTTTTTTGCATCTAACATATTCGGTGTTTTCATATATATCACTCATTTCCTAAATCGATATATATTATAGCAAATAATTAAAGAAAAAGAAATTGCATATTACAATTTCCTAGTAAGTTTCAATTACAAATTCACCTTTAAATGATTTATTTTGTGCCTCATTGCCAATAGAAGAATCTA
>CAZHBQ010000136.1:0-3374 GCA_964530785.1 uncultured Methanobacteriaceae archaeon | reverse complement strand
GAGTATCAGTTATTCCTAATTTTTTAAGTTCTTCAATATTTAATGTTCTTATATCAATTTTATTTACTCTTTCAAGGATTAGTTCTAATATTTCTTTTGGTCTATTAAATACTCCCGTATATTTTCTTGTACGACTTTTCTTTCCCATTTTTTCAAGATATACTTCATGTTCTATTTTTAAGAGATCTTCATGGTATTTGTCCTGAATACCTATAAGTATATTCATGGTTTTTTCTGTTAGTTTGAAGTATTTGCTTGAATTATATTTTTCATTAGTAAATGCATATAAGTTAAGCCAATCTTTTTCCCATCTACTTGTTATATTTTTTTCAGGTGGGCTGAGCATAAACCAGAGTAGTGTTATTGCTACTTTTATTTCATCTTGGTTTAATAGTATATCTTGATCTACCATATAATATGGTATTTTTTGATTTTCTAATTCAATTTGAAGATTTTTCATTTTCGTGTCACGTTTTGCACGAGAGAGTATTGCAATATCTGAGTAATTAGTAATTTTTCCTGTTTTTTTCATATATTTTATAACTTCACATATACTTTGAGATTCACTTAACATATCCATATTATCTAAATAGAATACTGGTGTATCATCAGTCCTGTTTGGTTGAAGATCTTTCTTATTTATTCTATCATCTTTTATAAAGTTTTCATTAAATTCAACAATACTTTTACTTGAACGATAGTTTGTTTTGAGAGTTATTATGTTTGAATCATAATTTTCATGAAATTGTGTGAAAAATTTAGGATATGATCCACGGAAGGAATATATACTTTGATCATCATCTCCTACAACACAGAATGATTCTGCATATTTCATTAGATGATCAAATATTCTCATTTGTATTGGATCGGTATCTTGAAATTCATCTATTAAAATATTTTTAAAACGTACTTCTTTTTGAATTTGTTCATCTTGAAGTAATTTTTCAGCTTTTATTTGAAGAAGATTGAAATCAACCATATTTTCTTTTTCAAGAAGTTCAATGTATTTAGGGTATGCTTTAACCATAGC
Source organism: uncultured Methanobacteriaceae archaeon (assembly GCA_964530785.1). GTDB lineage: Archaea > Methanobacteriota > Methanobacteria > Methanobacteriales > Methanobacteriaceae > Methanosphaera. Next base: position 2,344 of record CAZHBQ010000136.1, on the reverse strand, counting down.
TTTATATTGTGCATGATACCAGCTTTTTTTCAAATGTTTATTTTCTTTATCATTTATTTCATCATATGGGAATTCAAAGTTTATATTTCCTTTTTCATCTATTTTTTTATGGGAGTTAATTAATTCTAAATATTCTTTATCTATTGGTCTTTCTTTTTTAATATATTCAAGTAATTTCTCTACATTTACTTTAAATGATGTGAATTCATCAAATTTCTTAATAACTTCTTTTATCTGAGAACCTGGTATATATGATTCATACATAAATCCTAGTTCTTTTTTATGTTTTCTGATAAAGAGTGATTTCTTATTATCATTATTAAGAATTTCAAGACCAGAATACCCATATTCTGAGAGAAGTTTTGAACAAAAACTATGTATTGTTGATATTTGCATTTTATTTATTGTAGATATATTAATGTCTGGATCATCAGCTAATCTATATTTTAATTCTTCTGCAGCTTTAACTGTAAATGTAATAACAAGAAGTGATTCTGGTTTAATATCAGTATTTTTCAATAAAAATTTTATTCGTTCTATTAAAACTCTTGTTTTTCCGGCTCCGGGTCCTGCTTGTAAAAGAAGTGGTTTTTTATCAGTATAACAGACTGCTTGTTGTTGATCACTATTTAATTTTAGTTTACTCATGTTATTTAATATCCTAAAGTTTTATTTTATGAAAATATTTGTTTATATAGATTAAATTTTATTGTGTATTGTATTTAAAAATTATCTGTGGATTAATATATTTTCTTTTATTAAATGTAACATTTTAAATAATATAAAATAATAAATTATATATATATAAAAAATTTAAACTTAAATTATATATATGATTTTAAAATGAAGTGAAAAAATGAATAACAATAATCAAAAACATGGAGGAGACTTCGGTTTAGGAGAACCAAATGATGGATTTGCACAATATTTTACAGGTAACTCATACCTAAACTTATTAACAAATCCTGAAGAGACTAGTGTACTCCTAGCAAATGTAACATTTGAACCAGGATGTAGAAATAACTGGCACATACATGAAGCTAAAGTTGGTGGAGGTCAAATTCTCATATGCATAGATGGAGAAGGATGGTACCAAGAAGAAGGTAAAAAAGCAGTAAGTTTAGAACCAGGAATGGTAATCACAATACCAGCAAATGTTAAACATTGGCATGGAGCAAAAAAAGATTCATGGTTTAGTCACATAGCTGTAGAAGTTCCAGGAGAAGAAACAACAAATACCTGGTGTGAAGAAGTAACAGATGAAGAATACAATAAACTTAAAGAATAAAATAAAAGGAGATTAGATTATGGAATATATAAAATTAAATAATAATGTAGAAATACCAAAATTAGGATATGGAGTATACCAAGTATCAAAAGAAGAATGTGAAAGATGTGTTCTTGATGCAATTGAAGCAGGATATAGATTAATTGATACAGCACAAAGTTATTTTAATGAAGAAGAAGTTGGTAATGCAATAGAAAAAACAACAGTTCCAAGAGAAGAATTATTCATAACAACAAAAGTATGGATAGATAACTATGGCTATGAAAATTGTAAAAAATCAGTTGAAGAATCAAAAAATTAAAAGTAGATTATCTTGATCTTGTTCTTTTACATCAACCATTTAGTGACTATTATGGTGCATATAAAGCATTAGAAGAATTATATAAAGAAGGAAAAATAAAAGCAATAGGAGTGTCAAATTTCTATCCTGACAGGCTTAGTGACATATGTCTATTTGGAAGAGAAATAATTCCACAAATAAATCAAGTTGAAACAAATGTTTTCAATCAACAAATAGAAGCACAAGAAAATATGGAAAAATATGGAGTTCAAATAGAAGCATGGGCACCACTTGCAGAAGGAAGAAATAATATCTTTGATAATGAAGTTCTAAAAGAAATAGGAGAACAATACAATAAAACAGTAGCACAAGTAATTATTCGTTATCTTACTCAAAGAAATGTTGTAACTCTTGTTAAATCAACACATATTGAAAGAATGAAAGAAAACATAGAGATATTTGATTTTGAACTTTCAACAGAAGATATGGAAAAAATTAAAGAATTAGATACAAAAACAAGTCAATTCTTTTCACATTATGATCCTAATATGGTAGATTGGTTTGATCAAATGATTGTAGAAAGAAGAGAAAATCATGACCATAAAAAAGAAGAAAAAAAATGGTAAGTGATAAATAATTTTTATTAGAAGATTTATTTTATAAGTAAATATAGTTTTGTAGATAAATACAATATATTTAGATTTTGATATAGAAGTAGATACAGAATAATCTTCATAATAATTCACTACTTAATTAATTAAAAAAGCATGAAATAT
>CAZHBQ010000135.1:0-3389 GCA_964530785.1 uncultured Methanobacteriaceae archaeon | reverse complement strand
CTGAATTAGCTTCTAAGTACTCCTCAAGATTATCGGATAAATAAATACAATTACAATTATCTAAATTATTAATTGATAACTTATCATTTAGTAAGTAATCAACAGAAAAATCTAACTTATCAAGATCATTTAACAATCCTTTTAGCATGTTAAAACCTTCAGATAATAAGACATCATCATAATAAATACTTGAATATTCAAAAACTAGTAACTTCATAAAAAACACGACAAAAAAAGAAAATTAAGATATATATTAATTAATATCTCCAATTGCTTGAAAATTAATACCATTATCTCTAAATAATGAAGAATCAAGAATAGGTCTTGTAGAGATAATAAACTTGTTTACTACCATTTCAGGAGTAATATTTTTATATAAATCATGATCAGTCATAACAATAACACAATCACAACTAAGAGCATCATCATAACTTACAGATTTAACACCAAAAGATTCAATAACATCACAAGAAACTAGCGGATCATGAGCAACAACATTAAAATTATGACTTTTAAGTAAATCAATAATATCCTTTGATGGTGATTCACGAACATCATCAACATTGCCTTTATATGATATTCCAAGAATACCAACAGAAAAATCATCCTTTTTACCCTTAATATTATCTAATAAGATATTAAGCACATGTTCTGGCATACTATTATTTATTTTACGTGAACTTTTAATTAAATCAGCACTAATACCATGATTTTTAGCAAGTTCAATTAAAAAGTAAGGATCAACAGGAATACAATGACCACCAACACCAGGACCTGGAGTGTGAATATTTACTCGTGGATGATAATTAGCAGCACCAATAACCTCATTAACATCAACACCAATCTTTTCACAGATAAGTGCAAATTCATTACTAAGAGCTATATTAACATCACGGTAAGTATTTTCCATTAATTTAACCATTTCAGCACTAGTAATATCCTTAACTTTAATAATATCTCCACTTGTAATATGTGAATATAATTTAATAGCTAAATTAGCACTTTTTTCATCATAACCACCAACAACACGAACATTATGTGTCATCTCATAAATTGTATTATTAGGAAGTGCTCTTTCAGGACTATATGCTAACATAAAATCTTTTCCACACTTAAGACCAGATTCTTCAAGAATTGTTTTAACAATTTTATTTCCAGTCTCAGGAGGAACAGTACTTTCAATAATAACAAGATTTCCCTTACTGAGTCCTTTTTTAATACTTTTGCAAGCTGAAATAACATATGAAATATCAGCACTTTTATCTTCATATATAGGAGTTGGTACAATAATAATTTGAATATCTGATTCTCTTGCAGCAAATTCTAAATCACTTGTTGCTTTTAAATAATTACTTTTTAGAGCATTTTCAACTAAGCTATCAAGACCAGGCTCTTTAAATGAAACCTTTCCCTGATTAATATTTTTAACAGTATCTTCATTTACATCTGCTCCAATAACATGGATATTGTTATTTGCAAGAATTGCTGCTGTAGGAAGTCCAATATGTCCTAAACCAAAAATTCCAACTTTTATCTCATTAAAATTCATATTTATACCAGTTCCCTAATTATATTTAATTAATAAAAATTACTCTTTCCTATTTATTAATAAGAAAATAAAAGTTAAAGTATTAATTATTATATAAAACTATAGAAATACTATTATTTTATATTATCATTAATTTTTTATAAAATACTAAAAAAGAAGATAAAAAAAGAGGATTATTTTTCCTAAGAATTAAAGAAGTATTATTTATTTAAAACATTTAACAATAATTGTTTTATTTTTTAGTTTCAAATCATCTTCAACAAATTGACTATTACCATTATCAAATACTTGTTCAATTATAGTGTTTTTATTTTCATTTTCATAATCAGAAACTGTAATATCACTAGATATAACTTCTAAATGATACCCTTCAAAGTCCATTATTTCATCAGCACGTCTTATTTTAAGAGAATTTCTTGAATATTCCTTACTGATAATAGAAAATATCTTCTGAGCACTACTTCCATCACCATAAGGATTTTTAGCTGAAGTCATCTTATCATAAACATCTTGATTATTAAGAATATTATTTATATTATTTGTAATTTCCTCACTATCAGTTCCTGCAAGAATATTTCCACCAGCACTAATAGTTTCAGGACGTTCTGTATTATATCTTAAAGTAACACATGGAATATTAAGAGTAATAGCTTCTTCTTGAACTCCACCAGAATCACTTAATATAAGATCACTCTTTGAAATAAGAGCTAAAAAGTCAAGATAACCTAAAGGTTTCATAATTTGAATATTAGATGAGTTAGCTAGTTTATCATATAAGTTAAGATTTTCTAATGATTTATGTGTATGTGGATGTAATGGGAATACAATATTATATGGAAGATTAATAAGACTTGTAACAATATTTTCTAATCTTTCATCATCATCTACATTCTCTGCTCTGTGAAGTGTAAGTACAATATAATTCTCAAATTTAACTTTTTTATTAATTTCACTTTTTTCTAGTGCAATATCAAGATTTCTCATACATGCATCAACAATAGTATTTCCTGTAACATGTATTGAATTATGATTTACTCCTTCATTTAAGAGATTTATTCCAGTTTCTTTTGTAGGAACAAAATAAAGACTAGAACAATCATCAGCAATTAATCTATTTATTTCTTCTGGCATATTTTTATCAAAAGATCTAAGTCCTGCTTCAATATGTCCAACTGGTATTTTTAATTTATTTGCAGCTAAAGCTCCTGCAAGAACTGCATTTGTATCTCCTTGAACTAATACAATATCAACATTTTCTTCTACAAGTATTTCTTCAAGTTTTGATATGATAATACTTACCTGATTAATTGCCGTGTTTGAACCAATTCCAATATTATATTGTGGTAGTGGAAGATCTAAATCAATAAAAAATTGTTGTGACATTTCCATATCATAATGTTGACCTGTATGAATAATTACATATTCAGCATTATTTCTTTTTATTTCATCAATCATTGGAGACATTTTTATAATCTCAGGTCTAGTACCTAGTACAATTCCAATTTTCATATAAATCATCTTATATTTTCTAATATTTCAATAAGTTTTTTATCTGTCATTTTTTCCTGTTGATGTGATATGTATTCCTCTTTTAAAACTTTAATAAGTTTATCTTTAGCATATTGGGAATCTTTAAATTTAATATTTTTATAATTCATATCACTAAGAATTAATCCATTTGCTGGGGCTGGTTGTAATCTAATGTATTGTCTTAACTCTTTTGGTTGAAGTAATTCTTCTATATCACTAGATGTTAATTCACCATAACCTACATGTAATAATGCACTTACCATCTTACGTACCATATTCCATAGGAAGCTTTGTCCTACAATTGTGAATA
>CAZHBQ010000134.1:0-3391 GCA_964530785.1 uncultured Methanobacteriaceae archaeon | reverse complement strand
TTATATGATCATATTTGTATTATTGGTATATTAGTTACTTTATTTATTGAAATCTTTATAGGATTATTTATGATATTGACATATAGAATATTCAATAATCATACTTTTATTGTATCGTTACTATTATGTATATTGATAAGAGTGATTATAAATATTATATAAAAAGCCCTTTTGTGTGAGGGCTTTTATTTCATTAAATGAGAGATATCAACATATTGAGGAATTCCATTTTGATAATTAATGTTGACTTCTCCTTGTATTAAAGGATATAGATAGTTATATAGTTCTTTAGTAATATCATTATGTTCTTTATTAATCCAATTTATTGGAATTCTACTTTCTAGATTAGCAATTTTATTAACATCTTTATAATCACATTCAATAACATAAGTATTATTAGATATACGATTAAAGACCATCATAACACCTGTTTCTCCATTCATAGATGTTTTAACTGCATATTTACCTATTTCAAATGATTCATCTAAATCTATTAATGAGGATATATGTCCTGCACATCTTTGTAAGACATTTAATTCAATGCTTCTTACCTTACATTTAAATTCTTTATATACTATCGTTTCTAATAATTTACCTGTACCTGAATGTAATATATGTCCAAAAGCATCTGTTTTTGTGTATTTGGAATTATGATCTAAATATTGTCCATTTTCATCCTTGATTCCTTCACTTACTGCAATAATAATACTTCTTTTTCTTTTAAATACTTCTTTTATATCATCTAAGAATTTATCAACTGAAAAAGGTACTTCAGGTAAGTATATTAAATCAGGTGCTTGAGATGTTTCTGTACGTGCTAGAGCACTTGCAGCTGTTAACCAACCAGCGTTTCTTCCCATGATTTCTACGATAGTTACAGCATTTAATTTATAAATAGAACTATCATAAGCGATTTCTAACATTGAAGTAGCAACATATTTAGCAGCACTTCCAAATCCAGGAGTATGATCAGTACCCATTAAATCATTATCTATTGTTTTTGGAATACCAATAAAACGTATTGGAGAATGAGTTAATGTGGAGTATGAAGATAGTTTAGCAACAGTATCCATGGAATCATTACCTCCAATATAGTAAAAATCAGTAATATTTAATTCTTTAAATTTTTGAAATAAATATTGATATGTTTGTGGATCATCATTATATTTTGGCAGTTTATATCGACAACTTCCTAAATACATAGCGGGAGATAATTTTAAATGTTCTATCTTTTCTTCGTTATCAAAAATTTCTAATAAATCAATATATTTATCTTCTAGTAAACCTTTAACTCCATTAATCATTCCATAAACATGTTCAAATTGATGAGTTGATATACATTCGCTAATAATACCAGCTAAACTTGCATTAATAGCAGCGGTTGGGCCACCTGATTGACCAATAAAACAATTTCTTTTTTTCATAAATTCTCTCCTTTAATTATCATATTTCTTTCATATTATATCAAAAAAATTTGGTTTCTCAATGAGATATATAAAATTTGATAAAAAATGGAGTAGAAATTTTATTTTAATAATAATATGTTTTAGAGTTTTACAAGTAATGTAATTTAAAATATTTCTTTATTTTTTAAAGTTATAATTTTGTCAATTTAATTCAATTTCGTCTTTTTTTAAAAAATGACTAAATTAAATTGCACTAATGACTAAATTAAAATTTATATAAAAAAGAAGGGAGGAATGAATATGACTAATTTTGATTATTTAAAAAACGAATCTAAATTTAATAGTTTTGCTGATGCTGTTGTTATCGCAGAGAAAAACTATCATATTGATGCGACAACATGTGTATTAAATTGTCGGAGAGCTATGGAAATGGCAATTAAATGGATGTATTCAGTGGATAACGATTTAAAAACTCCTTATCAGAGTACATTATACAGTTTAATGAGGTCGGAAGATTTCCAAGATATTATAGATGAAAATTTATATAAACGTTTGGATTTTATACGTATTAATGGAAATATGGCTGCTCATGATGATAAGAAAATCTCTGACGATATTGCACAATTATGTTTAGAAAATTTGTTTTATTTCATGGATTTTATTTCTTGTTGTTATAGTGATGTATATGAAGAAAGAAATTATGATAAATCATTGCTAAATGGAGAAATAAAGGAGATAAATTCAGAGAATAAAATAACTGAAATTGAATTAGAAGAACTTATTAAAGAAAATCAAAAATTAAAGAAAGAATTAACATGGCGTAGAGAGGAGCAAAAACAAAATTATGTTCCAAAACCATTAGAATTAAGTGAGTTTAAGACAAGAAAATTATACATAGATTCGATGCTTAGAGATGCAGGATGGATTGAAGGAAAAGATTGGTTAAATGAAGTTAAATTATATGGTATGCCTAATAAAAGTAAGGTTGGATACGCTGATTATGTTTTATTTGATGATTCTCATAGACCACTTGCAGTTATTGAAGCAAAGAAAACTTGTATTGATCCTTCAAAAGGTCGCCAACAAGCTAAGCTATATGCTGATTTATTAGAAAAAAATATAAGCGACGTCCAATTGTTTTTTTAACTAATGGATTTGATACAAGAATTGATGATCACCAATATCCAGAAAGAAAAGTCGCAGCAGTATATTCAAAAAGAGATTTAGAAAAACTTTATAATCTTAGAAAAATGAAAGTCAAACTAAATAATATTAGAGTGGATCTAAATATTGCAGGAAGATATTATCAGCAAGGTGCTATTAAAGCAGTATGTGAAAGTTTTAAAAAAAGAATAGACGAAAAGCCTTACTTGTTATGGCAACAGGCTCTGGTAAAACAAGAACAGTTATTGGACTCGTGAAAGTTCTAGTGGAGGCAGGGTGGATTAAAAACATTTTATTTTTAGCAGATAGAAATTCGCTTGTTACACAAGCTAAGAGAAGTTTTGTAAATATGCTTCCTGAAATGTCAGTAACAAATTTAGTAGAAGAGAAAGATAATTATAATGCTCGTGCTGTTTTTTCTACATATCAGACAATGATGAATTGTATAGATTCAGTAAAATATGAAGAAAAGAAATTATATACATGTGGTCATTTTGATTTAATTATTTGTGATGAAGCACATAGATCTATTTATAATAAGTATAAAGATATTTTTACATATTTTGATAGCTTTATTGTTGGTTTAACAGCTACACCTAAAGATGAGGTAGAAAAAAACACATATGAAATATTTGATTTAGAAAATGGTATTCCTACATATGGATATGAATTATCAAAGGCAGTTAAAGATGGGTATTTATTTGATTATTTATCCGTAGAAACAAATCTTAAATTTATTGATAATGGAATTACTTATGATGAATTATCTGAAGAGGATAAGCAAGAGTATGAAGCCACTTTTACGACTGAAGATGGATATT
>CAZHBQ010000133.1:0-3441 GCA_964530785.1 uncultured Methanobacteriaceae archaeon | reverse complement strand
ATTATTTCTTCTATTAATTTCCATTTCCACACATACCCTAAATCGCTATCTGAATTAATCCTTCCACTATAAATTCCTATTTCGTGAGTTATTGGTCCTCCATAAATAGCAAAGCCATTGTTTTTCCTGTCAATACCATTTGTACTATGATATATAACAGGAGAACCAGATTGTCCTTTGCGAGTTTTAGCGTCAACTAAAAAAGCGGGTAATTGTTCTCCATTAATTTCTAAATCCAAGTCAGGGTCACTTGCTACTGTTCCTGTAGACCATATTGCATATCTTCCTTCTTTAGGCCTCACATTATATCCAAAAGGATATCCAATTATAAATACACTTTCTGTTACAATTGGTTCATAAAAACTATTGAGAGTATAACAAAAAATACTTTGGTCAAATGTTCCTAACTTCAAAGCGACAACATCCACTTTATTTTTATATATTGGATGTTCTAACCATAATGGTTCATTATTTCTGTCATATAAATCATAACTAATACTAGACCATTTATAATATTCATCAGTTTTATATGGAAACCATATATTTAATTTATTAGGAATTGCAGCCGTTACTTGATCTAAACACTTGTTAGTTTGATTATTTCTTCCAGTAACCACATGCCTATTAGTAATTAAATAAATAGTATTATCTTTATTAATAAGAAATCCTGTTGCTGTTGCTAATTCTACTTCATTGAACATAATCGATATGTATATAGACTTTAAAGAATTTATGTTTATATTCATTTATTGTCTCCTTTTTTACTAATATATATTTTCATAAGTTCTCCTTTATTTCTAGAAATAAATCATAAAGATTATACCCTAATAAATTATCAAAATATTCTTTTAATTTAAATGTTTCTTTAATGTGATATTGAGTGTTTGAATAAGCACCTCGCCTAATCATAATATCAATTAATCTTTTGTCAATTGTAAATACTTTATTTCCTTGTGGGCACATTAAATCACAAATATTTATAATTTTTTCTTCTATTGTGTATTTATGATTTTTTATAAATTCTGTTAGAAAAGGATTATCTGCTGGATTTGGAACTCCTCCTGCAGTACAAATCACATCATTATTTAAGTATGAATGTGTTAAACATATATTACAATATTCTTCATCATATCCATTATCTTTTAAGTAAGTATAACCTCTCATAACATGTCCATGAGATTCTCCATTATATTTTCCAATATCGTGCAAATATCCAAGAGTTATTGTTTTATCTATACTGACATTGTATCCTTTTTTATTTAAAGCTCGTGCTATCTTACCTGCCGTATTACCTACAGAAATACAATGATCTATCCATATATCACTTTCTGTTTTACCTCTAAAATTTTCTAATATTATTTTTACTTCATTACTTGTTAATTTCACAATTCATACTCCTTTATTTCACAATTTTTAAGTCCTCTATTTAAAAACAATCCATCTTGTATTCCATCAAAATATCCACTAAATGCTTTTGAAACACCACTATGAGCTACTATTAAAACATTTTTATAATCTTTTGTTTTTAAGTCAGTTAAAAAATTATATACTCTCTCAAAAAATAATTTTATATTTTCTGATGTACCATATTGTATAGTTGTATAGTAGTTCCAATATTCTTCTCTATTTGTCACCTCTAATGGTTGTCCACTTAGACTGCCACAATTTCTTTCTTTTATTCTACCATCATATATAATTTCATTATCTGTTATTATTTCGGCAGTATGCTTTGCTCTTATTAGTGGTGATGATATAACAACATCAAAATCTATATTTTTAATCTTTTCTTTTAATTGCAATGCTTGTTCTATACCTGTTTCGGTTAAATCCTCATCTGTTGTGTTATATTGTTTTAAAGCATTGTGTGGTACTTGTCCGTGCCTAACTATATATATTTTCATATCTATTCTCCTAATCTTTTAAATAAATCTTTGTAAATATTGTTTACATCTAAATAATTAACTATTGTTATTTCGTGCTTATCCTGTGTGTTTGTATATGAAGTATCATCATTTACTATTGGGCAACTAACCTTATCTGTTTTAAACCAACTTCTATTGATTAAATATGCAATTACACTTATATCCCAAATAACTCGTCTTTCTTGTATTCCGTGATAACCATCATTATAAAATCTATCAATTAAATAATTACATAACTCACTCTTATCTTTTAAGAAATAATTTAACTCATACACTGATGTTCTCATATTAGAAGCAACATTTTTACACGGAATTATAGTTAATTTTACATTTGATTCAAATACAGTTTTTACTGCTGCAACATCTTGTTTAAAATTAAATTCTAAATTATCTTTTTGTAAAAAACTATTTCCTCCTAACCAAATTACTTCTATTTTACCAATTATTTTAGGTTCTTTCTTTACTGCTAAAGCAACATTTGTTATTGCTCCTATAGCCATAATATATGTTTTTTCATTTTTTAAAGCAATTTATATTATTTTATTAACTGCATCGTTATTTTCATTATATCCATTTTGAATATAATCTATTGAACCTTGAAATACTTTATTAGTTGTATCAAAATTTAACCAATTACATATTTTAATAACTTCATTATAACTTAACTCTTGCCCTTCAATAACTGATACATTTTTTGCTTTATGAGAATATGGTGCAACTGTTATTGCTTCAACATTAAAAATATCTTGTGATTTTAACATATATGCTAAAGCAAATTGGTCATCACATTCGTTATATGTGTCTGTATCTAGTATTACATTTAACCTTTCTTTTTTATAATTTGATATATAATCATATATTTCTTTCCAACTATGTACTCTTGGTATATTTTCTTGCCTATTATATGGAGTGTCCATTAAAAGTGTTGTTATTCCATTTTCAATACAATCATTACAAATATGAACTGAATCATCAATCATAATATCTATATTGTTTTCTATACATTTTTCTGTTTTTCCATGTTTGTCATTTTTATAGGCATTAGTTAAGATTAGTTCGTCATAATATATATCAAATTTATCTAACCATTCTTTTGTCATATTATATGGATCAGCATATTCTCCATTATCTCTACCAGTTATAATATAGATAATATGTCCGTCTTGTTTTAATTTATCTATGTATTCTTTTGCTCCATCAACTACTGTTAAGCTTTTCGCAATTCTTTCAATATTATTATGATAAAAGTCTCTTTCTTCTTCATCATTCCAATCAAATATACATCTTCTTATATACTCTGCATTTTTATTTATAATACCTGTGTTTCTTAACTCTTTATCATGATTCAAATATTCTTTTAATAAAACTTCATTAAAATTTGAAATAACATTGTCTATATCTATTCCTATATTCATAAAACCTCCATCTTTTACCTAGAATTCAATTTGTAACCTTTACTAATTCATATATATCCATTAAAACACCTCCTCCACCGATACTTCTATAAAAATTTTCTTTT
>CAZHBQ010000132.1:2982-3523 GCA_964530785.1 uncultured Methanobacteriaceae archaeon | reverse complement strand
ATTCATATTATTATATAATGAAAAACTTTTACCAACTATAGTGACAATAACAGTAAATAAAATAGAACCAACAATAAGTATTAATGAAATAGAACTCACAGAAACAACATTAAAAATAGATGCAAAAATAATTGATAATCAATTAAACACTATAACAAAAGATATAAAAATAGCAATAAAAATTGATGGAAAAACAGTAGAATACACAACCACAACAGGTGGAATCATAGATACAACAATAACTCTAAACAATATCTTAAAAGAAGGAAAACATACTGTAACAATAATAACTAGTCCAACAAGCCAATATCTTAAAACAACTACAAATTTAATAGAAGAAGTGATATAAATTAATACACTTTCTTCATCTTTTTTTTAAATATACATTCTAAAAAAAACTTATTTTAAAAACATATTTTTATTAATTTAACAGAATGTAACTTATTTTAATATATATTTTAATTTAAAATATGAAGATATTAAAAAAATTTTCATAAAAATTAGAAATTTATAATTTAAAAAAATAAAGAATTAGAAGGAG
>CAZHBQ010000132.1:0-2972 GCA_964530785.1 uncultured Methanobacteriaceae archaeon | reverse complement strand
ACATTAAGTAAACTAGATATATGAGCTGAAGTAATATTTCCTATAACTTCACCATTTTCATCAATTACAGGAATACCTGATATATTATATTCCTTCATTTTATTTGTAACATCATATATAGAATCATTTTCTTTACATGTAATTACTTCTTTTGTCATAATATCATCAATACAATTACCATTAGTAGCAATTGCTTTTGATAAATCCCAAGCTGTAATAATTCCTACAATACAATTATCATCATTAACAACAGGAATATGAGTTTTATTCTTTTTAAGCATTATTTCAGCTGCTTGTTTTACACTACTTGTATCTTTAATTGTTACAACTCTATGAGACATTACATCTTTTACTGTAGCTTTTGATAAAAAGTTACTAATAATATAATTCATCTGTCCATTTTCTATTAAAAAAGCATCATGTCCATATTCTGAATTTAATCTAGAATAACTTACATCAACATGATTTGCTTGAAGAGCTGTTACAATCTCCTCCATGTGTTCATGAGTGTATAACCAATCTGAATTGATAGACATTATTAACATTCTTGCTTCTATATTTTTAAAAGCTTCTTCTAATGAATTATTATTTCTCACATCAAAATAATCTAATGCTTTTGTAAGATAAAGATAACTATTTGCATCAAATTTCTTTGTAAATGAAACTCCCTGATGTTCAAGATAACTCTCTACCTGGAATTCATTACTAAAATCATAGCTATACGTATTTTTATCTTGAAGTCTACGTCCAAATTTTTCATACATGGATTCATTACTAAGATATGTAATATGACCTATCATTCTTGCTACAGACAATCCTTGTTCAGGCTTTTTATCACAATTATAATAGTCTCCCTCATTCCAATTAGGATCTTCAATAATAGCTCGTCTTTCAACAGCATTAAAAGCAATTTGTTGTGGTGTTGAATATGCACCTGATGCAATCATTATGGCATTTCTAATCATCTTTGGATAACTTAATGTCCATTGTATTACTTGCATTCCACCCATAGATCCACCGACTACAGCAAATAAATATGGTATTTCTAAATGATCTAATAATTTTTTTTGTGTATTAACCATATCATTAATTGTAATTATTGGAAAGTCAAGACCATATGGTTTATTTGTATCTGGATTAATATCACTAGGTCCTGTTGATCCTTTACAACTACCTATTACATTAGAACATATAATGAAATATTTATTTGTATCTAATGGTTTTCCTGGACCTATAATAATATTCCACCATCCTGGTTTCTTATCACCTTCATGCCATCCTGCTGCATGTGCATCTCCTGTTAATGCATGACAAACTAATATAGCATTACTTTTTTCTTTATTTAATGATCCATATGTTTCATATGCTATAGTAGGACTCTTTAGTATATCACCAGTTTCTAATTCTAAATTTCCATTAATTTTATAATATTTAGTTTCCACGTTTCCTAATGTTTTTCTATATGATATGATGTCACCTCCTTAACAATTGTGATTATATAAGATATTATTTGTTTAGATATATTTATAATGGTTTTTATCTTTTTATCAAGTAACTTTAATTATATATTTAATTTATTTAATTAAATAAAAAAATTAGAAAAAGAAAATGAAAAATAAAATTATTTAGCTTGTTATGTTAAATTTTATAATTCTATTTTTCTTATGAACAAGGTTGTATTTGAAGTACTCATATTATATAAACTATTTTCTCCTGCAATTATGGTTATTGTGTAATTTTGGTTATTAAATGTGTCTGTTTGAAGTGTGGTTGTGATATTTCCATTTTCAACGAGGATGTGTTCTTGTGTTCTTCCATTTACTTTTATTGCAACTAGTGTTGTTCCAACAATGGGATTGTTATTTTCATCAACAATTAATGCTTTTACTGTTGTATTACTACTAGCCGGTATTGTTATTTGGTTATCTATTTTTATTTTTGTATTTGTTTTTAATATTTCTAGTGTTGTTACGTTTTGGATTGTATTATAATATGGATTACTATATACAGCTGTTATCGTGTAATTTCCAGATCCTATATTTTCTGGTATTGTATAGTTTAGCTCGGCAACTCCATCAATTACTGTTACTTTTATTTCATTATTTTGATTTTTTATTGTTTTTTCGTTTATTTTAAAGATTACTATTCCTTCAGTTACTGGTGTTTGATTATAGGTGATATTTGCTTTTATTTGTATTGTATTTCTTGTTTTTGTATTATTAAGTGGTGTTATTGTTATAGTTGCTTCTCTGTTTTCTATTGTAATTGTTGTTGTATTATTGTATGAGTTGTATATATTATTGTTTCCAGCAATTATTGTAAGATTATATGTTTTTTCTATCATATTGCTTGTATCTAATGTTGTGTTTATGAGTCCATTTGTTGCAAGAATGTGTTGTTGTGTTCTTCCATTTATTTTTATTGCAACTTGTATATCTTGAGTTATGTTTCCATTTTGGTCAAAAATTTGTGTATTTAATGTGATATTATTTCTAGTTTTACTTACTATTGGATCTAGTTTAAATGTTGTATTTAATTTTAAAATATTATAATATAATGTGATATTATTATCTGGATTGTTTGGATAGGTAATTTGTACTTTTTGAATTCCACCATTTTTAAATGTGTAATTTAATGATTCATCAGTTTCTGTCATATTATAATTTTTTCCTTCAATATCAAATATGATGTCATTATTTGCTAGTCGTTTATCAATAATTGGTGCTGTAATATTTATATTTTCTAATACATATTCATCAGTTTCATATATTTTTACAGTATTACTTTGCATATAAAGACTATTTGTATTGTAGATTATATTTTTATAATTTAATAAATTATCAACTATTGTATTATTTATTAAGTTAGTTATATCATAATTGTATACAACTCTTGCATTAACATCTGCTACATTATAATATATTTCTGTAACATCATCAATAGCATCAAGCATATTATATAATTTTTTAAAT
>CAZHBQ010000131.1:0-3524 GCA_964530785.1 uncultured Methanobacteriaceae archaeon | reverse complement strand
AAATTGTATTATAAAGGATAAATTAATGAATTTAAAAAATTCAGAAAACACAAATAATTGATTTATTATAAAAAAATAAAATGGATTGATTTCAAATTGGGATATCAATCCATTTTATGCACATATTTTTAACTTTTTTCAAAATTTAAAGGATTTTTCATATTTTTCTTACAATAATTATATGAGGAGTTGATTAAATGATTATTTACATTTTTATTTTACAAATTACTACATATTATAACAAAACACTTAAGTTTTTAAGAAAAATATGTTATAATGTAATAATCTTAGGGAAAGGGGCGTACAATATATGAAAACAAATTTAAAAAGATTATTAATTGTTCCATTAATTTTAATGACATTTTTTACATGTTTAAATTTTGCATATGCGACAAGTTATGTAACTATACCATCTGGTGGTAAAAATATGAGATCAAAGCCTACTCAAAATAGTGAAAAAATTGAAACATTAAATGCAAATACTAAAGCATTATTATTAGAAGAAAATGTTACTGGTGAGTCAAATAGTGGATGTACTAACAATAAATGGCATAAAATCCAAGACTTGGATAATGGAAAAACAGGGTATATATGTGCGACTAATGTTGTTATTAGTTCAGTAGCTGATATTGATATTAATGGTGATTTTGAACAAGAAATGTTATCACAAGGATTTACAGCAAGCTATTTACCATATTTAAAAACATTACACGAAAAACATCCTAATTGGAAATTTACTGCAATCAATACAGGTTTAGATTATAATTCTTCAGTTAATGAACAATACTCTTATGGCAAATCATTGGTTGATGGAAGTGATACATCTTTAAGATCTACTGATTCTGCAGTTTATAATGCATCAACAGGTGAGTTTTATAATTTAGGTTGGGACTCAGGATGGTATGCAGCAAGTTGGAGCACTATTTCATATTATATGGACCCTAGAAATTTCTTAAATGAACAATATATATTTATGTTTGAAGAATTAAGCTATAATAGTAGTTATCAAACTGCTAGTGGTGTTAGTACAATTCTTGGTAGTACCTATATGGCACAATACCCAAATTTTGATTATGCATCTGCTTTTGTCAATGCTGGAAGTAATTTTAATATAAGCCCTATACATCTAGCTTCTAGGGTAAAACAAGAAACTTATGATACTTGGTCAACTGCAACAAGTGGTGAATCATTTGTATTTGAAGTAGATAATAACTGTTTAAGTAATAATAGTGGTTTATCGCAATGGAATAAAACAAATAATTGTGGTAATGGACAAACATATTCTAATTTATATAATTTTTATAGTATAGGTGCCTATGGTAGTTATATGAAACCTGCAATTAGAGGATTAATTTGGGCAAATGGTGGATTTGATCGTTCTGTAACATCTTATAATAGACCATGGAATACTCCAGAAAGGGCAATATATGGTGGAGCAGAATACATTTCAGAAAATTATATTAGAAAAGGTCAAAATACATTATATTTTGAAAAATTTAATGTAAAGCCTGGTGCGGAAAATCCTACTTATACTCATCAATATATGACTAATGTAAGAGCACATGCTTCAGAAGCCTATAAAAATTATGGAACATATTCTGAAAATAATATGTTAAATAATTCTTTTGAATTCTTAATACCTGTATATAATAATATGCCAAATGAAACAAGTATACCTACAAAACCAGACACACCAAGTGATGAAAATAATGAAACTATTTCTACAATATCACTTGATACTGTAAAAGGTAGTATTGGTGCTAGATATGATGGATCATACGTAAGTAATATTAGCATTGGAAAAACTGTTAATGATTTAAATGCATCTGCAAAGGCTGCTAGTTCAAAAGCATCTGTTGTAGTTAGCAATAATAAATCTGGTGCGTTAGGAACAGGAGACAAAATAACAATTAGTAATGGGGATACATCACAAGAATATACTGTAGTAATATATGGAGATGTCAATGGTGATGGAAAAATTACTATTGTAGATTTACTTAGAGTTCAAAAAATAATTTTAGGTTCAATTAATCTATCAGATTCATATGTAAAGGCTGCTGATACGAATAAAGATGGTAAAGTTACTATTGTAGATTTACTTAGAGTTCAAAAACATATTTTAGGTTCAATACAAATTTCACAATAGGAGGTAAAGAATGAAAAAGGG
Source organism: uncultured Methanobacteriaceae archaeon (assembly GCA_964530785.1). Taxonomy (GTDB): domain Archaea; phylum Methanobacteriota; class Methanobacteria; order Methanobacteriales; family Methanobacteriaceae; genus Methanosphaera. The sequence goes on along the minus strand of CAZHBQ010000131.1, from coordinate 1,357 downwards.
TTACTTTAAAATATTTTCATTAGTAATTTTATCATTAGTAATGGGATTTATGTTTTCAAAAAAAACATATGCAGCTAGTGGAAGTATAACAGTTAAGACTAATAAATCAACAGTTGCAGTTGGCGGAACGTTTACCGCCACTGTTACTGTATATTCATCATCAGGAATTGGCGCTTGGGAATATAATATAAATTATGATTCTTCAAAGCTTACATTATTGAGTAATAGTTCAGCATCACATATTGCTGACTACGCAAGTGGATCAGGAAAAACATCTGCAACTTATACATACACTTTTAAAGCAAATTCAACTGGTAGTGCTTCAATTTCTGTAAGTAGTTATTCAGCTTTTGATTGGAATGAAAATCAAATATCGTTAAGTGTAGGAAAATCTTCAGTTAAAATTTTGACACAGGCTGAAATTGAAGCATCCTATAGTTCAAACAACTATTTAAAAAGTTTATCTGTAGATGGTGCAGAACTTTCTCCAGCATTTAACAAAGACACCTTAGAATATAGTGTAGAATTACCTGCTGAAACTACTTCTATAAAAGTTAATGCCACAAAAGAAGATTCTACTGCAACAATAAATGGTATAGGTGACATTGAAGTAAGCGATGGGGACAATAAAATAAATATTTCTGTAGTTGCCCAAAATGGTTCTACTAGAACCTATGTTATAAATGCTGAAGTTAAAGAGTTATCACCCATTGAAGTAAAAGTAGGAAATGATACTTTAACAGTTGTAAGAAAAAAAGAAGCTTTAACAATACCTGAATTTTATACAGAAACAACTGTAAAAATAGGTGATGAAGAAGTACCGGCATTTACAAGTGAAATAACTAAACTTACATTAGTAGGTTTAAAAAATGATAAAGGTGAAATTAAACTATATGTGTATGATGAAAAGGAAAATAGTTATACACCTTATTTACAAATAACAGGTAGTAAAGTAGTTTTATATCAAACAGATTTAGATAAAGGAATAGATATTCCAAAAGGTTATAAAAAATATACAATTAGAATTGATGGTAATGATTTTGAATGTTATAAATTAACTAAAAATTCTAAATTTGCCTTAATATATGGAATGAATATCGAAACAGGTAAAAAAAATTGGTATGTTTACAATACCACTGAAAAAACATTGCAATTATATTATGATGAAGAAGTTGAAATGTTAAATGAAAAGATAAATAATTATTCAATGCTTGTCTTGGGCCTTGGAATATTGAGTGGATTATTTGCAGTAATTCTCGTAATTATATGTATTGTAAAACTATGTAAAGGAAAAAGGAATAAAAAAAATATTAAGAATATTGATTCCTAATATTTTTTTTGACAAATTATATATTTT
>CAZHBQ010000130.1:0-3603 GCA_964530785.1 uncultured Methanobacteriaceae archaeon | reverse complement strand
CGATTTTTCCAATATCATGGAATAATCCACCTATGCGAAGAGTTTTCAAATCTTCTTCTGATAAGCCTAATTTCTCACCAATTAAAACTGAATATTCTGAAACTCTATCAGAATGACCTCTAGTATAAGGATCTTTTGCCTCAACCGTATAACGTAAAACCTCAATACTTTCTAAATAAGCTTTTTCTAATTGTTCATAGGTATTGGAAAGCTCATCATTTATACGCTTAATTTCATTCATTTGACTAATTGATTTAATACCAGATTCAATTAATAATAACAATTGGTCAAACTTATCACTCTTTTCACAATAACCTTGAATATCAAGTCTTCTAATTGTATCAAGTGGTGGAGCTAAATCCTTATGACCTGTTAATAGTAAAATATATAAATCTTTATCAAACTTTCTTATTTCTTCAACAACTTCATCACCATGAATTGGTGTCATAATAAAGTCTAATATCATCATATCAAAATGTTCCTGTTTAACACGTTTAATTGCCTCCATTGGATCTGTAACACCAGTAAAATCATAGCCAGAACGCTTTAAAAAGATAGAAAGAGAATCTACAATTCCCATCTCATCATCAACAGCGATTATTTTATAACCATTAGATTGTACATCTTGCACACCTTTTCTCATAAAAGTCACGTACCTTTCTAGGCAAAAATACCTATTTAAACTAGCAACATTATATCTATAATTATGACAAAAATCAACAAAAAATAGAAAAAATCTTAGGGAAAAGCGAAATAATAATGCATAGGTAAACAAATAAGTTTTTCATTTACTTATGTGTTATTTTATACAATAGTAAAGTTTTAAGCAAATTTACTAGAGAAAAATAATATTAGGCAAAAAAATTCACTAAGAGAGAAGATACACTTAGTGAATTTCGATAATATTTACACTGGCAAAATAATCTTAAATTCTGTACCAATACCAGGCTTAGAATCTACAGTAATATTACCATTAAAGTGAGCCCTTATGTTAGAGTAAGACATAAATAGTCCAAGTCCAGTACCATTTTTACCTTTTGTAGTAACCATTTCTTTAAATAGCTTATCAGAAACCTCTTTTGGAAGGCCACCAGCGTAATCTTTAATAGAAATAACAACATTTTCATTTTCTTTTGAAATAGTAAATTCAATATCTTCATTAGTTTTTCCATTATAAGCTTGAATAGCATTTGAAATCATATTATTAATAACTTGTACTAAACTATTAACATTTCCTTTCATTTCAATACTTCCATCTGTTGTAACAGAAGTTTTTAAATTAATTAAAGCATTTTTAAGTTCATGTCTCATTAAAATATCAACACGTTTTACTAATTCATCAATTGTAAAATTATAAGAATCTTGTTCTGACATCACAACAGCTTGTCCTTTAACTGCAGTAATTACATCTGACATATATTCTGTATATTCTCTAATTTTTTCTACCCATACAGACATATCTTTTGCAATATCATGATGATCTTGCTCATTTACTTCTGGGTCACCAATAGAAGAATCATATTCTTTAATTAAGTCAGTTAAACCTTCTGCAGCTCCTGCAATAGACATAATGGGTGTTTTTAAGTTATGAGCAATACCACCAATTAATTGTCCAAGGGATGCTAAACGCTCTTTTTCCATAAGCATTTCTTGATTGTCCTGAATTGTTTTTAAATATTCATTTTGTTGTTTCTGAATTTTATTAAATGATATAATCAAATCTCCAATTTCATCATTTGAAACTACAGGAAGATTAGATTCTAGCTCTCTATTATTAGAAGCAATATTATTAAAGCCATCAGAAACTTCAACTAATTCATTTGACAAAGATCTGCCAAATAAATATAAAACGAAAGAAGTTAATGCTAACAATAATAGAAAATTAACAACTAAAAAGTAAAATGTTGTTTTTGAATCTAGAGTATATAACAATCCAACATATACACTACCAATATCAGTATTAAGTTTCATTGTACTTCCTTGAGTATCAACACCATAGCTATCATAAGTTCTGCCATTGTATTTTTCAGATATTTGAAGAGTATATTCTTTAACAAAATTCGTAACTTCTGGACCAGAAAGAGTAATTAATCTATTATCAGGTAAAATAATAAATTTAGAGTGTTCATCACTAAATAAATTAATAGAATTTAGTTTAGAAACAACTTCATCTATAGTATATGTAACATTCTTATCGAAAGATTGTTCTAAGTATCTGTTGTAGATAGAAAAATATACATCTTCTTTTTCCTTAACAGTTCTAGAATACCCAATTAAAGAAGTAACTAAAATACCAGTAACAAATATTGGTAATACTTGTATAAATATTTTTTTCCAAATAGGTATTCTAAAACCAATATTAGCATCTTTAGAATAAGTTTTTGCTAAAATTTCTGAATAAATCCCTTTAGCAATAATAAAAGAATATACAGCTAATAATAGTAAAAAAGAAATTATTAAAACTAAAACTTTAAAAACCATTATTCTATGATGACTTCCTGTAACAGATAAAAATATAACAGTTAAAATTATAGGAATTATTACTTCAAATGCAAAAATAATATAAGGTAAGTTAAAACACTTTATTCTTATTTTTCTTATTAGTTTTGGATCCTTATATTTTTCAGAATCATCTAATTTATACCATTTATCTATATCTCTTAACAAAAACTTAGAAATTAGAAAAAGTGCTAATAAGACAACAACTGAAATAATAAGAAATTGCTGAAAATATGAAATATATGACATTTCTATATCAAAAGGTGTATTAATAGACTCAGGTCCATAGTTTAATATTATGGGTAAAACTAAAGATACTGCCAAAAGTAAAATAAGAGCAACAGCAGAATACCTAAATGTTATTCTTAAACTTGGAGTGTCATTAAATCGTTTTTTTATAGACATAACAATTACCTCTCTACAATTAAAAAAGATTTAGAATTTTAAACGGATTCTAGAAACCGTATTAAATTATATAAAATTAACTTTTTTCATATAATTTAATATTTTTTGTACATAATCATCATCAATAGTAGGCCACTCAAAATTTAACAAATGCAAATATTTTTGAGTAAATTCAGAATTTATATTAACAGTAAAATCATAATTTAAACTTAATAAATGATTTGAATCATAAGAGATATCATTTATTATTGAATTTAAATTTGAGTTATCGGATTTTAAAGAAATATGGTAAATAAAGTCATTAAAATCTTTTTTTGATAACACATTAACATTAACATCTATAGTTTTAAATAAATTTACTAAATTTTTTACTTTCATTAAATGATGGTCATATACATGAAATACTTTATTATTACAAATAGAATTTTTAGCTAAAGTGATAATTGCTTTCGCACAAGCATCTACGGGAGTAAATTCTATTGATTGTTCTAACATATCTTCTGAAATAGAACCTAAAGATACCATAGATTTTATTCTATTATAGAATGCATTTTCTGAGATTTTTTCTTGGAATACGCCATCCGTATATCTACCAGAGAGAATACCGATTCTATGTATTTGGGCAGTTAATCCTTTTTCCATATAAGAAAGTACAATTCTTTCTGCTTCTAATTTACTATTAACATATACATTTTCACT
>CAZHBQ010000129.1:0-3628 GCA_964530785.1 uncultured Methanobacteriaceae archaeon | reverse complement strand
GACAAACTATCCTTTTACTTTTCTTTTATGATTGAATTATCTATTTTTTTTATTCTGTTTCATATGCTAAAGTGATTTTATAATCATAATGTTGTTGATATGAAGTTTTAAAATAACAAGCATATAAAATATCTAAGATTAAAGATATAGACTCTAATGATGAAAAAGCCGCAATTTTTGAATAAGATTTTTCTCTTGTTGTTAAATGTAACGTCACATCAGATAATCTTGATAAATCATTTTCTCCAATGCTGGTAATCGCAATTATTGGAACATGATTTTCTTTTAGTATTTTTACAGTTTTTATAAGTTCTCCTGATGCAACAGAATAAGAGATGCAAATTGCACAATCTTTAGAAGTTGTCATTTTTGCTTCTTGATACATTGTATTGCTTATACTATATGTTTCTGATTTTTTTCCTATATGTCTTATTTTAAAATTAAATTCTTCTGATAAAAAACATAAATTTGAAATAGCAAAAATCTTAATAGTATCACTTTTTTCCATCATACGAATTGCCTGTTGTAACGAATCATGTCGAATTAATGATAAAGTATCATTTAGACTTTCCTGTTTGAGCTGTGTAATCTTGTTAGCAATATTCGTAATCGAATCCATTTCATGGAATGGTGTGTTTGCATCAATATTTTTAAAATTCTTTTTTAAATATTCAACTTCTTCTATAAAAGCATTTTTAAATTGTACATACCCTTTAAAATCCAATTTCTTTGCTATTCTTACTAATATTGAGGGTGATGTATATGTTACTTTTGCAATCATTGTTGTTGAATATTCTTTAATCAATTCCTGTTTGTTTAATATGAAATCAACAACTTCTTTTTCACTTGATGTCCACTTTGTTTCTTTCATTCTTTCTTGCAATAACATTTTTATCTCCTTCAAATAAAATCCTAGTTTATGAATAATTAATTAAATAATTTGCTTTTATACAACAAAGTTTAACTGAGCGTTGTTAAATTATTTTATATAGTATTATCTTCTATTTTATTTGTATCTTATCATTTTTTCTTCTATTACTATTAGTTTATAATGAAATGGTTTATATTTTTTATTTAAATATTTTATATAAAATAATACATTTCTTCAATATTGTTTTTAGTAAAAAATATATTTCTTCTATTTTCCTTCTAAATTATCCGTCTTCTATATTTTGATACTATGACAATATGATATATGTGATAGACTATACAATTCTTTTACGTTATTATTCACTTGAATCTTCCTCTCTGTATATTTTTTGTTGCAGTTGGCAGCCGCAACTCTATTATACACCGAGGATTTTTCATTATCTCTTTGCTAAAGCTTATTGGGACTCCCAGAATATCTGAGGGTTTATTGTAGACAATAAATAGGTACTAACCTAGCAGCTAGTACCTATATGTTCATTTCTAGTATATAAGCCAACTTTTTTCATATTTTTTAAAATATGTTTAGTTAAATACACGTTTCACATTTATTAATGCAACACCACTTTCAAGTCCTAATAATATACATAACATAATATAATCATTATCACCTGTTTGAACAATGGTAGGTAACATTTCATCATACATGGCTATCTACTATACAACTTTACCATTATTATTGATACTTTATGCATACAGCTACAATCCTTTTGAAAAAGGACAATCAAATGACAAACAACGCAGAAAAAATGTCTTAATGTAGTATAAAGACTACAAATTCACAATAGAAGATATACTGCAATACTGTAAAATCCCTATAATGGTATTTTTAGCTAATGCATCCAAGTTCTTAAACAAAAAACTCATAAATTTACAGCTATTATTTTTATTTATAACATTTTTAATACCAAAATAGTACCAATTATGAATATCTGGTTTTTAGACAATAAAATTGGAATAAGACCGATTTGGACCGATTTGGACCGATTTGGACCGATTTATTTCTAAAAAACTATCATTTTATATAACTTTAACTCTTATTCAATTTGTATATTGTAGCTCTGCCCTTCCCTTCCATTACTATTAATCCTGATTCTCTCATTTTTCTTGTAAAAGTCGTGGCTTGTTTTTTTGTACATCTACATAGTTCTCTAATCGTCTCATTATTGATACTATCATAAATTGATAAATATTCCAAAATCAAATCCTTAGACTTTAAATATGTAACAGTTTTATCTTGAGTATACTGAACATCCGACTTTACTTTATGGTAAGAACTTGGTGTCATCATATAAACTCGTCCAGATAATTCTATTAATCCATATTTTTCCAAATTAACGAATGAATGCTTAACCTCACTCAATGATTGTTGTGTCAAAGCTTTTGCATCTGATAAATTTATTGTTTTATTTTCGAATAAATATCTCAATATCATTAATTCTGATAATGAAAAAGCAATCATATCTTTATCTTGAGTTTCTGTTATAAATCTCACAAATCCTTCATCTTCTAGTACACTATATAAAGTTAAACGTATAGCGTCATTAAAAACAGTATATTCGGGATATGGTTTACCCATAGATACCATTTCCTTAAACATAATGTCTATCCCTTGACCAGATCTTTGTACATATCTCAATCTTTGTAATGTTTCTGCAATCAATTTATTTCTTGGTAAAGAAGGATGAGTAATAATATTATCAGCAGTAATATCTGCCATGAATCCTCCGGGGCTTTCAATAATCAACTTATCTGAATAATGTTTCACATAAATTGATCCTGGACTATCATAACGACGATGAGTATATCCATTCAATAATGCTTCTTGAAAAACTTTTTCTGAAAAATCATATATTTCTAGCCTAAATAATCCAACTTGTATATTTATTAAATGATTATAATCTTGAATTTTTTCAGTTAATCTATCTAAAACAGATATAATTGGCATTTTTAAATCCAATCTATTATCATATTCTTCACGATTACTATCGCTATAATGTAAATAAATACATTCTGCTTGAGGTAAATATCTATTTATAGATTCTTCTTTACCAACAAAGAGCATACCTGCTATATTTAATTTTAACCCTTCTTCAGTTTCAATCAACAAAGATAAATTTTTCAAAAAAGATATATCATCTAATTCTACCAAAGTTGATTGTTTATCTCTTATTTTTAATTTCTCTTTTAATTTATAAACTTCTAACATATTAATGTCATTAATAGTAGATTGTTCTATAATTTGAGCAGAATAATCAGTATTTATACTGAAATCTTCTTTAATACCAGCTGGATTGTATGGCTTTGAATTTTTACCTAATCGTTTAAAATATTCTCCCGAAGTTGTACCATATAATTGATTTCCTTTTTCAACTTTAATAACAATCACGTCTTTATCATCTATATGTACAGACTCAGCTTTAGTAAATATATTAGGAATTGTTCTATCATAAATACTTTCAATAATATTTTGTAAATTATAATTTGTACATCCTGTTATAGTTTTATCATCTTCAACACCTAGCAATAAATATCCACCATTAGAATTTGACAAAGCCACAACTTCTTTAACACATAATTTTATAAGTTTCTTAAAATCTGGTGTTTTAACCCAAGATTTAAATTCTATAGTTGATGTTTCACCTTGTTTTATTAGTTTTAATAATCGACTACAATTCATAATAATCACCCTCTAACTTAT
>CAZHBQ010000128.1:0-3675 GCA_964530785.1 uncultured Methanobacteriaceae archaeon | reverse complement strand
TACCAGTCATATTAGGATTATCATATAAAATGAAATATGATAAAGAATATAATACATTAAGATTGATTGGAGCATTAAAAAGTCAGATAATTCTCATTAACATAATAGAAATATTAATATCATTAATACCAATACCTATTATCATATATTTTACATATATTAATACAGGATATGTATACATAACATATGTTGATAAATTGTTGCCAGCTATATTCATTTCAATTATAGATATAATAATTATTGTATTTATACAGATTTTAAGTGTTATACCCCATATTAATCAAAATATAGTTAGACAAAGAGTAGACTAAAAGTTATATTTGAACGACAAGTTCAAAGAAATAATCGTCTTGTTTTATTAACTGGTATCACTGTTCATTCTATTGAACAGATTGATTGAAGAATTAAAGATGCTTAGCAGAAAGTAAGGTATTGAAGAAATCAAAAAGCAAGAGAAATATATCGTGGATATATTTCTCTATTTTTATAAACTATTAATTATTTAATATAATGTACCCTACTTTTTTGATATCTATCTTGCTGAGATCTATGTTCATTACTGTATCCAATAGCAATAATTGCAAATGATTGTAAGTTGTCAGGCAAATTTAATATTTCATTAACTTTATTCATTCTTTCTTTTACAGGAGCAATTCCTAGCCATACACTACCCAATCCTAATTCTGTTGCTTCCAATAAAATATTCTCACAACATATACTCATATCTATATGAGCATATTCTTTAAATTTTAATCCTTCTTCTCTATAAACAGGAACAACTGCCACTGGAGCATTTTTTAAACATTTTGCATAAGGTGATGCTAGAGATAACTTTTCTATAATTTCCTTATTTGTAACAACATATATTTCCCATGGCTGCTGATTACTTGCGGAAGGAGCTGCCATACCCGCCTTTAACAACAAATCAATTTTTTCTTGTTCAACTTCTTTATCTAAATACTTTCTTACACTAATTCTTTTAAATATACTATTCATAATTTCTAAAATCCACCAATCTTATATTATTTTCCTTAATCCAATTTTTCAACCAATCACTACATAAAAATTCACATTCCATTGCTCTAATCAAAGTAAAAGATGAATGTGTTAAAATATATTGATCTAAATATCCTGGATGAAATACAGCAACAGCACATTTACTGTTCTTAATAATATCTAAACTCTCATTCATAAATTTCTTAGGATCATATAATCCATTTTCATCCTGTTTAGCCATTGGAATACCAATAATTCCAGTTTCATTTTACAATACACGTATCAAATATTTATCAATTTCTTTTAAATATTATCTTGACATTTTACCAGACGGCTTATTAATATTTCATGATTTCTACCTTTAATGAAAATCGTGATATTATCGCAACTTTCGTTCTTTGAATTATAATTGTAAAAAGTTACTCTTATTGTATAAAATACATCTTATTCTTTAGCAACATCAATTATAACATAAAATGCAATTCTTTACATAAATTTTATAATACTGATTTTTTATCTTCAATATAGTTAATCTCAATTTATTGTATTCTTTTATCATACTTTTATCCATTCCATAGACAATAATATGGTCTATAAATTCCTGAGCAATCCTTAGTATTAGGGTATCTTCTTAACATTGGAACAAGTTTACATTGATGCTCTGTTTTTTCTATAACATACAATTTACTGCTTATATTGTCCTAATAAACAGAAAAGATCATTTAATTATACATAGTATTTTTCCTTATTAGATAATATTTTTTCATTTTATATCAATACCTGTATAAAATTTAACTCTTTATAGATCTATCTTAAAAAATTTATGGATTGTTTAAAAAATTCTAAAACATATTCTGTTAATTCTTCTGGAGTTTCTTGATATTTATTTTGTATCCAGTGAATTAAAATACTCCATAATCCACCAAACGTAAAGAGTACAGAATACTTAGAAAAAGCTTGTGCCTGTGCTAAATTCGTTGGAATTTCTGGTTGCACCTCTCTACCAACATATTGATATATCAATTCTACATGATTGTTCTCCAAAAAGTATAACAAATTATGCTTTTCTAATAAATATAAAAAATCTTTATGTTGTTGCCAAAACTGAAAATATGAATAAATACCCGTATAAAAAGTTAAAACTCCTAAATTTTTTTCCATAGTTGCCATTTCTTTTAAAATTTTAGAACAGTACATTTTTAAAATATCTTCTTTAGAGGTAAAGTGTCTATAAAATGTTTTTCGATCATAATCAGCAGTTATAGCCAATTCTCGAATAGTAATCGATGTAAAATTTTTCTTTTCCATAAGTTCAAACAAAGCTTTGGTAAAAGCCTTTTCTGAACGACTAAGATCATTTAAATACTGAACTTCAATCATAATATCCCCACTTTCTCAAATGCCACATTTTTAAATTGATGTAGCACTTTATTTAGTTTTATTGACCTTTCTTAATATGTATTGTATCATAAAAGTGCTACAAGCGTGGCATTTTATTTTAAAATGTGTGTTAGCTATAGCTAACCAACAAAGGAGGAACGAAATTGAAAAAAGAAAAAAACGAAACTGTAAAATCATCATACTTATTTCATCTTGCAGATAATAAAAAAAATATCATTATATTTAGCAATCTTTTGCAGTATCTTTTCAGGGTTCTTAACATTTATACCTTATATTATGATATTTAAAACTATTCTTTTCATTTTTGAAAAGAATAGTAATACAAGAACGGCTATTACATATGGCATAATTGCTGTTATTGCTATTATTCTAAAATTTATTTTTCATGCATTATCCATGAAATTGACACATATAGGAGCTTATAATCTTCTTTATTTAGTAAGAAAGAGAATGTGTGAACATCTTGGAAAAGTTGAATTAGGATATTTTACAGATAATAGTACAGGTGAAATAAAAAAGGTTCTCATGGAAGATGTAGAACGATTAGAAACTTTCTTTGCACATCAAATTCCAAACATAACAGTTGCGATATGTGTACCCCTTACTGTTTTGATTTATATGCTATATCTTAATTTGTTTATGGGACTTATTATGCTGATTCCAATTGCGATTACTTTCATTATTCAATTTATCGAATTAGCAATCGCAATGCCTGTAATGAAAGAAAGTTCATCTATTATTAGTGGTATTAATTCAGGTATTATACAATATGTTAATGGTATGGCAGTAATGAAAGCCTACAATACAACTGCTGATTCTTATAAAGCTTATTCTCAATCAATTTCAGATTATAATGACCTTTGGAAAAGACTAAGCAAAATTTTAGCTCCCATGAGTGCAGTTTCTAAGGTTGTTATCGAATCTGGTATATTCTTTACATTACCTATTGGTGGTTTTCTTTATTTAAAAGCAGATTTGAAATTAGAAACATATATTTTCTTTATTATTATGAGTATTGTATTTCTATCTTCATACAATAATTTGCTTAATTTTGCTCAAATATTCAGTCAAATATCATCTGGTTTAGAACAAATAAAAAAACTAATGGATATACCAGAACAAAAATCCGGGAATCAAAAACTTTCAGTTACACAACAGCATGCTATTTATTTAGAAAACGTATATTTTGCTTATCAAAAGAAAGAAGTATTAAAAAATATTAATCTTATTGTACTAAACCGCTTCGCGGTAGTACAGTTCTTTCCATATATTTTCTTT
>CAZHBQ010000127.1:0-3714 GCA_964530785.1 uncultured Methanobacteriaceae archaeon | reverse complement strand
CTGTTAACTTCACCAGCCATTTTTTCAATTCTTTCTCCATCGAAGAAGAAATATTTTGATAATGATTCCGGTAAAATATTGGCTATCGTAGATAAATTTTTAATTGGATTAACTATTATTGTTTGTCCATCTGATTGTTTCTGATATATTTCTAAAACTGGATTTTCAGGTTTAATAGCTCCACTTATATCTTTTTTATATGTTTGTTTACGTATTATAGTATAATCAATTTCATTGTGTTCCAATTCTAATTTTGCAACTACATTTTGTTCAGTACCACCTAACATTTCTTTCTCTACAATACTATTTAACACGGATTTATTTTTGAATCCATCTGTTTTAGAATATAAAACCCATTGAAAAGCTTGGGCCAATGTAGTTTTACCCGCACCATTTTCAGCCATTACTAATGTTATATTTTTTTCTTTATCGGTAGAGAATTCAATAACATGTTCACCTTTAAATGGTCTAAAATTAGTTAGAGTTAATCTTTTTAGCAACATTTTATTTCCTCCTCTATTATTTTTTCTATTTCCTTTTTCATATCTTCATCATTTAATTCTCTTGTTTTTACATTATTATTTTCAAGAGTAATTATGGTTTTTACAATACGAGTTAGTTTTTGGTTGTCAATCATACTTTGTTGTTCAATATTTTGATTTGATGATTGGGTTTCAGCTTTTACTTCTTCATTATTCATAATAGTTTACCTCCATATCTATTTCTTCTTCATCATTATTATCTTCATTTAATCTATAAGTATCAGTTAATTCATATATTAACTTATCAGATTCCATTTTGCTCATAGCCAATCGGTTAAATTCAATCATACGATTAACTTCATTTCTGACCATTGATTTTTCACATTTTATTTCATCAAATGTTAAATTAATAGCTTCATCTAAAGGTCTTGGCAAGGTTATGAAATCATATATTATTGCAAATTCTTTTCCTGGATATTTTCTTAATACTCTACCTCTCCTTTGAATATATTCTTTCGGATTAGTTGTACTTGCTAAAATAAATGCAGTTTTTATAGCTGGGATATTAACACCCTCATCTAAACACTTTATTGCAACTAATACTTGTAAATAATCGCCATCAAAGAATTTTCTTCTTAATAAATCTCTAGTATAACTATCTTCCTTTGATGTAAATTGCGCAACATTCATTTTTAATTCTTTTCCAAGTAATTCTGTTATTGCATCTATTTGTCTCATATCCTCGCCATTCTCATCTTGCTCTGCAATCTTAGTAGCGCCACAATAAACTAAGATATGATTATCATCTTTATAAGGCTTTATTTCTCTTGCTAGTGCTGATACTTTGTTAAATGCACCAGCAACTAATCTTGATCTCTTTTGAGCAATTATTTTACCTTTATCTGATAATTTAGTTTTACCATTCTTTTTAACTATACATTTTGCAATTTCCCTTGATAAACTATGATATTCATCTAATTCATCATCAGTTAAATATACTACGATTGGATGATATTGATATGGAGTTAAGAATTTTTCTCCATTTTTTCCTTTAATGGCATCTTCTAACGTAAATTCAATACATTTCTTACCAAAATAATCTAATAATGCTTGAGTTCCTTCCTTATCTCCATGACGTTCCAATGTTGCAGAAAGAGCTAATCTATAATTAAATTTATCAGTTAAAGTCTTTTTTAAATTTTCAGCGCCAAAGTTATGGGCCTCATCTATAACTAATAAAACGTCTCCCCTTATATTATTAATTTGAGACTGAATATACTCTGTAGCAAAAGTGCCATTAGTGCATACGAAGCAAAAGAAATTCCTTACACCCAGATTATAATCCATTATTGCCATTTTGAATCTTTGTTTAAAATCTTTTTGTTCAGAGGAACTGTGCCCAATAATTGGATGAATATTAAAATTAATAATGTCTTCTACCCATTGATTTACCAAATGTTGATATGGACAAACGATTACAACTGCTAATTTTCCTTTTAAATCTTTGTATAATCTAGTTATTGCACCTAAACCAGTAAATGTTTTACCTGTTCCTGTAGCCATATCAAATATTCCGTTATAATTATTATTACTCCAATTTTCAATAGCTTCTTTTTGATAATCATGTAATGTGACTCCTGCTGGAATTTCAGGAGAATTTGTAACTGTCTTTAATTTTTCTATTGTCAAATCTATATGTTTAGCACTAAATTCTTTTTGATCTATTTCCCAATCTATATTATCTTTTCTATAAGATAGTAATTTATTTTTTACCACTGTAGGAAAATCAAAAATCATAGCACTAATATCATCATTTTTCCACAATTTGTTAAATGCATTCTCTTTTATTGAAACTCTCTCAGGTTCATTCCACGAAGTAAATACATCCACAATTTCATAATTATTAACAAATGCATTTTCAGATTCATTCATAGAACCAGAAAAGGCTACTACATTTCCATCAGTATCATATATTAAACCAAGTTTTTCATGATATAAACCTAATCTTTCATTTTTTAATGAGAAAGCTATTTTTATATCTAGTTTTTCTTGTGCTATTAAATTTGCTAATAGATTTAATCTTTCTTCCTCAAAATAATTTTGTGGTTCTGTTATATATTGCATTAAAGCCCGTTCCACTATATCTTCTCTTGCTTCATATCCTTTATTAATCGCTTCAATATCTTCTTCCGATAAATGTGGTGATGCAATTAATTGAATTTTACCATTGTTGTTAATTAAATGTGTTATTCCATAAGATATTTCTAATAAAGATGATGATGAAAAAAATCCAACACTTCTTTTATATAAATTTGATTCTTTTAATAAAGGAATATAAAAATCATTTACTATATTATCTCTAGGAGATCTATATTCTTGTTTTAAATTTACATCTACTAAACTCATTTACTCACCACCTTATAAAGTTTCTAATGCATTGATTAATAAATCAATATCATTTTTTGTATTAAAGTAATTTAAACTAATTCTTACAGTACCATTATACTGCAAAGAGCCAATAAAGTCATGTATTAAGGGTGCACAATGGTATCCTGTCCTAACACATATACTATATTCGTCATCTAAAATAGATCCAACATCATCTGATGAGTAACCATTAATTCCAATTGATACCATACCAAATATACAATCAATATCATTTGGTAAAAACAACTGAACTTTTTTTAACGTTTTTAATTTTTCTACTAAATAATTAGTTAATTCTTTTTCATGATTATAAATATCAACAATATTTAGCCAATCTATACTAGCATCTAATCCACATATTGATACGATATTAGGGCTCCCTGCTTCATATCCGTCCGGTATTGTATCTGGCATATTAGGATTCATTGTATCTGAACCAGTTCCACCAAATATATTTTGTTTTAATTTATCATTTTTTAATTTAATATAACCAGCTATTCCGAATGATGCATATAAAGATTTATGCCCAGCAAAAACTATATAATTAATATCCTCGTTATTCTTAATAGGAACAATTCCATATCCTTGTGAGGCATCCAGTATATTTATTGAATTATATTTTTTTGCTAATTTAAAAACATCCTCATAAGGCAACACATATCCTGTAACATTACTAACCTGTGAAAGAAGAATTGCAGAGGGATTATGTATTGCAAACATATCATTAATTTTATCATAGTTAGGATTCCAAGTTTGTTTATCAAAAGGAAGAATTTCTATATTAATATTTATTTTTTTTCTTAAT
>CAZHBQ010000126.1:0-3717 GCA_964530785.1 uncultured Methanobacteriaceae archaeon | reverse complement strand
AGTATGTTATTTTAGATTTTGGTTCTGTTTTTTCTATTTTAGCTTCTTTAGGATGGAATGTTCTTAAAATAGCATCTTTTAAGAGTCCAAATGAACTTTTTATATTGTTACTAACTTCTTTTTCATATTTATGTGTTGTTTTAAATGCTTTATGTGAATTTGAAATGATATCTTCTTCAAGTATTTCTCTTCTTTTATGGTTTCTATCATCTAATTCATCAATTGTAAGAGCAACATCATTAAAAGGTTCTTTTGTAGTTTTTATATAATTTTTTAACCATGAATTGAGAGGATACTCTGTCATATCTTCTAATTCAATCCATTTATACTCTTCGTAGTTTCTAGATAAAATTAATTCTCCACTTAAAATCATTGAATTCATAATAACGTATAAATCTTTATTATTATGATGAACATAATTACTAATTCCAATTATTTTTTTAGGATATATAAAATATCCAATTTCTCGTTGAACATTATTTGTAAGAGCTTCATCAAAGCTTTGTTCTTCATTTAAGTTACCACCTGGTAAATCCCATCGAATTTTTTTATCTTCACGCTTTTGTTTAAGAAGTAATATTTTTCCATGTTCACTTGTTATAAGAGTTTTAACATGCATGTTAAAAGTTTTCATATCATTAAACATCCCTATTATTTTCAAAAATTTCCGTTATATTTTTTCAATTTTATAGTTGATTATAGTTTTATTTTTACTTAATATTATTTTTTTAGTATTTTTTAGTTATTGTATAAATTAAAAATAGTATTATTCTGGTATTATATTTAAAAAATTAAAGGGAGGGTATTTTTTTTATTCTGTTGAATTAGTAATATTTTCTGTTTGTGGTTGTGTATTTGCTTCTCCGTAGAATGCTGGTTGTAAGTTTAAGTCATGTAATTTTTTGTCAAGTTCTGGATTTTGTGCTAATAAATCTTTGATATCAGTGTATACTTGATTTAATTCTTCAGAATTTTTTTGCATATCTTCATTTGCTGAATCAATAGCATTTTGTGCATCTTCAGAAGGTTTTTCACCTTTAACATATTGTGATATAGCATTTAATATTGTTACTGTTGAATTTAAATTTTTAGATTCAAGAACTATTCTTTTTTCTTCTAAGTCTATATATTTATGTTCTGTTTCATTATCTGTGCAAATAGCAGTTTCATTTAGTCTTAATAGTTCTTCTGAATATTTTGGTGTCATATCATTATTTATTGTTGACATAAGAACGTCCACATCAGTACTGTTTTGGTTATTAAATTCTTCTGTTGTTTTAACTATCTCTGACTCTATTGAACTTGCGTTTTGTATTGTTTGATTGAAATGTTCGGATAATAGATTTTCTTGGTATGATTGGTATTGAGGAATTCCTATAAGTAATAATGCTGCAATTATTATCAGAATTCCTAGTATTTTTTTGTTCATTATTTCACCTTTTAAATAAATTTTATATTATTTTTTATTATTAATCTTATTTAGAATTTAATTATTAACTACTTTATTTTTATAAAATATCTTGTAAAGATTTATTATATTTTAAATAGATAAGTATTATTATTATTAAAATTTTTTTTAAAATGACAAAATAACTTTTATTATAAAAATGTAGTTCATGGGAAATATAATAATAGTTTAGGGTGAAATCAATGGTTGATGATCAAGAGGATTCTCGGTTAGAAATATCAGAACATATTAAAAATACAATACATGAAATCTTTGAATTAGAATCGATGGGACATAAAGATGCAAGAGAGATTTATGCTGATGAAATGGCAGGTTTTTTTTATAAAAACTAATGATGGATCTTATACATTATCTTCTGATAAAAGGGATGATCAATCAGAAACATTACATAGTGTATATGGTGCACGTACAGAAGCATTTGAAAAATTTGCAATACCATCAAAACTTAAGGAATTAGCAGAAAACTCTGATGTTGTAAAAATATTGGATATTTGCAGTGGAATTGGATATAATGTATCTGCAGTTCTTGATTATTTAAAAGATAGTGATGTTAAAATTGAAATTGATATGATAGAATCTTCAGTTGAAACTTTAGCTGCTACTTTATTTGTTCCAAATATTTGTGAATCGCATGGTTACATTAAAAAGGTTGTAGAATCTTATTTAATAGAAAAAGAATATTTACAATATAATAAAGTGTTAAGTAGTGTTCCTTCTAATGTTGAGATAAATATTCATGCATGTGACGCTCGAGAATTTGTAAAATTCCAAGATAATATTGAGTATGATGCAGTATTTTTAGATCCTTTTAGTCCATCAAAATCTCCTGAATTATATACGGTTGATTTTTTTAATAAAATTAAAGAATTAATAACACCAACAGCTTTAATATTAACATATACAGCAGCAAGTCCTGTTAGACGTGCACTTATTGATGCAGGGTTACATGTTGGAGAAGGTCCTAGAGTTAAAAGAAGTGGAGGAACTATTGCTTCAAGATTCCCTGATTTAATTGAAACACCATTGTCATTTTCTGATGAAAAGGTTATTGCTTTGAGTGATGTTGGTATCCCATTTATGGATCCTGATTTATCTGATGATTATCAGACTATTGTTGATAGAAGACAATCTATAAGAAATAAGATAAGAGGTATTACTACATTTCCATCATCAAATAAACTTCCAAGATATCTTGGTTTAGATCCTGAAACTGTTGAAGATGAGCATCTTAGAGAAAAATTAAATAAATATGTTCAGGATATGGGTTTTGAATCAATTGATGATCCAAGAATTATTGATATTCTTAATATAGATCTTTCTTTACCAAGTAGAGATCAAATTTTAATGTTGGAAGAAAATCTTAAGAAAGTATTGGATTTAACAAAAGAAGAAGAATAAGTATCCTTCTTCTATTTACTATATTGGCTAAATTTATTTCTATTTTTATTTGATCTTGTTATATTTATTGCACTAATTTCTCCTATAATATATACATTTATTTTCCACATTGGATCTTCTGATGTTGAAATATGAGTTATTTCATGAATATTTCTTTCTAGTTCTTTTTCAAGTTCTTCTTTTGTTTGTTGTGTTGTGTAAGAGTCAATGTGGCATTGTATGTTAAATGTATCATTATATGTTATTTTATGTCTTATTTTTTTAAGTATTAGTGAACTTATATAATTTATATTATTTAAAACACATTTTACAGGTATTATTTCATTGATTTCTGTTTCTTTTAAGTTTATTTCTTTTATAAATTCTTCAGGTTTTGGGTGTTCTATGAAGAATATATAAGGATTTTCTGATTCTTTGAGAAAATAGTTGTATGTATTGTTTTGAATAGTTTTTTCAAAGTTATATATCATTTCATCTAGTTTTTTAGGATCGTTTGTTTTGTTAAATTTGATTAATATTTCTTCACTTTTTGTTTGTTTTTTCATAATATTAATTACCACTCCAATATACATTGTATATTTATTTTTTAATATAATTTTAAATTTTATATTATTTAATACTTATTATTATAAAATTTATATTATATTATAGATAATAGTAGTATTATGGAATCAAAAGGTTTAATAAATTTAGAATATTTAATAATATTTTTTATATTCTTAATATTAGCGTTGTCTTTATTGCAATTATCACAAGAAGAATTTCAAACAGTAGATGAAACACAAAATAGAAGACAGGCAAGAGAACTATGTTTTGAAATATCTGATATATTAAATACTCTTAGTTTATCA
>CAZHBQ010000125.1:0-3721 GCA_964530785.1 uncultured Methanobacteriaceae archaeon | reverse complement strand
CTTGACTCGGGGGGGGTTTTATTATATACTAATCATATAAAATGTGGAAAGAGTTATTTTATATATAATTAATAGTTGGGAGATACGTAGTAATGAAAAGAATTAGATATTTTATTTTTATAATTGGAATCATTTCATTATTTGATATAGCATGTACGGGTGATAATAAAGGAGAATATGTCTATGAAAATTAAGAATAAAAAAATAGTAATTATATCAATAATAACATTATTATTAATTAGTGGAGTAGTAACATTAAAAATATTAAGTAAAAACTTTAATCATCAAAATATTGAGAGTATTGCAAAAAAATATCTGGATGATAATAACGTTGATTGTACTGTATATTGTGAAGTGACATCAGAAGAATTAATAGAAAACGGGTATATAGAAGATACAAATGAAAATTTATTAGTAACATTCTCTAATAATGATGGAACACTTGATAGTAGTGTTTCGCTTTTATCTGCTAGTAATACAGTGACAATAAATGATTATGAAGCAAGTGTACAAGAAATACAAAAATCTAATAGTGATGCAAATGTTACTTTTGATACGACAAGTGATGATAAAAATACAGTAACTATTAGTGATGAGTATTCATGGGCAGGTTGGAGTTATTCCTTTTCTGGATTAGAAGATAATCAAATATATATTATAGAAGTTAATATTACAACAAGTAATTTAGAATTAAGTGATAACACCATGGGTGCCACCATAAGTGTAGTAAAAAGTGATTATTGTTACGCACCTGTCAATTCTTATCAAACGATAACAACAAATACAACAAAAACATTAAAAGCAGTATTTATGCAAACAGAGAGTCAGAAGAGTTTAAAAATTAAAATTCTTTTAGGTGATAGTACCTATGGCGGGGAATTTTTAGCAAAGGGTACTATAAAAATAAATAGTATAACAGTAAAAAAAGCAGACAGTGATGTTGTAATAGGAACTTCATCTAATGGATTTGTTAAAACAGTTTTTTGGGCAGAAGATTATGATGATAGTGGTATTACTTCAACAAAATTTCAAAATTATATGGATAAATTAGGCAAAGTATACGAATATTATGGAGATTTAGTGGGACATTCAGATAAAACAACTAATATACTATATCCAGACAACAAAGTTCCAATAGTAATAATGTTTACAAATGATCCTGTAGGTTATGGAGCTTTTGCGGGTAATCCAATTCAATATGGACAGGGTGACGCTGCCTATGAACTTACAGCTGCTAAAAGTGGAAATTTAACATGGGGACCACTCCATGAATTAGGACATGTGTTTACATTATTTAAATTATCGGATGGCACTATTGAAAATAATAAAGGAATATATGTTTTTGATGATGAATTATGGGGAAGTACAGTACCTTTCTATGCATTGGACGAACTTAATTATAAATTAGCAGGAAGTAGTGATAGTGGTTTTAATTACATGATGAGTAGTTTCAAAACAACATACCAAACAGAGATGAAAACTAATTCAAAATATGCTGGTGATGCGGTATCTTATCTACTATTCCAGACTAAAATTAATGGAAGCATTGATTGGGATGCTTGGAAGAATACTTTTAAATGGTTTAATGATTTAAATGATGATGAAATAAGTAAACTAAAACTAAATAATAATAAAAGGTTTTTGTGGTTTATAAAAAAATTAGATGATTATAGTCAAAGCAATGTTAGAAATAATTTTAATCAAAACGATTTAGAAATAATACTTAATGAATATGGTTCAACATATAACCCTATTACTAATATATCTATAAATACTCAATTTTTAGCAAATTTAAATACTATAGATTTATCATTAGAACCATCTGATTATAATGATATAATTGTATATTTTACTAATGATAGTAATATAATAATAGATGATTTTGGAACAGTTACAA
The DNA here is from genome assembly GCA_964530785.1 of uncultured Methanobacteriaceae archaeon. Classification (GTDB taxonomy): domain Archaea; phylum Methanobacteriota; class Methanobacteria; order Methanobacteriales; family Methanobacteriaceae; genus Methanosphaera. The sequence continues at coordinate 1,824 of CAZHBQ010000125.1, read as the reverse complement.
TAAGTGGTGATGAAAGAAATTCGGAAATAAGCGCTACATCATTTTTAAATCCTAGTATTAGTATTAATAAAAATATTGATATTCATATTCCTACTATTAGCTTAAATATTCCATCATTTTATACAGAAATTATAAATCAAAAACAAGTACTTAATATATCTACAGAATATATAGAAAATAATACAACATTAACAGCAAAAATCTTTAAAGGTACTACTGACATGTCTGATATGTTTAAAATTTCTATACCTAAATTAACAAATGTAGATGATTCTGGTAATGGATCAACGACATTAACTATAGAACAATTAAAAAGATTAACAGATACAGGAACATATACATTAAAAATATATATGAATGATGAAGAAATAAATAGTACTAATTTTACGGTAACAAATCCAGTTTATACAACAATAACAACTGCAGATCAATTACAGAATATACAAAATGATTTAACTGGTGCATATAAACTTGCAAATGACATTGATTTAAGTAATTATGATTTTCAAATGATAGGTGAAGCAACTAATAGTTTAGAAAAAAACTTCTCTGGAATATTAGATGGGGATAATCATTCAATAATTGGGTTAAATTTAGAATCTAGTGATGATGTTGGATTTTTTGGTGGAATACAAGATGGTACAGTTAAGAATTTAAAATTTGTTGATGCTACAATAAAAAATAATTCATCTTCTGCTGATACGGGAATATTATCGGCAGTTATATATGACAATTCTTATATATATAATGTAACGACATTAGGTAATATAAATGCTAAATCAGGAACAGTTGGCGGAATAGTAGGAAAAACAATACTTGATGTAATAATAGATAGTTGTCATAATGCAGCAAATATTACTGTTGGTTCTGCTGCTGCATCTAGTCATGTAGGTGGGATAGTAGGCTATATTGTTCAACCTTTAGAAAATTATTCAATAAATAATACCTTTAATTCGGGTAGTATTAATGTAACTACATCTAAGAATAATAATACTGGTGGGATAATTGGAGATGCTGAATTATATGGTTATGATATTAGTTTAAATCAAACGTATAATATAGGGAAAATAAATGTAAATGGAACCTCAACTATTGTATATGGTGGAATTAGTGGATATGAATGTGATGAAAATATAGATTATAAAATTAATATTAATAATTCATACGCAATACAGGATTTATATGATTCTTCTTTAGAAGATACAAGTTGTTATGTCTTAGATGATAATTCAGGAGTCAAGAGCTTATCTGAAATGAAAAATAAAAAATATAGTGGATTTGATTTTACTAATACATGGGAAATATTAAATGGAACATTTCCTACATTAAAAGCAAGTAAATATTATTATATAAGTGATTTAAAACTTTATGAAAGTAGTACAGAACTTTCAAATAATGTTACTAGAACAATGAATATAGGAGATACAAAGACAATAACAACAAGCATAAGTCCAAGTAATGCAGATAACAAAACATTAGAATGGACAAGTAGTGATGAAAGTATCGCAACTGTAACAGATGGCAAAATAACAGCAAAAAAAGCAGGTACTACAACAATAACAGCAACAACAACAGATGGAACGGATATAACAAAAACGATAAATATAACTGTAGTAGATCCAAAAATAACAGGAATGACAAAAACAATAACAACAAATAATGGAACAAATAATATATATAATAATAGTAGTTCAACAGTAACATTAAATGTAACAACAGAAAATATATCAGATAACATGAAACTAACAGTAAAAATATTAAATGGTTCAACAGATGTTACAAGTAAATTTACTATAAGTGGAAATACGATATCAAATAATAAAG
>CAZHBQ010000124.1:0-3738 GCA_964530785.1 uncultured Methanobacteriaceae archaeon | reverse complement strand
AAATTGAATTTACGGCGTTACATGTTATTATATAAATAATTCCATATCTTTCTGAATCTCTTACTAATTCTGGTAATTCATCATATAAGGTTTGATTTGTTTCATTTATTGAGTCATAATTATTTAATATAATTACTTTTAATGGGAGTTTTTCTTGACTATTTTTAATGTAATTTAGATATTCTCCTCCATAATCTGCAAATAGTTTTTTTCGATATTGTAATTCTTCTTTAAGCATTTTTAGTAAGTTGTTATATTTTTCTTCTTCACCCGCGAATACTATTCCTCCAAAGTGTGGTAATGTAAGATATCTTCTTAATGATTCTGATCCATAATCTATAGCATAATAATTTATTTCTGCTGATGAGTAATTTTTGATTGTTGAATATATTATTGTATTTAATAACATTTCTCTTTCTGATCCATCATTTCCGTAGATAATGGTATTACCATTAGTTATATATTTATATATAACTAAGCCTTGCTCTTGTTTTTCAGGGGCATCATATTCACCTACTATGGCTTCTACGTCAAATGGTGTTTTTTGGATGTTGTATTTTGTTTTTAGATTGTCCACTAATATTATTGCTGGAATGTTTTCTAGCCATAGCTTTTTGGCTTTTTTGTTGACTTTTTTACTTATTTCAATTATAGAGTTCATAATTGCGGATAGTTGTTCTCCTTGGGCTTCTATTTTGATACCGCTTGATGCTTGGATACTTTTTATAAATTGACCACAATCATTAATGAAATTTACGCTTTTATCTACTTGTTTTACAATAGTATCTGATGGGTAATATTTGGCGCCACACCAACCTGATTGACCTAGGGCAAAATATTCATCATATCCTACTTGTAAGTAATATCTTCCCGCTTGTTTTATTTGAGCAGCTTCTGGTCTTTTTAACATTTCTTTACTATCAGCTTCATCTTGCACTTTTAGACATACTCTAAATTTAGTGTTTGACCAAATTTGATCATTTACAACGCCTGATGGTTTTTGAGTTGCTAAAATTAAGTGAACACCTAAGGATCTACCTATACGAGCTACGCTTATTAGATTGTCCATAAAATCTGGTTGTTGGCTTTTTAACTCAGCAAATTCATCACAGATTATAAATAAATGTGGAATTGGTTCTTCTAATTTTCCTTCGTGATAAAATCTTTGATATTTATATATATCTATTGTACTTTCTCCTAACTTATCACGGGCAATATTAAACATTTGTTGTCTTCTTTTTACTTCACTATCTATACTTACTAAGGTTCTATCCATTTCAGCTTTATCTAGGTTAGTGATGGTTCCAGCTAAATGTGGTAAAGATACACCTGTTGTTTTATTTTCAAAGGCTAAAGCTAAACCTCCACCTTTATAATCGATTAGGATAAAAGCTACATCATCTGGAGAATAGTTTATAGACATAGATAAGATATAAGTTATGATAAATTCTGATTTACCACTACCAGTTGTTCCGGCTATTAGGCCATGTGGTCCGTGATATTTTTCATGTAAATCAAGATACATTAAATCTCCGGTTTCATCTACACCTATTTCAGCTCTTAAACTTTGAGTTGCATCATTTGTATTCCAACGATTTAGAATGTTTAATTGTTCAACTTTACCAATACGTTCCATTTCCATGAATGAAATGGCATCTGGTAATGAGGTTACTCCTTCTTCAAATTCAATTGGAATATTTGATAGGATTTTGGCTATATTCATCATATTTATGCTATAGTTAATTTCATCTTTAAATGTTATTTGTTCTTGTTTTTCATAAGAATTTTTTAAGACTCCTGATTCATTCATTCCTAGGGAGATAAAATTATTACATTTACTAGGTAATTTGCTTAATCTTTCTTCGATTATAACAAGTGAGAATCCTAAGTTATTATCTTCTTCTGTAATTGTTTTTACGAAATCAAATCTTTTTACTTTATCATAATCATCTATAATTATTAGATAATGTGGTTTAAAATCTCCTTGTTTAGCGTTATTTGCAAAATTAATTCTATTATTTACCTCTATATTCAAATATTCAGCAATATTCTTGGCACTATCTTGATTACTTGCAAAGAATCTAAAACTTTTGTCATTATTAAAGTTATGATTTAGATATTTAATATAATTCCATCTATCTTTATATCTTTCATTAGTAAATACTATTATTTTTAAATCTTCATAACTATAAAATGTAATTAATTGTAAGATAATATTATTCATAAAGTTAAAACTTTTTATATTATTTCCCATAATAGCAGTCACTTTATTTTCATATAATGAATAACTTACTGGAACATCATTTATATACTTAAAGTCTTCTACCATTTTGTCTGCTTGTTTTTTTAATTCATCCTCTTCAATAGTAAAACCTTCTTCTGGATATTCAACTTTTGCATCTAACAATTCTTTTCCATATCCTATTCTTACAACAAGAAAATCGCTTTGATCTATTCTTTTATCCCATAGGCTCATTGTTTTATTGTAAATTATTTTTAAACACTCATCTAAAGGTATTAAATTTTCTATTAAAATATCTTTTTGTAATTTTTGTTCTTCAAATAATTCTTGTTTTTTATCGTTTAAGTATTTACTATATTTTTCTATTAGTTCCTTTCTTTTTCTTTCTTTCATTTTTTTGTTGTACGCTTTAGTTAATAATGGCCACATTAACATAGAAGTTACCATTGCTGTGGATGTTAATAAGCTTGGCCATTGGTCTTGAATTGTTGATTTACCAGAAGTTATATTTGTTATAGTACTTAACATTGTAACTCCGGATGTTATTCCCATTGTTAACATAGGACCTATTGTTAGTATCATTGGTAATTCTTCATTATTTGAATTTTTAGGAGGTTTTAAATGGAAAATGAAGTTGAAGAGATAGATGCAACAGATTTAATAACAGGAGCTTATAAGGAGTATTCAAGTTATGTAAATAAAGGTAGGGCAACACCAAATTTATTAGATGGGGCAAAATCAGTTTATAAAAGATTAATTTATGGATGTTATAAATCAGCACCTAGACATAAAATAAAATCTGCTGAGTTAATAGGTTATGCACTAAAATATCATCCACATCCAGAGGGTATTTATAATGTAGTATGTCAAGTAGCTGATTTAGATTGTAAGTTTCCATTGTTTGATACTCAAGGGATGTTTGGAGGTAAGGGAGGAACAGCAGCAGCCTCTAGATATACAAACGCAATGCTTTCTGATTTAGCAATTGATATTTTCTGTGAAGCAGTTGATTATTGTGAATATGAAGAGGGAGAAATTGGCTATGATGAACCAGTTGCTTTACCAACCTTATTACAACTATGTTGGTTAGAGGGTGCATATGGAATCCCTGTAGGTACAAAGATAGTTAATATACCAGCATTGAATGTTTACGAATTAATCAATTATATAATAAGAAAACTAAAAGCTAAAGATTTAAGTTATCAGCCAAGAAATTTACCTACACCAAACTTAGGTGAAGTAGTAATAGTTTCAACACAAGAAGAATGGGGAGATTTACTAAAATCTGGTTCAGGTAAATTACAAATTGCTCCTTCAATGTATATAAATAGAGATGATGTAATAACAATAACTGGTTTACCAGAAGGAAAAGATTTTGAATCAGTAATGAAAATATTAGAAAAAGAAATAACATTAGATAAAATTGATGCTAGAGATGAATCAGGAATGGATACAAGAAAAGTTATAGAAAAAGTACCAAGAAAACAGTGTAACAT
>CAZHBQ010000123.1:0-3770 GCA_964530785.1 uncultured Methanobacteriaceae archaeon | reverse complement strand
GAACAGCTAATGTTGCAATCTCATCACTTTCAAATTCTTTAACAATTTTTTCTCGAATAAGAAATTCTGGTCTTAAATCATCTTCTTTAAGATCAGGATATAATTTATTAATCATCTCAACTGATTCATATGATATTCGAATTGTTAGTGTAATATCTTCTAAAATATCATAAATTCTTTCTCTAACTTCTGATCTTTCAAAATTACCATTTTTTATTGTTAAGTCAACTATTGGCTTTTTATAATTATTAGATATAAGATCATTAATTTTATTTTTAAGATTATCTAACTCTTCATCAAGTTTTGAATAATCAATACTCTTAACAATAAAGTCACGTTTAAGTTCCATATTGACATATTCAACATCTAATTGATCACTTATTGTTATAAGATTATATCCTTTAGATTTTTCATGATAATCATATGCTTCAGCTTTTGTTCTCATCTCAACAGATCCAGGATATGATAATTTACCTCCCTTGAAATTATCCATTATTCGTTTATGTAGATGACCCATAGCATAATAATCAAAACCTTCAGGTACTGTGTCTAATTCAAATTCAGGTTCAATTTCAAAATACTTCTTAATACTTCCATGTAATACAAGTATCTTCCATGGATACTTACGAGATTTTTCTAATATTTCAATAAGCTGACTTTTTATAACTTCTTCTTTATTTTTTGAAATATATGGAAGTCCTCCAATAAATATATCATCATTCATTGTGGTGCAGTTTTCTTTTAATGTTAGTATATGAAAATTTTCATTTCTAAATAATTCCTGAGGAATTGTTGTTTTTCTCTTTTGCATTATATCATGGTTTCCAGCAATAACATATACTGGAATATTATTTTCAAGTAATTTCTCAAATCCTTTCTGAGCAACAAGTAATGCTTTTATTGGAGGTTTTGGATTTTCAAATAAATCACCTGAATGAATAACATAATCAACATTTTTTGAAATCATATCATCAATAATCTCATTAAATATATCATAAAAGTCTTCTTCTCTTTCAATAAGACCATATTGTCTGTATCCAAGATGTGTATCTGCAAAGTGTGCTATTTTAGTAGTCATTATATTCCCATTCCATCAAGATCATCCATATCACTATTAAACTTAGCTTTTTTCTCTTCCATAACTTTTTGCCATTCTTTTATAACATCAATATCTTGACCTTCATTTTTACCTTTAAATTCATCAATTTTTACCATTGTTGGAATATTTGTCATTTGTCCTAGAACTATAGCTTCTCCAACATTTAATGAAGGTAACTGTTTTAACATATCAGAACTTAAATTTTCACTACTTTTTTGAACATGTGTTTGATCTCCAGGTTCAACAAGTTTTAATATAATTAGGTTATTTACCTGTGATAATGTTTCTGAATCTAATGATTTAGGACTTTGACTTACAAGACATAATCCTACACCAAATTTACGTCCTTCTCTTGCAATTTTACTTATAATATATTTTGATTGTGTATTTCTTTTTTCTGAAACAATCATATGTGCTTCTTCAATAATACAGAATACTGGGAATTTTAGTTTTTTAGTTTTTCTTCTTGTAAGAATATTACTTAAGACGTGTTTTACAAGAATATCAACAGGTCTTTCACTTACATGTCCAAGTCCAATTATATTAACTTCTCCAGGATTTATCATATCAACAATATCTGCTTGATCATTAGATTCAAATAATGTATGATACTTTCTCTGCATTGAATCAAGTTTAAATTCAACCTGTTTTGCAGCATCATAATGACTTTTTCTTTTTTCATCTTCTAGTTTTTCAGCTATCTGTTTGAGTTTATAACGCATTGTGTTGATAAAATCAATATTTTTACCATTATCTCCTTTTTTAATTTCATCTTTAGCATAATCATATGCAAATCTAAGGTATTCTTCTTGATTTACAGCAGTTTCATTAATATGTATGAGTTTTTTAAATTCTTCAATGTTTAAGTCTTGAGGATTAATTTTAGGTTTTATTTTATTGGTTTTTCCATTTGTAAATTTAATATTTCCATATTCAGAATGCATATCAAATACTAAAATAGTTCCATTTATCTCAAGTAATTGGTCAATAATTACTGCTGTTGTATTTGATTTTCCAGCACCTGTCATAGCAAGTATTGCAAGGTGACGTGAAACCATTTTATTTACATCAATTTTTACCGGAACATCATTTTGTGTAAGAACAGATCCTATTTTTATTGAGTTTTCTCTTTCAAATACTTTTTTTAATGTTTCAGAGTCAGCTTTTTTAACAGCTATTCCTGGGGGAGCTGGAATTTTTGGAATTTCAAGTGTATCAATATCACCAAGTATTGTAATATATCCACGTATATAATGATCAACATCACCTTCAAGAGCTTCAATCTTTGATACAAGTTCTGGATTTCTGATATCATCACTTAAACTTAAACTTCCTCTGTAAAGAAAATCAATCATTCCAAGTATTGTTTGATTATTATATTCTAAAAATACATATTCTCCTTTTGCAGGTAATTGTTTTGATATAAATTCTACTCTTGATGTAGTGGTTTCATCAATACATCTAGCTATTATTTTATTTTCCATTATTTCACCCATATTTTAATTTAACATATCTCTTCCGGTTTTTTCATTAATTTCTAATTTTTTAATAATCATGTCCATGTCTTTATTTTTTATTATAACATCTTCATGAGCTTTTTTTAGAATATACGGATAACCTTCAATGCTTATGCTGTATAAATCTTCAAGTAAATCTTCAATCTGTTTATAATCATCTTTTTTTATTTTATATGGAATTTCTATTTTCAATATATTTCCTCTAGAGCTAAATCTTGTAAAGAACACTGTATATACTTGATTTTTAAGTTCGTTATATATCGGATATCGAACTGTAATAATTTCATTTTCTTTTGTATAACGAACAGGTGTTTTTTCATAAGTTATAAATTCAGTATATCCTGGATTTTTACATGTGTATTCAAGTACTGCTGCATCAGGAATATTTGCATTATATATGTCTTGTGTACTACTTGTTTTTGAAACACAAACAATTTTATTAGCATAATTCTTAAGAAGATAATTAATACATATTAATTGTTCAAGACCATCATAATACTGAAGAATATCACTTTCAATTTCATTAATATCTTCATTTAATGAATTTTTACGTATTATTTCTTTTATATCATTAATAATTTCATCTTTCTGTTTTATAGATGAAATTTCTATTTTAAAATCTTCTCGTTCTATTTTAAATTCTACTTCTTTGATTTTATGCTTTAAATATTCCTTTATAATTTCAGAAAACTTATAATCACTTGATGAATAGATCATAGTTCCTCGTAAAGATCCATCAAGTAGCATATAACTTATATCTGGATATTTTTGAAGTGAATCTATTGTACTTTTTAATTCAAGAATATTCATATACTGTGAAAGTTGATTATTAATAATTCTACTTTTTATACTAGAGATTGTATTAATTTCACCACTACCAGACTCTCTGATAATACCATTATCTTTTTTTGCAATTATTGTTTGACTTCCAAGAGCATATATGAAACATGCCATATATTTCTTTTTATTAAAACTTCCATCAATAGCAGCAAACGTTTTATCAGGAATTTCTTTAGTAAAATCATGTTCTTTGTATGAACGTTTAACTTTTTCTTGATCGATATTTTCCTGAATATTTCCAAAGAAGTTTTGTATATTCTTTTTATTTATCACTATTTTTTCATATAATTCTTCAAGCATGACTAATCTTAACC
>CAZHBQ010000122.1:0-3820 GCA_964530785.1 uncultured Methanobacteriaceae archaeon | reverse complement strand
TAAACTAATCACCAATTTATATATTGTACTTTTTTCTATATTTAAATAACCTTTAAATACTGGTAATCCAGACCAAGAACGATAATAATTTATTGTATTATCATCAGCATCAAAATACATAAACCAGTGATCTTCCATTTCAAAAGGTACGTGACCTAATTTAATTAACTCTATATCTTCATTTGACAAATCAATATTTACTTCTAACTCTTTCACATTTTCAGTCATCGGTAAAGTTTTCCAACTATCTTTTGTAGCCTTTATCATTCTGTGTTCTTTGCGTTCATTTATATATTCATTTATAGCATTTTTTCTTTCTATATCATTTTGATTTTTTCTATAAGATATTAATTCTAGATATTTTCTTACCATTTCATCTAAATAATCTTTCTTTTGCAAAGAATTAATCCATTCAGTTGGAATACTATCAACACCATAAATTAATCCTGCCAATGCTGCTGTTAATGCTCCAATTGTGTCTGTATCATCACCCAAATTTACTGCTTTTAATGTAGCTTCTTTAAATGAATTTGTAGTAAGAATACACCATAGAGTTGCCTCAAGTGAATCTATAACAAATCCCGATGATTTTATATCGTTTAATTTTAATGTACTAATATCATTATAAATAAGTCTATTAAAATATTTTTTATATAATTCTCTATCTCCATAATTTTTATTAATTTTTCCTTCAAAAATATTTTTAAAGTGGTTTCTTGTTCTATCATAAGTTCTTTTAACATCTAATAACTCAATGTAATTATCTACGAAATATGTATAAATCATACAAGCCATTATACTTAAATCGTGTGAATGAGTTAATGATGAAACATTTTTTACTAAATTATAAAAATCATCTTTTATTGTACCTGCATAAGTTGAATGTATGCAATAATGAGTAAATATTGATACTGGAAGAATTCGCATAAGGGAACCATTACCATTTGAATTGATATTGTTATCGCCACTAAATGGATTATTACTTTTTTCAAATTTTGAAATTGCAGTACTTGTACTTATTCCAATATCAAAAACGTTATTATTAGGTGTATATTCAGCGTTGTTCTTCCAATTAGAAAATTTCATCATTAAATCATTATAATTAATAATTTCATCAGTCAATAATAGTTCTTTGTTGTTATACATTGAATCAATTGTTGCTAATAACATTGAACTATCATCCGACCAAGTACCTTTAGGCTGATTATGAGTTCCATACTCTTCCATTTGTTTTATTGGTTTATTAGATAATACTCCTCTGTTTAAGAATTCCACAGGAACTCCTAATGCATCTCCAACAAAAAAACCATATAAACTGCCTTTAATTCGTTCTTCTTCATTTATTACTTTATTTATATTCTTTTCTGCATTTTTTCTGAAAAAAATCATACTAACACTCCTCACTAAATACGCGTTAATTCTAGCAATTCTTATTTAATATTCAATATTTCATATCAATTTCAAAAATATTTTATACTAACTTTGTACTTATAAACTATAAAACTATACGCCAATTTTAGAACTAACATAATAATTAATGCTTTCACTTACATCATTTAACAAATTGCTTTTTTTGTCATTCTTTTTTTTGAATATCAAACCTACATAATCTGGATAACCATTTATAACCTCGATTTTTTTCTTATATTCATCAAACTGCTTTTGTATTTGTAAAGCATAATTATTGATATTAATTTTTTTTTATTTCATCTAACAATATATTATATTTTGAAACTTTGTAATATGTTGCTTAAAAGGGGTTTCAAAAGGGTTCTCCCTTTGCACACATCGTTATTGGCTTTGCCAATATCGTAGTGGGTTACCTACTTGTCTTAAAGTAGGTTTTCGCAGAAATCCTATTAGTTTTGTAAGTACATTTTGATTTCCAATTATTATTCTGACATAGAGTGAGTATTTTTTTGTAATTTTTTAACTAAAACTTCAACACCTGGAGTTGAATGACTGCCATCTATACTTGCTCCACTTATAATACTCTCTTGTCCCAAAATATAATTATATAATTGTAATGTACGATTTATACCTCTTTCATATTTACTTTGTTTGTTAACTGATAAACTTTGAAAGGATGATGTTATAAATTCATGTATTTCATTAAGGATAATTCTATTATTAAGTTCTCCTATTGCTTCAATCTCAATCATACTATCAGTTACTGAAATTCCATTCAAAATATGATTAATATACTGACTATTATCAAATGAAAGACATACTTGAACTCCATTTTTATCTAACACAACATCAGTTCTTTTTGTGCGAGAATTTAAAATTGGAAATTTTAAAATTTCTTCAAAATTTACTGCAACATTTGAGTCAATCATTTTTTGTCTAAAAGTTTCAAAATTATCATCAGGTAAATTCTCCTCAATTTCGCTTCTAGATGAATATACCTCTCCTTTTTCAAGTGGCATTTTACATGTAGCTTTGATTTTTTCTTTACCTTTTTGTTCTACTTTTCGTATTCTTAATGAGCCACCATTTCTATATAAATCTAAATTTCTTGTATCATAATATTCATCATTATTTTGTTTTTCTGCTGTTGAAACTACTTTAAAACCGTTTGTTACAAAAACAGATATGATTTTATTTAATAAAGTATCCTGATCTAATATAGTAGATTCTTCGAGATTATCTCCTACAATATACTTTAATTCAAATTCTTCTGGTTTCTTATTTAATTCTTCTATCATCTTTCTTACCTCACCATCATATTTTTTAAAATCTTCTACACTCAACCCAAGTTCTATCCTTAATAATTCTGGATTAAAGAATATATAACTATCTTCTAATACTTCTTGTGGTCTTATCAAATTAGTACATTCTGTTAAATCCATTATTCTATTACCGTTTTGAATATTTAATTTTTGCTCCTTCTTATATAATTTAGTTTTAGTTCCAATACTTACAATTGAAAGTGTACTACCTAAGTCGATATCACCAAATATTTCTTTTAATCTACTTTTTATTTTATCTATTGAAATATCATTATTTATTAAAATATAATCGCTAATATTACTAAAATTGCTTAAATATGCCATTACGGAATCTAAATTTGTTTTTGCTAAAATATCAAATGATTTTTTAAAATCCTCATCCTTCATAGTAAGAAAGTCACTTAAATTACTAACTCTAGAATCAGATACGAGCATCTTAAAACTAGATGAAACAGGTATTGAATGTAAAATTGTAGAGTTTCTATATTTTTCTATTATCTTTTCAAATATTGAATCTCCCAAAACAGAAATTGGACTTAAATAAACATCTCTATACATTTGATATCTTTGTAATAAAACATTTTCAATGCTTGCTAAACCTTTCCTATCAATTAATAATTCATATTCTTGATTATTATTGACTACAACATTCAAATTTGAAATAATTCGTTTTAAATCTATTGCAGAAGCAATTCCAACATAATAAGAATCACGAAGTAAATAATCAATTCTATCAGCATCTAACTGATAGGAAACAAGATTATTAAGTAATTTTGTAAAACTATCTTTTCCTAATTCATCTTTATCATTAATCTCAGCTATAAAACTTGCTATTTTTTTGACTTTTTGTTTTCCAAAAAGTTTTGTTATTACATGATTTACTTCTGTATTTCCAAGCAATATATCGGTAGTTCTCTTTTCATGTGAATAATTTGTTATTGATTCTAATGAATGAGAAAATGGTCCATGCCCTATATCATGCAATAGCATAGAACATAATGCAATATCTTTATCATCTTTACTAAGTTCTATATTATAATTTTTCAATATTTCTTCTAATCTTTTTAAAAACAAAGACATAACATAAA
>CAZHBQ010000121.1:0-3864 GCA_964530785.1 uncultured Methanobacteriaceae archaeon | reverse complement strand
TATAAAAACGGGAAGTGATTTTAATGGAATATGAAGTAATAGTAGTTGGTGCAGGACATGCTGGGTGTGAAGCTGCTCTCGCATCTGCTAGAATAGGCCATAAAACTTTATTAATAACAGGTAATTTAAAAAATGTTGCTTGTATGCCATGTAATCCATCTATTGGTGGAAGCGCTAAAGGAATAGTAGTTCGTGAAATAGATGCATTAGGTGGGGAAATGGGTAAATGTGCAGATAAGACTCATATTCAAATTAAAATGCTTAATTCTTCAAAAGGACCAGCAGTTAGAAGTTTAAGAGCCCAAGGGGATAAAATTACATATCCAAAGGAAATGTTAAAAACATTAGAAAATCAAGAAAATCTTGATTTATTAGAATCTATGGTTGAAAATTTAATAGTAGAAAATAATACCGTAAAGGGAGTAATACTAAAGGATAATACTGAAATTTTTAGTAAAACCGTAATCCTTACAACAGGTACATATTTAAAATCTGATATATTAGTAGGTTCTTCTAGAACAAGAAAGGGTCCAAATAACGAAGAACCATCAATGTATTTAAGTGATAATTTAAAAAAATTAGGCTTTGAAATTTTAAGATTAAAAACAGGTACTCCACCAAGATTAGATAAATATAGTATTGATTATTCAAAAACAAGAAGGGAAGATGGAGATCAACAACCATGGACATTTAGCTTTGACAATCCACCTTTATATGATGTAAATAAACAAGAACCATGTTATTTAGTATATACAAATGAGAAAACCCACGAAATAATTAGACAAAACTTAAATAAATCAAGTATGTATGGTGGATATGTAGAGGGTGTTGGACCAAGATATTGTCCATCAATCGAAGACAAAGTTGTAAGATTTGCTGATAAAGATAGACATCAATTATTTTTAGAACCAGAATCTTTATATTATGATGATATTTATTTACAAGGATTTTCTACAAGCATGCCACATGATGTACAAGAAAAAATGGTACATAGTATCGAGGGATTAGAAAATGTTAAAATTTTAAAATATGCTTACGCTATCGAATATGATGCTATTAATCCATTACAAATGAATGCATCACTAGAAAGTAAAATTATTAAAAATTTATTTACTGCTGGACAAATAAATGGTACTAGTGGTTATGAGGAAGCTGCAGCCCAAGGTTTAATTGCAGGTATAAATGCATCATTAAAACTAGAAGGAAGAGGACCTTTAATACTTAAAAGAAGTGAAGCATATATTGGAGTTTTAATAGATGACTTAGTAACAAAAGGCACATTAGAACCATATAGACTTTTAACATCACGTGCAGAATTTAGATTACTATTAAGGCATGATAATGCTGATTTAAGACTTAGAGAATATGGATATCAAGTAGGATTAATAGATGAAGAAAAACATATTAAACTAGTTAATAAAAAACAACAAATTGAAGAATTAACTCAAATATTAAAAAATAATAAAGTAACCTCAACTAAAGATGTAAATGAATATCTAGAAAGTATTAACAGCGCCATATTAAAAGATGGTATATATTTATATGATTTATTAAAACGTCCTGAAATACATATGAACAATATAGATTATTTATACAAAGTAGATTTTGATGAAGAAATAAAAGAGCAAGTAGAAATAAATATAAAATATGAGGGATATATTAACAAAACAATACGAGAAGCTGAAAAAATGATAAGTCTAGAAAACAAAAAAATTCCACAAAATTTAGATTATAGTCAAATACCTAATTTAGCATCTGAAGCTAGAGAAAAATTAATTAAAGTAAAACCAACATCAATAGGACAAGCTAGTAGAATTAGCGGAGTAAATCCAGCAGATATTTCTATCTTAATGATATATCTTAAAAAAAGGGGAATATAAATGAAGATTGAAGAATTTGTAATAGAACTTAAAAAAATTGATATTGATATAACTAATGAACAATTAAATCAACTAGAGAAGTATTATAATTTAGTTATAGAATATAATAAAGTTATGAATTTAACAGGGATTACTGAAAAAAAAGAATTTTATTTAAAACATTTTTATGATTCTCTTACTCTAAATAAAAGCATTAACTTAAAAAGGGTTAATAACTTATGTGATATAGGTAGTGGTGCAGGATTTCCTGGTATAGTTTTAAAGATTGTATTTCCAAATATAAAAATAACTTTGATAGATTCATTAAATAAAAGAGTTAATTTTTTAAATGAAGTAATCAAAAAGTTAGAACTTAAAGATATAGTTGCGTTACATGATAGGGCAGAAATATTTTCTAAAAACAATATTGAAAAATATGATTTAATAACAGCTAGAGCAGTTGCTAAACTAAATATATTGCTTGAAATTTCAATGCCAATGTTAAAAATAAATGGATACTTTATAGCAATGAAATCAAATATAGAAGAAGAAATTACTAATATAAATGAAGTAGAAGAAAAATTAAAGTGTAAATTGATAGATATTAAAAAATTTAAATTACCAATAGAAAATAGTGTAAGAACCTTAGTAAAAGTTCAAAAAAAAGATAAAACACCAAATATATATCCAAGAAAATTTGAACAAATTAAGAAAAAACCATTGTAAAAAAATACAAAAAACGATAGAATGATATATATAGTAGAAAAGTGTACACTTTAAAAAGAATAAAAAGAGTAAGGAGGGGTCCTTATATATGCAAGAACAAATACAGTATATTAATGTTGAGGATATTATCCCCAACAGGTTTCAGCCTCGTAAAAATTTTGACCAGGATGCATTACAAGAACTTGCTGAATCAATAAAACAACATGGAATGATACAACCTTTAGTATTAAGAAAGCTTGGAAACAAATTTGAAATAATTGCAGGTGAAAGAAGATATAAAGCTGCAAATATGATTGGTTTAAGACAGGTACCCTCTATTATTATGGAATTAGATGATGCAACTAGTGCAGAAGTAGCTTTAGCAGAAAATATACAAAGAAAAGATTTAACAGCGGTAGAAAAAGCAAAATCCTATAAGCAAATATTAGGATTAGGACAAATGACCCAAGAAGAATTAGCTAAAAAAATGGGTAAAAGTCAACCAGCAGTATCAAATACACTAAGATTATTAGAATTAAGTGATGAAGTTCAACAAGCATTACTTAGAAATAAAATTTCAGAAAGACACGCAAGGAGTTTGTTATCAATTAAAGATCATGATAAACAAGTTGAAATGTTAAACAGAATTATTGATAATAGAATGACAGTAAGAGAAACTGATTTAGTTATTAAACAAATGTTAGAGGAAGAAAAAAATAATCCACCAGAGCCACCAAAAGAAGAAGTAGAAGAAATTATAGACTTTGGTAGTGATAATAATTCAAATAGTGAAAATACTAATAATAATGAAGATATTAAAGAAGAAGTAATTGAGGATAATCCACAAACTACAAATTCAACAATTCCTGAATTTGATTCAATTAATATAAATAATAATAAATTTATTAATAATTTTTCAAATTTAGATGATGAAGCAGCTAATATGGATATTGGTTCGGATTCAGAGGAAAATAAAGAGTTTAATAATTTTGTAAATATTCCAAAAGATGAACCAATACTTACAAGTACAAAAGAAGAAAAGGAGGTATCAACTACGCCTATGCTATCAGAAGAAAACAATGCATTTAATCAACAATTACCAGATAATGCAGTTCAAAATGACGTATATAATCCACAACCAAATCAAGGATATGATTCTAATAATATGTATGGACCACAGCAAATGATGCAAAATCCTAACATGTATAATCCAATGCAACAACCTATGTATGGACAAAATAACATGTATGGATCTCAACCAATGATGCAAGATCCTAATATGTATAACCCAATGCAACAA
>CAZHBQ010000120.1:0-3869 GCA_964530785.1 uncultured Methanobacteriaceae archaeon | reverse complement strand
TTATTATTATGGACATGATAGTTCTATGAGATATTATAATCATAAACTGGATTTAACTAAAGGAAATACGGGAATAACTACAGTAACATTTAATCCTAACTACGGCTATATTTTTACAGTTAAAATGAGTCATCCGGAATTAATAAAAAATGTATATGTAACAAGTACAAGAAATGGTGTAAAAAAATATTTAGAAGCTTCATGGAATGAAGAAAAAGGATGTTATATAACAAGTGAAAAATTTGATGGTAATAATACAAATTATGTACCAGGTGAAATCAATGTAGAATATAATTTAAATTATTCTAATATTGATAAAAATGATATAAATTCACTTTCAAATGTAATTACTAATGAATATGCAAATAGTAGAGATTTTACTAATGATAGTCTTGAAATAAAGAGTATGAGTGAATCATCAGCAGATTTAGTAGCCACACTAGATGATGGGAATCAAATAGAGTATATTTACAATGAGTTTTCTGAAGAAGAAATATTGGATTATCTAGAAAGTTTAGGAATGATTAATTCTCAGAAAAAAATATCAAGTGTCTATATACAACAAAAAAATAATTTTGAAATTAAATCATTATTTAATGCTCTTTTTAAAAAATATGCTGTAGACGGAATAGACTTATATATTGGAAAAACGGATTTAAACGAAACAATGGTCATAGTAGCGGATGATACAGATTCTACTATTAAGTCATGGTTAATTAAAGGTACAGCAGAATCATTGAGTAGCGATTATCTTTTTGAAAAATTAGGTGATGAAGAACTAGCTGGCGAAGTATTCGGATTTGTTTATAGTTCAGGTAAAGCAACGTTTAGTTTTCTTGATAAGTGTATTGAATTAGATTTACGAATGAAAAATGCAACAACAGAAGAAGAAAAAAAAGCTATTCAAGAAACTAGAGATTTATATACAACTATACTTGTATGCAGATATTTTACTTCTTTTGCAAAATCAGTTGCTGCCGCTCAATTAGCAACAGGAAATATTCCAGGATGGCTTATTTTAAGTTTTTCAACATTTATATTAAATGATATGTTAGATCAAGCTGAAAAAGAAGGCACTTGGTTAGGATGTGAAAATATGTTGATTTTCAAAATAATAGGGAAAGATGGTGTGATTTGTAGATTAGTCAATAATTTTTTGGATTGGATTATCGACCCAAGTGGATATGTATATGAAGGAGTAACAACAAATAAACTTGAAGGAGTTAAAGCAACAGCATACTATAAAGAAAATTTAGAAGATAAAGATAGTGTTCTATGGAATGCAAGTGAATATGATCAATTAAATCCACTGACAACAGATAGCGAAGGTAGATATGCATGGGATGTACCTGAAGGCTACTGGCAGGTCAAATATGAAAAAGAGGGTTATGAAACGACATATAGTGAATGGATGGAAGTACCTCCTCCACAAACAAATGTCAATATCGGACTTGTATCATATCAAAGACCAGAAGTGGAAAGCATAGATGTATATGCAAATTCAGTTCAAATAAGTTTTACAAAATATATGGTACCAGAAACAGTTAGTGATATTAAATTAAAAGACATTAAAGGGAATATTATACCATATACTGTTAAATACAGTAAGGATGAAACAAATGCTGAAGCTATGATTTATGCAAAAGACTATCAATTAGTGATTGAAGGCAGACAATTAGAGATAGGAGAAACAATTAAGATAGAAATTCCAAAAACAGTAAAAAGTTATGCAGATACAGGAATAGAAGAAACGGTATATGAAAAAAATTGCGAAGATGAGATCAAGATCAATGTAGAAGATCAAATAGAAGTCAAATATGGAGAAGAAACAATAATACCAGTAATAATAGAAACGAAGAGAAAAGATGTAAGGGTTGAAGCAAAATCAACATTTGAAGAAATGGTAAAAGTTATTTCAATAGAAAAAGTATCAGATAATGTATGGAATGTAAAAATCAAATCACAGTTACCAGGGAAAGCAGATATAGAGATAATAGCTAATGGACAGAAGAAAACATATGTAACAATCGATTCGGTTAAAGAATTATCTCAAGAAGAAGATAAATTGGGAGATGTAAATCAAGATGGGGAAGTGGATTTCTTAGATGCCATATTAGTATTGCAATATGATAGTGAATCCATTCATTTGAATCAAAAACAATTAAAAGCAGCAGATGTAAATCAAGATGAAGAAGTGGATTTTTTAGATGCTATTATGATATTAAAATATGATGCAGAGTTGATTAATTAAATTAATTAGGGAGAAAATTATGAAAAAAATAATAAATATATTTATATCCATATTTATGCTTGTAACAATTTCAATTGGCAATGTTCATGCAAAAACAAATATAATTGAAATATCTACAGCAAAACAATTATATGATTTAATATGTAATGAAAATTATATTGATTATAGTGAATACGATATTTATATTATTAATGATATAGATATGAAAAATTATCCAATAAATGTGGTAGATACAGATATAAGAAATATTTATATTAATAAAATGATTGGATATGATAAAAATCATAATAAAGAAGTAAAAAGAATTATTAAAAATTTAAATATAAGTAAGAATAAATTTGGTGGTGGCGGTTATGCTGGATGGGATAGAGATTTTCATAGTTGTGATGAATGTTTAGCTGCTCATCAAATTGTTAAAATGAATTATGAAGAAGGAGATTTTGAATCAGCAAAATGTGATTTACATAATGATTGTTCTTTGGAATGTGAAAACTGTCACGTTTTTAAATTTGATGTTTCATTTAATCAATTTCCTGCATTTTATATGCAGGAAATAAGTGATATTTCGTTTGAAAATATTGATTTGAATATAAAAGGTAAAAATAATCCAATGAAATCGTGTGGATGCTACGAAAATGAATATTATTATCAGACTGATCTATCATTCATTAATGCTGATAAGCTTAATAATATTGATTTTTATAATATAAATATTAAGGGAGAAGGGGATATTGATACAATTCTTCTAGCAAATAGTTTTAATAATGATTCTATAGATGTATTTCATGTTGATTTTAATAATATAATAATGACAATTAATTCTCTAAATCCAACTATTATTGTAGAAATGTTTGATAATGTAAATAGAATTGATGATATTTGTATTGGAAATATAACCTTTAATGGAGATGTTCAATATTTTCATAATTTGGCTTGGAAAACAAATGTTATTAATAAAATGGGTATTTCTGATATAACAATTAATGGAAATGTATATGATTATAATGTAACAACACTTTATGATCAATGTGATTTATCTTATGTAAAAAATATTAATATTAATGGTATTTCCAGTAGTGTTTCTACTATTGATTTATTATCAAAAGGTAATATAAATAATTATTTTGTAAGAAATATTAATGTAAAAAAACTTACAGAAGATGGATGTTTTTCAGGAATTGTAGGTCCAATAATTGTTAGAAATGATGGTTCGTCCTCAGATAATAGTGCAACTATTGATGAAAATTCTATAAAGAAATTTCATAACATTTATATTGATATTAGTGATCCAAAATTGAGATCACCAATTGTTGAATATATTTTAAATATGTCTGATAATAATTCAGAAGTACAAATCGGTTATACTTGTGATACTGTTTTGTATACAGATTTAAATAATAAATTTGATCCAAATAATTTATTATTAGGTGATATGGACACTGTTAAATTCAATAATATTGTTGCTGATGAAGTTACAAGAGAGGAGTTAAAAACAAAAGGTATATTAGATCAACTTAATGCTGATGGTGATCATTGGTTAACAAATAGTAAAATTAATGATGGGTATCCAATGCTAAAATGCTTTTTAAGTGAGGATATAAAGACAGATATAGAAGAT
>CAZHBQ010000119.1:0-3907 GCA_964530785.1 uncultured Methanobacteriaceae archaeon | reverse complement strand
AGTTTGTTTTGATATGCATAGTGATACATATGATTATAATGATTTTTTATGGAAAGGAAACAGTTTTTCAAGATTAATGAATGAGGGCTATATAAATCATTATATAGTAATTGGAGTTCCTAAAGAAAAAAGAGAAAATTGTTTAAATGATACAAATGAAGAATTAAGAGAAAGAGTTCATTTAATAGATAGAAGTGAATTATTTAAAACTTTAGATAGCATTGATTGCGATAATATATTTGTTTCTATTGATGCTGATTGTTTTGGTTGTAGAAAATCTAAATATACATCAGTTGAATATTCACCATCTACTATTTTGAATTATGTAAGTCATATAGATAGTATAGATTCTAATAACTATATTCAAAAAATACATGATTGTGTTCATGTTAAAAATGCTCTTGGCTATTCAAATTATTATCATACTGGAGAAAATGATTTAACTGATGAAGATGTTATTAAAATAGTAAATAATCTTTCACTTTACTGCGAAAGTACTGGGAAACAATTAGGATTAACACCTAACAGTCCATATTATGAAATTATGGAAGTTAGTGGTTATGATTATGATAATTTAACGGCTAAATTAGTTGTTAGATTAATAGATGGATTATCATTAAAGGAGGTGAAAAGTAATGAAAAAGGAAGAGTTCTTAAAAAAAGTAGAAAAGATGTCTGAAGGACAAGTTTGTTATAATTGCAGAAGAGGATAATTATGACTTTTAGAGGGGTGAGATTCCCCTCTGCTATTATTGGAGGTTATATGGAAAATAAATTGGAAGTTTTAGCAGTACTGCTAACAAATAGGTGTAATCTAAAATGTGTCTACTGTGGTAGAAATGAAAATAAAGATAATTTTTGTTCTATGTTTGAATTGACCGCTGATGAATGGATAGATATTTTTAAGGATGCAAAGACAGTTGGATTAAAAAAGGTAAATATGACTGGTGGAGAAATATTTTGTAGAAAAGATGTTCTTGAAATTATTGAAAGAACAATAGATTTGGGATTAGATGTTAGTATTGAGACAAATGGAACAATAATAACTGAAGAACAAATAAAATATTTATCAAAATTAAAAGACCATTTATCAATGTCAATAAGTTTAGATGGTATAAAAAAAAGAACTAATGATTTAACTAGAGGAAATGGCTCTTTTAATAGAACTTTTAAAACAATAAACATTATAAGAAAATATGGAATCCCATTAAGAATTATTACAGTATTAAGTAAAAATAATTATGATGAAATACCAGAACTAGCAACTACTATACATGAAAAATTAGGTCTTGGATTTAGATTGTTACCCAATATTATTGAATATGGTAAAGGCATAGAAGCCAACGAAACTGAATCAGTAAGTTATGATAAAATAGATAAATTAATGAATAACTTCTATTATGAATTTTTAAGAAAACATAAAGAAGATAAAAACTTATCTATTGAACTTAATACTGCAATTATACCAGTTGATATTTACCAACATAGTTTATGCCCTTGGGGAAAAGGAATGCTTGGAATAGGTTATTCAGGTAAAGTTGCTTTATGTCATGTTGGGTCTGATAATGATTTGTTTATTTTTGACGATGTTAAAAAAACACCTATTTCAAAGATATGGTTGACAAATGATAAGTTAAAAAAATTTAAGAAATTTGATTCTAACAAGTTAAAAGGTGTTTGCGGTAATTGTTTGGCTCGAAGTGTATGTCGTGGTGGTTGTAGATTACATTCTATGATGAAATACAATGGCGATCTTTATGCACCAGATCCTGAATGTCAAAATGTATATAATCTTGGAAAGTTTCCTGAATATGCTATGGAAGATGAAAATAAGGATTGTTCTTACACGGAGTAATATATGAAAATATCAACTTTTATTCATGTTTTAAATGGCAGAGTATGGGATGCTTACAATAAAGAATTTATAGATTTATCTAAAGAATATATAGAATTTATCATCAAATATAAAAATCAAATGATACCAGAAAATACCGAAATTCCCGTTGAATTACTCTCAATGGGGATAGTAACTACTTATCAAAAGGAAAGGGAATTATTAATACATCTTAAAGAAACAACAAGAGACTATCAATTTCAATCATTATACTTAATATGTTCGACAGCTTGTAATTTGAACTGTGATTATTGCTTTTATAGAAGTGGTGCATCTGATTCTTTAAAACATAGACAACTAATGAATTTTGAAGTTGCTAAAAAATCTTTAGATGATTTCAAAAAAATTATAGAACATAATATTAAAGATGAAAATTATTGGCAACAAATTACTTTTTACGGAGGAGAGCCACTAATGAATAAGGAAATGCTATATCTATCTATTCCCTATGCTCGTAAGTTATTTGGAAATGATACTAATTTAGTTATAAATACAAATGCAGTATTATTAGCAGATGAAGATATACAACTATTTAAAGATAATAATGTCGAAGTACAAATTTCACTAGATGGCGATCAATATATTCATGATTTACATCGTAAAACTTCTGATGGCAAGCAAACATATAATATAGTTATTAATAATATTAAAAGATTATTAAATAATGGAGTAAAAGTTTTGCCAATGATAACGGCTACTGATGATAATATAAATAACTTTTCAGATCGAATACATAAGATAGTGAATGAATTAAAAATCGATGATTATGCTGTAAATGTTTTAATAACAAATTCCTTTGACACAAGTGAAGAATATACAGAAAAATTGGCTACAGAAATGTTAAAAGCGTATCAAGAGTTTGGAGATGTTGCAACAGACTATGCATTTGTAGAACTATATAATAAATTATTAGGTTTAGATAAAAGCATATCAAAAAATTCTTGTGGAAGTTCAAGAAAAATAACTGTGTTTCCTGATGGTAAAGCCTTCGCTTGTCAAGCCCTAGAAAAAGTAAAACAGAATAGAATGGGTTCAATTAATGATGAATACCTTTCTAATCCAAACTGGAATTGCTGGAGAAATCGTTCTAGATTTGATAATCCAGAATGTCTTGATTGTGAAAGTATAATATCTTGTGGCGGAGGTTGCGCAACTGGCTCATATAATTTAAATGGTTCAATTTATGATATTGATAAAAATAATTGTGAATATACTAAAAAATTATTTAAAAAAATACACCACATTTAAAATTTGTTTTTCATTTATTATATAAGTAATTAACCATCCTACTATTTTTATTAAATATAAGAATTTAGGATGATTTTTATATGCTTTAAACCCCTATATTTATTGGGTTTATCCTAAAACCATCCTATAAAATAGGATGAATTTTGCAAGTGGAAAATAAGAAATGTGTATCAATTTTCCTTATAAAATAAGGGTAAAATTGATATTGATACACATTCTTCTTATCCTGCTTTTTTAAAATCACTTAAATTATTAGTATTTTTAGGATGATTATCTAAAAACAAATCAAAAAAATGATTTGACATATTAAAATAAGTGAGCTATCATGCATCATGCAAAAGGAGATGATGTGTAATGAGAAGATTTGATTTTAATATATCAGAAGAATTATTTAATCAAATTAAGTTAATGGCTATTTTCTATAAACTACCAGTATCAAAGATGATGATACAACTATTAGAAATTGGTTATCTTGAAATGTTAAAAATGGAGGGTTATGATCATAAGTAATATCATTAAGTATGATTTATTCATACTAAATAATATTACTAAAACTAGTATTACTACCATAGGTTTTAATGGAGGTATTACAATCTATGGTTAAATACAAAGTAAATTTTATTTATGAAAATGAAAAAGAAATAAATGAAATATTTATAAATGTATTAAGCAAAGAATTATTAAAAATTTTGAAGATGACTTGTAAAAACTTAAATAACGAGGTAACATCAACATGTACTCACTTTTCTCTTAAGGATGAAGGAG
>CAZHBQ010000118.1:0-3969 GCA_964530785.1 uncultured Methanobacteriaceae archaeon | reverse complement strand
AGATGTTTCTGATAAAAATCAGTTGTTATCAAGTGACCAAGGTGACCAGAGTGACCAAAGGGGATCAAAGGGTGACCAAATAGATGATGTCAATAAAAAGATGTTAGAATTGATAAAAGAAAATCCTAAAATAACTCAAAGAGAGTTGGGTGAAAAACTAAATTTATCAAAGACAACTATACAAAAACGACAAAAGAAATTACTATCTTTAGGTATTCTTCAAAGAGTTGGAAAAGGAAAAGATAGATATTTAAAAATTATAGAATAATATATATTGAATGAAAGGAAAATATGTTTATGAATAAAACAGCAATTAAAAATTTTGCAATTTATGCAAGAAGAAAACTTATTGAATCAACCAAAGATAAATGTAGAACCATCGGTATAACAGAAGATAAAATAGAATCACCAGTAACTCATAGTACAGATTTTGAAGTTTATCAATCTTATGGTGTACAATCTACATTAAATATACAACAAATGAATCAAAGAAAATCTTTGGTTATTGAAATAAAAAACAAAGGTTTTAACCAAGTCATTGAAGAAGTGGCATACACATGGTTCAATAGATTAATTGCTGTTAGATTCATGGAAGTTAATGATTATCTTCCTTCAAGACTTAGAGTTTTATCTTCTGATGAAGATGCTAGAATTGAATCAGATTTAATGAGACATCCTACAGAAAGTGATATAGAGTTTAATCAAGAAGAATTAAATTATATTTATGATTTAAAAGACCAAAATGATATTAATGAATTATTCAAATTCTTATTTATTAAACAATGTAATAAATTAAATGAATATCTTCCAGAATTATTTGAAAAAACAAATGATTATACAGAATTATTATTTAATATTTCATTTAATGATAAAGAAGATGTTATATATAAACTTGTTCATGATATTGAAGAAAGCAATTTTAATATTGAACAAGAAGGTCAAGTAGAGATTATTGGATGGATGTATCAATACTATAATAGTGAACTAAAAGATGAAACGATGGCTAAACTCAAAAAAGCAAAATCTACTAAAAATGATATACCTGCAATAACGCAATTATTTACTCCTGATTGGATCGTAAAATATATGGTGGAAAATTCATTAGGAAGATTATGGTATGAAGGGCATCCTAGCAATATAAAAAACACTTGGAAATATTATATAGATGAAGCTGAACAAGAAGAAAGTGTTAAAAAACAGCTTAATGAAATTAGAAAAGAATATGCAGAACTTAATATTTTAGATATCAAGTTATTAGATCCATGTATGGGATCAGGCCATATACTTGTTTATGCATTTGATGTTTTTATGCAAATATATGTTGAACAAGGATATAGTGAAAGAGAATCTGCTAAATTAATATTAGAAAATAATTTATATGGTTTAGAGATTGATAAACGTGCATATCAATTATCTTATTTTGCTTTAATGATGAAAGCAAGACAATATAATAGAAGAATTTTTAATCCTAACGTATGTTTACACTTGTATGAAATCAAAGAAAGTATGAAGGTTTCATCTGCAGATATATTTAAAAGATGCGATGAACAAGAAGATATTGCATTAAAATTATATTCATCATTTATCGATGCAAAAGAGTATGGCAGCATAATAGAGCCTAATGTTTCTTTAGAAGAATTAGAATGCTTAGAAAATAAATTAAAAGACATAGAAAAACAACTAGATTATGGAACATTGTTAGATATAAATGAAAACAAGGAAATATTGTATATACTAAATCAGTTAATTCCCCAAGCAAAAACATTATTAATTAAATATGATGTTGTAGTTACTAATCCTCCATACATGACACCAACACCAAAACAAAAGGTATTTGTAGCAAAAAGATTTCCAAATTCAAAGAGTGATCTTTGTACTATATTTATGGAAAAATGTAAATATTTTAGTAAGAAGAATAGGTTCTTTTCTTTAATTACTATGCATTCTTGGATGTTTTTATCTAGTTTTGAGAAATTAAGAAAAGAAATAATAAATAAGTTAACTATTATTGATATGGCTCATTTAGGTGCTAGGGCATTTGATGAAATAGGTGGAGAAGTTGTTCAAACAACCACATTTGTAATATTTCATAATTCGATTGATGCTTATAAAAGTACATATTGTCGATTAACTGAACCATCGTCAGAAAAAGCAAAAGAATTGATGTTTTTAAACAAGAAGAATAGATTTGCTAAAGTATCAGCAACTAATTTTTCTAAAATACCAGGAAGTCCTATTGCATATTGGCTTAAGGAAAAGATATTAAATTCGTTTGATAATATTTCGCTCTTTAATGTTGCAAAACCTAGACAAGGACTTGCAACAGGAGATAATGATAAATTTTTAAGATTATGGTTTGAACCTTCTCTAAAAAAAATAGGATTTAAATTTGATACAGTAGAAAATGCTCAAAGTTCAAAATTTAAATGGTATCCTTGCAATAAGGGAGGAGAATTTAGAAAATGGTATGGAAATAATAATTATGTTGTAAACTGGGAAAATGACGGATTTGAGATTAAGAATTTTAAAGATGCGAATGGAAAATTAAAATCAAGACCTCAAAATCAAAAATATTATTTTAGATCTGGATTAACATGGTCAACTATTTCTAGCGGAGATTTATCAATGAGATATAGTCCAATAGGGCATTTGTTTGAAACCAAAGGGTCTGTATGTTTTCCTAATGTTGAAAATCAATTATACTATTTACTAGGTTTTCTAAATTCAAAAATTGTAAAAGAGTTAATTAGTGTATTATCGCCAACTATGGATTATCATGAAGGTCCATTGGGAAAATTACCAGTAATAATTAATAATTGTTATATCAGTCGTATAGATATTCTTGTAAAAAGTGGTATAAATTTATCAAAAAAAGACTGGGATTCTTTTGAAACATCCTGGGATTTCAAAGTGCATCCATTTGCAAGAACTATAAAAAGAAGAATATGGGGTCCAGATGATGAATTACAAGATCAAGGAACTCCTGCTGAAAAATGGATAGTTTATGATTATAATTTTAAAACAATGAGAGAAGCTTATGAATACTGGGAGAAAGAATGTGAAAATAGATTTAATCAATTAAAATATAATGAAGAAGAACTAAATAGAATATTTATAGATATCTATGGTCTACAAGATGAATTAGACCCATATGTAGAAGATAAAGATGTAACTATACGTAAAGCCGATAAAACTAGAGATATTAAATCGTTTATTTCTTATGCTGTAGGATGTATGTTTGGAAGATATTCATTAGATAAGGAAGGTTTGGTTTTTGCAGGTGGTAATTTTGATGATGTATATTGGTTATATAAAGGATTAGCACCTTTAGAAAAAGATGGTAATACTCCAGTTGATGGTGCTTATGCAGATATGAGTTTTGATGAAAAGCATTATTATAGATTAAGAGATAGTGATAATTGTGAGGAAGCTACAATACTTTCTTATGAACCAGATGTAGATAATATTATTCCTATATGTGATGAAGAGTATTTTGATGATGATATTGTAAGTAGATTTATTGAATTTGTAAAAGTAGTATATGGAGAAAGTACTTTAGAAGAGAATTTAGATTTTATTGCTGAGGCATTAAATGTAAATGGAACCACTTCAAGAGAAAAGATTAGAAATTATTTTATTAAAGATTTCTTTAAAGATCATTGTAAAACTTATTCAGTAACTGGATCAGGCAAAAGACCAATATATTGGTTGTTTGATAGTGGAAAACAAAATGGTTTTAAAGCTTTAATATATATGCATAGATATAATGAGGATACAGTAGGTAAGATTAGAACTAATTATTTACATAAAGTACAAAGTGTATATGAAGAAGCTATAAAAAATGATGAATATACTATTGAAAATAGTAAAATTAAATCAGATATTAATAAAGCATCTAAACATAAAGAAAAAATTATTAAACAGCTAGAAGAAACAAAATTATATGATCAAGCATTAGCACATGTTGCT
>CAZHBQ010000117.1:0-3974 GCA_964530785.1 uncultured Methanobacteriaceae archaeon | reverse complement strand
GAAAACTGATAAATTTATTTTAATTGGGGATGATAAACAATTAGAACCAATTAGAAATTATAATGCTTCTATATTTTTAAATAAATCAATATTTTATTTACTTCTTAGTAAATACCCATCTAATTTCACTTTTCTTGATACACAGTATAGAATGAATAGAGAAATATGTGATATTGCAAGTAGTTTATATTATTCAGGAAAATTAAAAACATTTGAAGATGTTCAAGATCAAGTAATTACTCTTAAAGAAGATAATTTTCTGGTTAATTGTGATCCTTTAACTTTTATTGATACAAGTGGAGTACAATTTTTTGAGTCAGTTGTAAATAGTGGTTGTTGTAATAAATTTGAGAGTTATCTTATTTTATCTATTGTTAAAAAATTACTTTCTGGAGGTATTTCTGAAAGTTCTATTGGTATTATAACACCATATCGTAAACAGAAGATGTTTATTAAGAATTTATTGGATGAACATAATTTTTCTGTTGAGTGTGATACTGTTTATAGATTTCAGGGAAGAGAGAAGGATGTTATTATTTTAAGTTTTTGTAAAAGTAATAATAATGGTCTTAGTAAGTTTCAAGAAAAATTTATTGGTAACACAAACCAATTAAATGTATCTATTACTCGTTGTTGTAAGAAGTTATTTATTATTGGTGATTTTTCATTGTTGTCTTCTTCATATAATATAAGAGAGTTATATTTTAGGATAAGTCCTTTGAATATTATTTTTTTATCTGACATATTTTGAGTTATATATTTTTTTAGAAATTAGTAACCCAAACCTTTAAATACTATGCACTATATAACAATAGTTATATCACGATATGTAAAAAAATGAATATAAAAATGAGAAAAATTTTATTTATACTAATAATGTGATAATTTTTATTATAGAATATGTGTTTGCCAAGCTTTATTTTATAATGAAAAATATAACAATTGTTATATAGTTTATATCTTAACCACCTTTTTTCATAAAACTATGAAAAAACAATAATGTCAAAAAACATTTTTAACTCCTAAAAATAAAAATGTTCAAAACCTATTTAAAAAAAATGAAATATTAAACACAAAAAACATAAATAAAAACAATAATTTAAAACATATTTTGAAATAAAACCATAAAAAAAGGAAGTGAAAAAGTGTCATACGAAATAAAAAATAAGAAAAACATAGCAACAATCGGATTACATGCAGGTCAAGAAGAAACAGATGAAAGTGGATCACGTGCAGTGCCTATTTATCAAACAACCTCATACGTATTTAAAGATACAGATCAAGCAGCAAACAGATTTGCATTAACCGAAGCAGGAAACATATATTCAAGATTAACCAACCCAACAACCGCAGCTTTCGAAGAAAGAATTGCAGCAATTGAAGGTGGAGCATCAGCATACGCAACATCTGCTGGAATGTCTGCAATCTTCTATGCAATAATCAACTTAACAAAAGTTGGAGATAACATAGTATCAGCAGATAACTTATACGGTGGAACATTCGAATTATTCGAAAACACATTAAAAGATTTAGGCCGCAGTGTAAAATTCGTAGACTCACAATCCCCAGACCAATTTGAAGAAGCAATTGATGAAAATACAAGAGCAATCTACGTAGAATCAATCGGAAACCCAAAATTAGACATACCTGATTTTGATGTAATATCTGAAATAGCACACAAACATGAAATACCACTTATTGCAGATAACACTGTAGGAGTAGGATCAGTTAGACCATTTGATCACGGAGCAGATATTATTGTAAGTTCAGCAACAAAATACATTGGTGGACACGGAACAACCCTTGGTGGAGTAATTATTGAAAAAGGAGACTTCCCATGGGATAACGGAAAATTCCCAGCATTAGTAGAACCAGATGAAACATACAATGGATTATCATTCTACAAAGCATGCGGACCTGCAGCATTCACAACAAGAATAAGAGCAGTATTAGGAAGAGATACTGGAGCAGTACCAAGTCCATTCGGTTCATTCCTCTTATTACAAGGTCTTGAAACCTTAGATTTAAGAATAAGAAAACACGGAGAAAATGCTTTAGCAGTAGCAGAACACTTAGAAAACCATCCAAAAGTAGCATGGGTAACATACTCAGGACTTGAAAGTAGCCCTAACCACGAAGTAGCATCCAAATATGCAGAAAAAGGTTACGGTGGAATTGTATCATTTGGACTTAAAGCAGGATACGATGGAGCAATTGAATTTATTAACAACACAGAATTATTATCCTTACTTGCAAACATTGGAGATGCAAAATCATTAGTAATTCACCCAGCATCAACAACACACTCACAATTAACAGAAGAACAACAAAAAGCAACAGGAGTAACACCTGACCTTATCAGATTAGCTGTAGGTATTGAAGACCTTGAAGATATTCTCGCAGATATTGATCAAGCTTTAGACAAAATAGAATAAATACTTATTTATTCATCTTATTATCCTCCTAACCTCCTTTTTTATAAAAAATCTAATTTTTAAAATCAATTTCATAAATCTTATTTATTTAAAATAAACTCTACTATATATACTTATTATTAAATACAACATAAAATAAAATAATAAAAAATATTTTTAATTATTTATTTAGTTTTTTTTCAAGTTTTCTTTTATTTTCCATCTTTATTCTTTAATTTAAGAAAAAAGTATTTATATACTTGAATTATATTAGTTATTGGAAAACATAAAAAAGATGATTAGTCAATTTTGTGTTTTTAGATGAAAAAATATGGGGGTCATAAGTTATGTGTGGCGCAGCAAATTATTTAAGTGGAGATCATTACTTTGGACGAAATTTTGATTATGAAATATCATATAATGAAAGAATAACAGTAACTCCAAGAAACTATCCACTTAAATTTAGAAAAATAGATACTATTGAAAATCATTATGCATTCATAGGAATTACAGCAGGAATAGATGAATATCCACTATATTATGATGCAACAAATGAAAAAGGTTTAAGTATTGCAGGTCTTAACTTTGAAGGAAATGCATATTATGCTGATGTTGATGAAAACAAAACAAATATTGCTACATTTGAATTAATTCCATGGATACTAAGTCAATGTGTTAGAGTAGAAGATGTAAAAGAATTACTTAAAGATGTTAATATATGTAATATTAATTTCAGTAGTCAACTACCAGCAAGTGAATTACATTGGATAATATCTGATAGAAATAATTCCATAGTTCTTGAAGCAGTAAAAGAAGGAATTAAAATATATGATAATCCTCTAGGAATTCTTACAAACAATCCACCATTTGACAAACAAATATTTAATCTTAATAATTATAGAACAATATCACCAAAAACTCCTGAAAACATATTCTCAAAAGATATACAACTAGATGCATACAGTAGAGGAATGGGAGGTATGGGTATTCCTGGAGATCTTTCATCTATGTCAAGATTTATAAAATTAGCTTTTACAAAAGTTAATGCAAAATCATCCACAGATGAACTTGAAAGTGTAAGTCAATTCTTCCATATTCTAGGTTCTATTGAACAACAAAGAGGATGTACATTAGTTAAAGAACCTGATAGTTATGAAATAACAATTTATACATCATGTGCTAATACAGATAAAGGAATCTATTATTACAGAACTTATGAAAATAGTCAAATAAGTGCAGTAGATATGCATAAAGAAGATTTAGATTCAGATAAACTTGTTGTATATCCATTAATTAATACTCAACAAGTAAACTATCAAAATTAGATTATAAAGTTTTTTTTAGAATTTTTTTCTAAAAAAATCTCTTTTTTAAAAAATAAATTATATATGAAAATGGAGTTTAGCTAATCATTAGACGTTATGATATTTTCTAATTGATTAAGTAATTCTTTATTATTCTCATCTAAATAATCATAATTTCTATTTAAACTATTAACAACATCACGAATTGTATTTGATGTTTCAACGTAATTAAATTCCATAGTTCTTAGAAGTTGAT
>CAZHBQ010000116.1:0-4030 GCA_964530785.1 uncultured Methanobacteriaceae archaeon | reverse complement strand
GGAACAAATTTTGAACGTCCGGAGTTTAAGAGAATGTTAAATGACATTGAAAATGGAAAAATAAACATGGTTATTACTAAAGATTTATCAAGATTAGGTCGTGACCATATAATGACAGGTTTCTATGTTGAAACATTTTTCCCAGAAAATGATGTCAGATATATTGCAGTAAATGATGATATAGATACTTTTTATGAAACAAGTGGCTCTGATATGATGCCATTTAAATTAAGTATGAATGATATGTATGCAAAAGATATTTCTAAGAAAGTTCGTTCAAACCTACTTCAAATGAAAAAAGATGGAAAATTTTGTGGAAGTGTCGCACCTTATGGTTATATGAGAGATCCTTTAGATAAACACAAATTAGTGCCTGATCCAGAAACTGCTCTTATAGTTAAAAGAATATTCGATTTATATGTTGCGGGTTATGGTAGCTCTAGGATTGCTGAAATACTAACAAGAGAAGAATTACCTACACCTATTATGTATAAATACTCTGGTTCAAAATTAAGTAGATTTGACCATCCTGAAATATGGAAACACACATCTGTTTCTAATATCATCAAAAACAGAGTTTATATTGGAGATTTAATTCAACACAGATTTCAAAAAGTGAATTATAAGATTAAGAAAAGAAAAAGTGTTCCTGAAAATGAATGGTGTATTAAAGAAAATGCACATGAACCACTTGTAGATAGAAAAACATTTGAAATCGCACAATCTATTAAAGATTCGCGGGATAATTATAATCCCGAACGAAGAAATGTAGATTATGTTTTATCTGACTTAGTCTTTTGTAAAGATTGTGGTGCTAGAATGAGTATTAGTTATGATAAGAAAAGAGATAGAGTCACAATGAATTGTAATAACTATCGTAAGTTTAGTAAGTATGATATATGCTTTTCTCACTATATTAACTATACAAAACTAGAAAATACAGTCTATGACAAATTAAGCACTATGGCTAGAAAGTATATTAATGATAAAGAAGAATTTGAAAGTATTATTAAAAGTCAATATGTTGATCCAAAAGCTGATAAACTTAAAAAGATCGAAGAATTAAATCATACAATAAATGATTTACAAAGAAAACAAGACTCTTTATACGATGATAAGTTTAATAATGTTATAAGTGTAGAAACTTATTCTAGATTATTTAATGCTACTGAAGAAGATATTAAAATTGCAAAAAACAAATTAGAACAATTACAAAATGAAATTTCTAGTATTAATGATGATTCTTCTTGCTATGTAGAATATTTAGATATTATAAAAAATTTTCTAGATATGAAAAATCCAACGAAAGAAATCATGAATAGATTAATAGATAAAATATATGTAACGAAAGATAAAAAACTAGAAATTCATTATAGAATTAAAAAAAGTGAAGTATTAATATAAGTAAAAAGATATGATTGCTTTGGAGCAATTTTTAAAAATAAAACTGGGTATCACAAAAACAGGTCATACTGGTATGATGAAGAAATACCATTTGTTGAGGCAGCAGAAATTGGGACTGAAAAGGTTATTAAAGAACACTCATCAATCGGTATAGTTGTAACTACTGATGGTTCATTTGGAGAACTTTCTAGAAGTGATTACTTAGAAGCTGAAAAAGAAGTAATTGAAGAATTGCAAGAATTAAATAAGCCTTTTATAGTTGTATTAAATTCAATTCATCCAATGATGCCAGAAACCGAAAAAGTAGCTGAAAAATTAAGAAATGACTACAATGTTCCAGTAATACCAATGAATGTTGATACAATGAGTGAAAAAGATGTAAATAATATACTTAGGGAAGCTTTATATGAATTTCCAGTATTAGAAGTAAATGTTAATATTCCTGAATGGATATCAATTTTAAAACCTGATAATTGGCTTAAAAAAATATACATTGAAAAAATAAAGGAAAGTGTTATTGAGGTTGATAAATTAAGAGATATTGATTCAATAACAACACATTTTACTAATTCTGAATATATATCAAAAGCATATGTTGCAGATGTAAATACTTCAACTGGGGAAGTTACAATAAATTTAAATGCTCCTAATGAATTATTTGATGAAATTTTAAAAGGTAGTATTGGAATAGAAGTTAAGAGTAAAGGTGAACTTTTAAAATTATTCTTAGATTATAACGAGGCTAAAACTGAATATGACCAAATAAAAAGTGCCCTAAAACAGGTTAAACAAACTGGATATGGTATTGCAACTCCATCATTAAAAGATATGAAATTGGATACACCTGAAATTATTAAACAGGGAAGTAGATATGGAGTTAAATTAAAAGCTAATGCACCTGCGATTCATATGATTAGGGTGGATGTTGAATCAACATTTGAACCAATTATTGGTAGTGAAGTTCAAAGTAAAGAATTAATTAATTATTTAACTAAAGACTTAGAAACTGAACCTGATAATATTTGGAAAAGTGAAATATTTGGAAGAAGTTTAGATGTTATAGTTCAAGAAGGTATTCAAGCAAAATTATCTATGATGCCAGATAATATAAGATATAAATTACAACAAACCCTAAATAAAATAATTAATAAGGGTTCAAATACTATGATTGCGATTGTATTATAACTAAAATAGTTACTTATTTTAGTTTTTATTTGGAAAAATTGAACTTGCGTGATATAATAATTTATATTTATAGAGGTGAATTTATGAAAAGATTATTGACAGGATTACAACCAAGTGGGGAACTCACATTAGGAAGTTATGTAGGGGCAATTAAACAATGTGTAGAATATCAAGATAAATTTGAAACATATATTTTTGTACCAGATTTACATGCAATAACAGTAGCTCAAGATCCAAAATTATTAAAGGAAAGAATAAAGAAAAATGTCGCACTATATATAGCTTGTGGACTTGATCCAAATAAAAATACATTTTTTATTCAATCAGAAAATTTGTATCATGCAAATTTATCATGGATATTAGAATGTAATTCATATATGGGTGAAATGTCTAGAATGACACAATTTAAAGATAAAAGTCAAAAACAAAAAAATGTTACATGTGGATTATTTACTTATCCAATACTTATGGCCTCTGATATTTTATTATATGATGCAGATGTTGTACCAACTGGTATTGATCAAAAACAACATGTTGAACTTGCTCGTAATATTGCAGAAAGATTTAATAATAAATATGGAAAAACTTTTACCATTCCAGAACCAATGATACCTAATGTAGGGGCAAAAATAAAAGATTTACAAGAACCTACTAAAAAAATGAGTAAATCAGCCGATAATTATAAAGGAACAATTCTTTTATTGGATAGTGAAAAAGATATTAGAAAAAAAATAATGAGTGCAGTTACTGATAGCGATAACAGTATATATTATGATGAAGAAAATAAACCTGGTATTTCTAATTTATTAACTATATATTCATCTCTTACCGGTTTATCTATGGAAGAAACAATAAAACATTTTCAAAATTATAACTATGGTAATTTAAAACGTGAAATAGCTGATATTACAGTAAAAAAAATATTAGATATACAAACAAAATATAATGACATAATGAATTCTGGATTAATTGATAAAATACTTGATGAAGGAAAAGAAAAATCTATTAAATTAGCAGAAAAAAAATATAACGAAGTATTAAAAAAAGTTGGTTTAGGAAGATTATAGGCGTTACACTATATAATAATTTGAATATATTATTATAAGGGGTGGTAATGTGAGAGAATTATATAATTTAATTTTTTCTTTGCCACCTAAACAATTTACATTAGTTTCTATACTAATTGGATTTTTACTTATAGATGATTTATCACCAAATGCTCAAAATTCATTAGGTAACTTCTTAATGTTAGTAGGGCAAGTATTAGAAACAAGTGCAGCACAAGCACAGTTGTTACAAGGTAATCAAAATAATAATAGTCAAATGCAAAATGATATAAATAAAATTAAGAATTATCTAAATATAGAATAAAATTATTATTTTTATTATTTTTCAATATTTTTTATTAATATATAACAAATATTAAAAATTATATTTATAA
>CAZHBQ010000115.1:0-4036 GCA_964530785.1 uncultured Methanobacteriaceae archaeon | reverse complement strand
ACTACTTAAATATCATTTAGACTGTTTTATAATAAATGGCAAATACCCTGAAAGAGTATTAGCTTATTTAAACAGTGATTTTACAATGAACAACATTTATACATATATAGGAGGAAATACTTATGGAAAAAATGACTTGTACTTCTTGTAAACAAGAAATTTCACCAATAGATGAATATGTTAAATTCCATTGTCCTGAATGTGACTCTGTAATTTACAGATGTCCTAAATGCAGAACTTTTGGACACGAATACACATGTGAATGTGGATTTAAAGGACCATAGATTTAAAATAATTTTATTAGAAGAAAATTTTATATGGAGTAATTAAAATGTCTGACGTAGCAGCAATTTTAAAAGTAATGCCTGAAAGTCCTGAAATTGACTTAGAAGCATTAAAAGAAACAATTACAAATACACTTGATAAAGATATTCTTGAAAGAATTGAAGAAGAACCTATTGGATTTGGATTAGTTGCATTAAATGTTACTATCGTTGTAGACGATGGTGAAGGTGGAACTGAACCTGCAGAAGAAGCATTAGCAGCTCTTGAAGAAGTTCAAAGTGTAGAAGTTACTGATGTTAGAAGATTAATGTAAATATAGTATTATATTTACTCTACAACATCTACTTTTTTTTAAAACTAAATTTTTATTATATTAAACTATTCTCATTTTTATTCATAAATCATAAGTATTACTTATTTTAAAAATAGTATTATATTTTATTATGATTGAAATAATTTTATCTTTAATTTTTGGAATTATATGTGGAATAATAACTGGAATCACTCCAGGACTCCATGTAAATACTGTTGGAATAATTATTTTCTCAATATCTTCTTTTCTCTTAGATATTACTGATTCAATAACAATATGTACTTTTTTTGTATCTATATCATTAACTCATGCTATGATTGAATTTATACCATCACTTATTATAGGTATTCCTTCTGAAGATACAATTGTTAGTATTCAACCTGCACATAAACTTCTTTTTGAATCAAAAGCAAAAGAAGCTATACGTCTTACTAGTTTTGGTGGATATTTATCAATTATTGTTTTAATTATTATGATGCCTATCTTATTTGTCATTCTTCCATTTATATATAATAGTTTAAAAGAATATATTGGATTTTTATTAATAATTGTGATGAGTATTATCTTATATAAAACTGGAAGAAATAATCTTAAACGTTTAACATCAACTATTATATTTCTTATATCAGGAATTCTTGGAATTGTTGTTTTGACAAGTAATATGGGTAGTAATCTTGGATTACTTTGTATGTTATCTGGACTATTTAGTGTTAGTAATTTAATTTATAATGTCAATAATAATGCTTCAATTCCACCACAAGAAGATATTAAAAGTATTGTAATAGATTCTTCCTTTAAAAGATCAATTTTTGCAGGAAGTATTTCTGGATGTATTTTAGGTCTACTTCCAGGACTTGGTCCTGCTCAGGGTACTTTAATTGCTCAGAGTTTAACTTTTAATAAAAATATTAAACCTAAAGATTTTCTTATAACAAATAGTGGTATTAACATTTCTGATACTTTATTTTCATTAATTGCTATTTATTTAATTAATAATCCACGTAGTGCTATAAGTGTTTATATTAGTAATTTGATTGAAAATATTACTCTTAATCATGTGATCTTTTTCATATTTATTAGTTTAATTAGTGTTTCAATTGTTTGTATTATTTCAATAAAACTTGGTGATTTTTTGATTGATAATATTGAAAAGTTAAATTATAAAAAATTAAATATTTCTATAATTATACTTATCTCAATTTTTATTATAATTTATACAATTATGACTAATGGATGTATATGGTTTGTTTTAATTTGTTATATTACAAGTATTAGTCTTGGAATTTTAGTAAATACTATTGATTTAAGCAAAAGTAATTTGATGGGTGTCTTAATTATACCATCTATATTAACATATATTGGTCTAATTTAAATTATTATAACTTCATCACATATTTTTTTTAAGACATTTACATATCCATCAACAGATATTCCTGGAAAAGCATCAATCAAACCAACATCATATTTTTGAGTTATATTTTCAACTAAATCATTAATATCTAGGTTTTCTATTTCATATTTTTCAGAACTAATTCCATTTATATCTAAATTAATTTTTGTTGTTTCAACAGCAACATCATAAATATCATTAAATAACACTTTTTTTGCATTTTTTGTCAAAGCATATATTCCTAAAGTTCCAGGTCCACACATTGCATCAATCACTGTGGGATTTTCATATTTATCTAAAACTTTATCAACATCCATTATCTTTTGTGATTTTTCTTTTGGATATTCAATATGAATTTCACTTTGTGGTTTATAAATACATAAAGGAACTGTTGGTGTATTTTGAATATCACATCTTACATCACAACCTGCTAAGAGTTCATATTTATTAATTTCAACTTCTTGTGACAATTGACCCACTGTATTATTAATATCACCTTTTACTACAGCCTTAACTTCAGGAACTTCATTATATATTTTATCTGCCACACTTTCATTTACATTTAATGTAATTAATACTAATGAATTATTTGGAAGATATGGGGATCTATCAAGTACAACAGCAGGTGTTATCAATGGAGTTCCTACTTTTCTTATTGATGCTGAATCTGAAATTTGATCATTTAAAATCATAATTTTCAATATATGAGCCATTACAGTATCAATATGACGTTTATTACACTTTTGACATCTAAGATAATTTGCATCAATTTTATCTAATTTTAATTGTCTCTTAAGAGGTATGGATTTCTTTATTTTTTTACTACTACAACAATCACATGATTCATATCTTGTTTTATAATCTTCAAGAATTTCTTCTTTTGTTTTAATACAATTTTTATCACACATACATTTCATATGATTATATTTGAAATTAATAATAAAATACTATTTCTAAAAATAAGTAATACTTTTATATAAAAAATGTAATAAAATATGATTATAAAAAGTTATGAAAGATAAAAAAAATTATATTCCAATATATAAAACAGAAAAAATACCAGAACTAACAAACAATGAACTTATACAATATACAAAAATCAAAGAAAAAATTATTCAAGAAAAAGTCAATGATGATAATATCAAAATAGAAGAAAATGAAATAAAAAAAATAATCAACAGCCAAACAAAAAATAATAAAATTACAAATAAACTTCTAAAAGACATAAATAGTTATGGAAAAATTGATCAATTACTTAATGATGATACATTAGAAGAAATAATGATTATAGGTGATAAAAAACCAGTATATGTTTACCATAGAAAAAAAGGAATGATGATCACCGATATTTACTTAGATGAATTTGAAATAAAACAAATTATAGAAAAAATAGCAAATAATGTTCACAGAAAAATTGATAAACAAACACCAGTACTTGATGCAAGACTCACCGATGGAAGTAGAATAAATGCAACAATCCCCCCAGTTAGTGCTGATGGATCTACACTAACTATACGAAAATTCAAAAAAGATCCATATACCATACTTGACCTTATAAAAACAAATACTATGTCACTTGATCTAGCTAGTTTTTTATGGACTGTTATTGAAGGTTTAGGAGTTAAATCTTCAAATATTATTATTGCAGGAGGAACAGGATCAGGAAAAACAACTACACTTAATACATTAACATCATTTATTCCACCATATGAACGTATAATTTCAATTGAAGACACTCTTGAGATGCAAATACCTCATGAACATATAATTAGAACAGAAACTAGGCCACCTAATATTGAAAATAAAGGTGAAATTAATATGGATCTACTTTTAAAAAATTCATTAAGACAGCGTCCAGACAGAATTATTGTAGGAGAAGTAAGATCACAAGAAGCAATCACATTATTTAGTGCTTTAAATACAGGTCATTCAGGTATGGGAACATTACATGCTAACTCCACACATGAAACAATAACAAGATTAATTAATCCACCAATGAACGTTCCAAATATTATGATTAATTCTATAAACTTTATAATAATGCAAAA
>CAZHBQ010000114.1:0-4051 GCA_964530785.1 uncultured Methanobacteriaceae archaeon | reverse complement strand
GAAGCTACTACGAACGAAATAAAAGAGTATTATGACAATAATGATTTTAATTCCAATGATGTTTATGATATTTCTAAAGAAACATCAAAAGAAGATGAATTATTTGATTATGCAAATATACCTAGTTATTTAAAGACTGATGATAAATATCATGAAAACAATGATAAAGATGATTTTGAAATAAGTCTATAGAAAAAGAGTCAATTAGATTGTAAAATCAAGAACTTTGTGCTATTATATAAAGCAATTTCAGGGGGTTACTGTTTTATGAAATTTGTAATATTATTAAATAGTGTACTTAGATTACCTATGGAGAAGGCTACAAAACTACTAGAAGATTATCAAAAAAATGTAGGATTTAAAAATTTTTCTGAACAGCAAAGAGTTTTAGATGTATTAACGCATAAAGCAAATACACAAATACATATCAAAAAAGAGGCATTTCAAGAAGCTTTGATGTGCCTAGCTTTCATGAGTAAAGATAAATCTCCATGGAGTAAAGCTGCATTTGAAAATATAAAAGGTTATCCAATGGTTATATGGATTGAATGTATCGGAATGATGCATCCACAAAGTATAATGGCATTACTTAAAAATTATCAAAAAGAACTTCCATCATCTTTAATAGAGACTTGTATAATAAATTTACCAGAAAATTTACAATTAACTGCTATTGATAAATATAGGGATAAGTTAAACTCTAAAGATGGAATGTTTTCTAATTTTTACTATTCAGTAAGTGAAAAAGCTAGAATAAAATTAAAGGGATATTTTCCTAATCAAATAGGTGATGACATTTTATTAGAACTAGAAGACCTAGATGAAATTGAGGTATTTGAAAAGTTATCTAGCGAACATGAAAGATTAATGAAACTGTCAGCTGATGATTTGATAGAATTTATACTTTTAAAATCACGCAAATTAGATACTTTAAATAGATTCTTTGAATTATTTAGTGATAAAGTAAATGAATGCTCTATTCCTAAATTTGAACTATTATTTACTAGATATAAGTATTTAGGTAATTATAGAGGTTACTATTTTGATGATGAAGAACAACAATCAGAATTATTAAGTGATAGTGATCTATTCAAATTATTTAAAAATAAATTTCATCAGCTAGGTATCGAAGAAGCTCTTTCATTGTTTGATAATAGAACTCATTATCAGAGTAATAGGTTTACAGCTGATGTAGTCTTAGAATTTTTAGATATTGCTTATTCTGATAGTGATTTATCAAAGTATATTAATGATGAAACTATATCAGAAATTATTACTAGATTTGTAGAAAAATGTAATAGTAAAGATTATTCAATTCAAGATTTTGAACGATTAGTAAAAGATATAGGAAAAGATGGAAAAACAAAATTAATATTTGATGATTATATTGAAGCAATCATAGCATGTGGCAAATTATTAAAAGAAAGAGCTATCAATGACCAAAATCCTTTGTTCTTAGAATTAAGAAATAAATTTTCAATTGATTTGTTGGGAAGATGTGAAAAAGATGGTACTTATCCAGAGAATATTTCCTTAAATGGTGTATTTTATAGATTAGCAAAGGGAAGTATGCCATTTGATAAAGTTTATATGACTAAAACTTATAAAGGCTTAATTTACTTATCTAAATGTGGACAATTAATTGATAATGCAGATTATATAACTAATTTCTTAACAGATGAGCAACTTGCAAAATTAAATATTACTCCTGTTATAAGATGGAAAAATGCAATTAACAGAACTAATACTATGCGGGATAATTTATCATTTGTAGAAAGAATGGGATTACAATTATTATGTTATTTTGGAAAAGATAGAGGTAAATATTTATTAGAATCTAACATGCAAGGTAATAGAATGGAAAATTTATTTGATGGTTTAAAATATGAAAATATTTCTATTACTGAAAATGGAGTTTCTAATATAAATGAAGAATTAATCAGTTATCTTTTTGGAAAAGGAATGATGAAAGAACCTAATTCTGTTATTAACAGAATGATAAGAGGAGATATTCCTGAATTTGAAAGATATTTTACAGAATTTTGTAATTGTTTTGAAGAAATCAAGAAATCTTGTAATGGAATATTAAGTGTTAAAAGAATCGTTAAACATTTTGAAGATATAGATTTGCCAATTGACTTGAAACCAGATGAAATAGGATTTAAACATGCTTTAAGAGAAATGAATACAACAGATTCAACTTTATTATCTGAAGCTATAGGATTATGCAAAGATGCGAGAAATAGAGGTTATTCATCTATTCCTAAAGTAGAAGGACAATTAGGTGATTTTACATACAAAATATTGGATTTAGATGATCCACTTGCTGTTGCAGTAGGATATTTATCACATTGTTGTTTTGTAGTTAGAGGGATATCTTATTCAGCGCTTAAACATTCAATGCAATCAAGAAATGGAAGAACCTTTGTTGTGTATTATAAGGGACAATTTTTAACTCAAAGTTGGGTATGGCGTAATGGTGATGTTATTTGTTTTGATAGCGTTGAAGCTGGTAGTCCATATCATGGAATGTATAAAGATGATATTAAATTAGTTGATGTATATAAGAGAGCAGCGAGCCAAATGTTATATGCTTCACAGGAAGTGGAAGATGATATACAAAAAGTTAAAACTGTTACTATTGGTAAATCTGATTATACATTTAATGATTTAAAAGATGTGGAAATTGATGCGCCTCGACCATTAGAAAATGATGTGTATGTTTACGATTCATACAAACAACAAATATTAGCAGGAACTATGCCTGAAGAACCAAGATATGGTGTTGTTGGAATTCAATATAGAGATCCTAGAAAAAGAGTTGTATCTATTAATGATGTAAATAATACTGATATAGATACTTTAGATGAAGTAGCACTTAATGTAAATTCATTAAGGTATCAAGTTAATGGGGAAGAATTACCATTAGATTTTACTAATTATACTAAAATTATTTCGGGTGATGGTTGGTATATTCTAGTTAAGAATGATGGAACTATTGAAAGCGGAGCATTAAAAGAAAACGAAGAAACAAAAACTGAATATGATAAATATTTATCAAGATATAGTGAATCTAAAACAATTTCGTTTGATGAGGATGAACCATTCGTAAAAAGATTAAAACCACCAACTAATAAATAGAAGATAGGAGATGATGTTATGTTATTTTTTGAAAATGCAAAAGAAAGTTTTGAATCAGCATCAGGAACAATTAATAGATATAATTCTGAAAGTGAATTTTATCATAAATTTGCAAAAATGATTCCAGATAAAATAGATGTAGATACATTAGTTTTAGCTTTTAAAATTGCATTACAAGATGCAGAAAAAGAGGGAGAAAATACTCTTCCATTTATTGCACTTGTTCCACAATATGTTAGACAATGTACATCTTTAGAATTTGCACATGAATTTAGAAAAAAATATAATGCTGAAGTATTAGGCTTAACTCAAGAGGAATTACCTGACGTTGATTATGGATATATTGAAGTAGAACCAGATGTAATTGATATTTCAGATAAAGATAGAAATGAAGTTTTAGCAGCTTTATATAATGCAAGTACACCTGCTGGAATGGGATTTTCACAATATAATCCAATGCCTTGGACTAAAGAAATTGCTAGTATGTATTTTGAACGATTTGGTCAA
Organism: uncultured Methanobacteriaceae archaeon; assembly: GCA_964530785.1. Lineage (GTDB taxonomy): Archaea > Methanobacteriota > Methanobacteria > Methanobacteriales > Methanobacteriaceae > Methanosphaera. The sequence goes on along the minus strand of CAZHBQ010000114.1, from coordinate 403 downwards.
CCTGATAATGATGGTGTAATAGCATTTAAGTGGGTAATGGGAAGACCATTAAATTGTAAGTTTGTAAATAATCTTGTTTATGTTGCAGGTTATAATAATGATAATGAATGGGGATTAGCCCAAAGAGCAATCTCAACATGTCCTAATTTAGATAAAAAGAAAACCTTATAAAAAACAGAAATCCGAAAGAAACTTTGTAACTAACGGATTTCTGTTTTTTACTATCGTTTATACAAGATAGTAACCCACTACGATATTGGCAAGCCAATATCAGTGGGCAAAGGTATTTTACCCCTTTTGATACCCCAATTAGCAACATATCACAAACTATTGTAAGTGATAGTGTTACCTTTTTATTTAAATCAAGTTTAAATAAAAAGAAAGAATACTATCGCCACTTTCA
>CAZHBQ010000113.1:0-4113 GCA_964530785.1 uncultured Methanobacteriaceae archaeon | reverse complement strand
TATAATATATTTTTGAATTAATATTCAATTCCTTAAAAAAACCAATCATACTCTTTAAATCTAATCCTTTTAATTCAGTATTTAATTTATTATAAAGATGAGAATAACTAATTTTGTAACCATGATTATTTAGTATCATAGCAATACATGCAATTCCACAATCATCAGAATTTGTTTGATGTATGTGATTTTTTGAATATAACATAATTAAATTTCCTCCAATAATATAAGATATGTATAACCAAGAATTAGTATAAATTAATATTATTCTTGAATACCCACAATTCACAAGTAACTAACCAAAATAAAAAAACTACAATTTTAGTTATATTCAGCAGAAAATTCATTTTGTAATTTTCTCTACCTGTTGATGGGTAATTAAAATATTATTATTTAATTTATTTTTAACCACAAATTTGTGAATATGCCACACATGCATCTGTACTTGCTCCACCACCACAAGTACCAATAACTATATCATGTATACAACAATATAATAACCACTCACAAACATCTACACCTCTAGGTGCAATCGTTTCAATATCACCTTCTGTTAACCCTGAACCAGAACAATTTTCTACCTGTGAAATATCAATTTCTTCAAATACTTCATTAAACAAATTTCTACTCTTTTCCATATTTTTCTCCTATCTTAATTTTTTTAAGTTATACATATCTTAATACTTAATGTCTAAAACTTTATGTTCTTATTCATATCATAATTATCTTTCTATTTATAAGCTTTAGACTATTACAATATATCAAATATAATAAATATAAATTAAATTAAGGCATAAAATACATTTTTTTAACATAAGTGACATCTTTTATAAAAAAAGTAATCATATTTGTTTATCCACATATTTTGCTTACAAAAAATATAATTAAAGAATTATACACAAAGTATTTGTTTTTCTTAACAAAAGTTGAATTCTATGCTTAATCTAAAAAAAAGTATATAAAAAAATGTACCTCTAAGGACATTTTAAAAATATACAAATGAATGTTAAAAGATCTTATAAGTCAAGAATAACAAATAAAAACGAATGCTTGAAAGCATAGCATATGTAATATGAATATAGAAAACCTAAAAAAACATCATTCAAAAAATAAAAATTTAATGTTTTAGAAAATAATATTCCATTTTAGATGAATTTAAAATCTAACGATTTTAAAATATAATCATGATTATTCCATACTGTATTATAAAAAAGCAACAGTAGGGAATGTCCCTCTTGTCCATCTTCACAGTTTATGGGACAACAAATACCCTATGATAATCCAAAGAACAAAGTTTACATACTTTACATTATTTTAGATTACCCTTAAATTATCTCTTATAACTTCTAAATTCTAATATTTTATTTGAAAAATTATATACTCTTTGAATCGTTTTATCATATTGATCTATTTTATCATTTACTTCATCAATCATCTTAGATGATTGATATAATTCTTCTTTATATTGATTCAATTCTTTCTTCAAATCATCTAAATTAAAGATGGTATGTAAAAAATAAACACCTAAACCAATACAACATAATCCACTTATAACACATAATAATGTAATTGTCATTTTCATCACCAAAAATAGTATACCATATTAAAAAATAATTATAAAGAAAAGATGAACGAAAAGTCCATCTTTATAATATATAATCTGCTGCATCTACATGTTCTTCTTCTAATAATCTACTAATTTCTTCACTATCATCATTTAAAATAGAGAAAGCAATATTTGTCCCATGATCAGCCACTCTTTCAAGATTAGCAGCCAAATCAGAATACAGCATACCAGCTCTAGGACGAGTCTTTTTATTTTTCATATTTAATAAATACTCATGCTGTAACTCTTTTTCTTTTTTATCAATGATATCTTCCAACTTTAAAATATCACTTAAATGTTCCAATGTTTTCTTAGAGAACATATCAATACTAAACTCTAATTCAGAATTTACGAGTGTCAACAATTCTCTAATCTTTGTCTTATGATCATCAGTAAACTTAATATTCTTTTCTGCACATTTTATTGTCATATTTGAAATCGAAGATGCGTGATCGCCAATTCTTTCAATATCTGAAATAACATGAAATAAAGGTCCAATCATCATTGTATCTTCTTCAGGTAAATTAGCTTGATTTGCAAATGTAAGATAATCAAAAATCGCATGATTTAAATAATCAATATGGTTCTCATTCTCTTTAATTTCTTCATATGTACTCGTATCGACTTCTAACAATGAATTAACTGATAAATTAAAGTTTTCTAAAGAAATACTAAACATTCTCTCAACTTCATTAACAACTTGTGGGATTGCAGTTGCAGAAGAAAAGGCACCTTTTTCAATATATTGTAACCCAAATTCTTCTGTTCCTTCTTTTTGGTCTTTTAATATAATAGTCTGTAATTTAACGATTTGTTTATAAAATGGCAAACAAATCAAGATTTGAAATACTTTAAATATCGTATTAGAATAAGCAACATCTTTACCCAAAGCACTTGTTAAAGCAGCTCCAGTTGCATTATAAGAACCTGTAATATGGGTAATAAAATATAACATCTGAGGCATAAAAAGTGCTAGTAAAGTACCCATCACAATAGTCCCTATGATATTGATCGTTAAATGAATACCAGCAGCTCTCTTAGCATCAATACTTCCTCCTAAAGATGCTAAAATAGCAGAAACGCAACAACCAATATTACATCCTAGTGTCAAATAAAAAGATATTTCCAAAGAAACCAAACCTTGAGAAGCTAATACAATCAAAATACCAACCATTGCAGAAGCACTCTGCAAAACAGCAGTTACAATTATACCAATGAATACTGCTAAAATAGGATTAGATAATGATGTTAATGTATCAACTACAATTGCTGAATCTTTTAAAACAGCCATAGATTGTGACATTGTACTCAATCCAAAAAATAAAACACCAAAACCTAATATGATTTGACCAATATTTTGAATATTTTGCTTTTTTATAAATTGCACCATAACAACACCAACAAATATAATCAAAGGTGCTATCTCTGATAAATTAATTGTCATTAATAGCCCTGTAGCAGTTGTACCAATGTTTGCTCCCATAATAATTCCAGCAGCTTGATACAAATCCATAAGCTCTGCATTTACAAAGCTTACAACTAATGCAGTAGTTGCTGAAGATGATTGAATAACTGCTGTAAATAATGTTCCTACTAATGTTCCCAAAACAACATTAGATGTTAATTTTTCCAGAACATTACGCAACTTTGCTCCAGCAACATTCGTTAAACCATCACTCATAAGGCTCATACCATATAAGAATAATCCTAAACCACCTGCTAGAGAGAATATTGTAATTACACTCATATAATTACCCTCCTAATTAAACCTTAACATTATTTTAATATAAAATTTACATATAAACAAGAATTTTGTAAGCATTTCCAGTAAAAGTTGATTAGACAATTGTAGCTTATAATGCTATAATTCTTAAAAGGTGGGATAAATATGATTCAATTTTTACATTATGATATACATGAATATTTATTATTACAAGAAAAACTCAATGACCTTGGATCAAAAGGTTACTATACAAAAAGTATTTCAACATTCACAAGATTCAAAAAAACAGATCATCCAGTCTATTACCTAGTTGACGTTTTTACAACAGATGAAAAATCCATGTCTAATAAAGAAACAGAAAAATTAAGATATATAGATTACTATTTAGAAAGAGATTATCAACTCATATCGCATTTTAAAGATATATTAGTATTTATAGGAGATCATCCAATCAAAGCTAAACAAGAATTAATTAATACTCTATCAAAAAAGAAAAAATCCAATAGAACATTACAATTCTATTTATCAATGATATTTGTTTTTTTTATATTCATGCTCTTCATTATACCATTAAAAATATATCATCTCTTAACGAATGGTAAAATACTATTCTATACAAGCTTATTATTCTTTACATTATCTATAATGCTAAGATGCTTTATAAAATATAAAGGAATATCAAAGCTATCACAAGCTATTAAAGAAAAGAAACAATATGATATGACCCATATGAAACTCTATCATAAAATATCTACAATTTTACCAATCATCTTTATCTTATTAT
>CAZHBQ010000112.1:451-4153 GCA_964530785.1 uncultured Methanobacteriaceae archaeon | reverse complement strand
AGCGTTGATTCTGTAGTTATTTTTAAAGAATATGCAGGAACAAATTTTAAACAGAATGATGAAGAATATATGATTTTAGATGAAAAAGATATTTTAGCTATTATTGAATAGGAGGAATGAATTTATGAGTAAAGAAATACGTTTTTCTAAAGATGTGAGAACTTCTATGTTGAAAGGAGTTAATACTTTAGCAGATGCTGTTAAAGTGACTATTGGACCTAAAGGTAGAAATGTTGTTTTAGATAAAGGATATGGTTCACCACTTATTACAAATGATGGAGTATCTATTGCTAAAGAAATTGAATTGGAAGATAAATTTGAAAATATGGGTGCTAAATTAGTTTATGAAGTTGCTAATAAAACAAATGATATTGCTGGTGATGGAACAACGACAGCAACAATTTTAGCACAGACTATGATTCAAAATGGTTTAAAAGCAGTTGAAAAGGGTGCTAATCCTGTATTGATGAAGGAAGGTATAAATCTTGCAAGTCAAGAAGTAGCAAATTATATATTAGAACATTCTAAAAAGATTGAAACAAGTGAGGATATTGAAAATGTTGCTACTATTTCTTCAGGGGATAAGACAATAGGTAAATATATTGCAAATGCTATGGAAAAAGTAGGTAGAAATGGTATTATCAGTGTTGATGAATCAAATGGTTTTGATACTGAATTAGAAGTTGCTGAAGGTATGCAATATGATAAAGGTTATGTATCACCATATATGGTGTCTGATAGAGAAAAAATGACAATTGATTTAGAAAATCCTTTGATTTTAATTACAAATCATAAAATTAATACAATTCAAGAAATTTTACCTATATTAGAACAAGTTATGCAATCAAATAAACCATTATTATTAATTGCTGATGATTTTGAACAAGAAGTTATTTCTACGATTGTTGTTAATAAATTAAGAGGAACATTTAATGTTGTCGCTACTAAAGCTCCCGGTTTTGGTGATAATCAAAAAGATATTTTACAAGATATTGCGATTTTAACAAACGCTAAATTCATTAATAAAGATATTCAAATGGAATTAAAAGATCTTACATTAGATGATTTAGGATCAGCAAAGAAAATTCATATAACTAAAGATCATACAACTATGATCGGTGGTGTTGGTACAAAAGAAGCTATCAATGATAGAATTGCGGAAATTACAAAACAGATGGATAATGTAAAAGAAGAATATAATAAGAAGAATTTTGCGGAAAGATTAGGAAAATTATCTAATGGTGTTGCTGTTATTAAAGTTGGTGGTGCTACTGAATCAGAAGTTAAAGAAAAGAAACTTAGAATTGAAGATGCTTTAAATGCTACAAAAGCAGCAGTATTAGAAGGCATTGTTATGGGTGGTGGTTCTACTCTAGTTAATGCTTATACATCTTTAAAGAATCAATTAAAGAGTGATAATGTTGATATTCAAAAAGGTATTAAAGTTGTGTTAGATTCATTGTTAGCACCAATGGGGCAAATTGCAGAAAATGCAGGATTTAATAGTGATGAAATTGTTGAACAGCAAATGAAAGAAAAATTAGGTAGAGGTTTTGATGCTAAAGATGGTCAATGGGTAGATATGTTTGAAAAAGGCATTATTGATCCAACAAAGGTAACAAGAAATGCTTTACTTAATGCAGCAAGTATTTCTGCTTTATTTATCACCACAGAAGCTGGTGTTGCTTCAATTGAAGAAGAAAAAGCACCAGTTATGCCACAAGGAATGTATTAAAAAAGTATATCAAAAAATGTACGATTTATTTCGTACATTTTTTACGTTGATAGAGCTTTTTAAGCTTTGTTATTCATTATGGATTTTTAATAAAAATTGTTTACATTTACTCAATTATATAAATTTGCTAACTTAATTAGATTACTATTTTTGCATAAACAGTTTTTTCTTTCAAAATTTCTTTTTTATGAAAAATTAATAGTATAAAATAATAAATATTGTTTTGTATTATGAACAGATATATTACACTATACATATGATTGATTATTTCTATTTATTACGAATAGTTTCTTCAGATGAATATAAAGTATTAGATGATTCTTGATTATTCTGCTTTGTTACTGTAATCTTGAAATCGTGTATTTCTTCATTTTGATTAGAATCAATTACATTTAAAGATATTAATATAACATTTTTATCTAAAACTATGCCTTCTTCTTTTCTATATAGTCCTTTATTATCTGAAGCAAGCATAACTTCTCCTACACCATCATCATCTACTATAAATAATGTTGATGAAGTTTGATCGTTTTTATTTTCACCCACAGCAACCAATAAGATGGGATAATTTTCACTCGTTCCTTTTTGTAAATCTATAAGTTTAAAATCCGGATAATCTTTTGAAAATCGATTAACAAATTGTTTATATGCTGCTTCGATTTCATTCTTTTTTTCTTGTTTTCTATCATTTTCTTCAATATTTTTTAAATTGCAGCCACATAACAATGTGAGCATAAAAATCAGAAATATTATTTTATTTATTCTCATTATTTTCTCCATATTTAAACTTTAATTCAATAAAAATACATCAAATTCACTATCACTATCACTATTTCTAATTAGAAACAGAATTAACTACAAAATGAACAGAGCTTTTTTGTGGTGCATAAGAAGTATTCAAAGTTTTATACTCATAAAAATAACTTTCAGGATATCCATCCATATAAACTTTATATTTTAATCTTCCTGATGTTTTTACAGCAGGAATATAAGCTGTTAAAGTTTCAAATTTTCCTGCTGGAATGCTATAGCTAGAACCGGAAGATGTACCTTTTGTCCAACTACGAGTAGTTGTAACTTCAACACCTGCTGTTGCTTTCATTTTTGCTAAAACATAATTTGCTTCCACTGAAGCATTAGCATAACCTGAGATAGAAGCTGATACACTATCACTAGTTGAATACTTATAATTAATAGTTAAAGTACTAGATCCTTTTCTATTATCCCCAGATACAGTTCCTATTTCTTTATAAGTATAAACTTTTGAAGTTGAATTAGGTTCATATGCCACACAATCTCTCCTATATATCCCATTAGGATTTATTTCGTTATTTCCTTCTAATGCAAAAATATTAGTACTTAATCCAAAAAGCATAAGTAATGATAGCATTGTACTGCATAAAAATTTTAATTTCTTTTTCATAATATTCTCCTTTAGTATTTAATTAAGAGCACTCTTTAAATATAAAGTATCATTGTTTTGCATATTTGTCTATATTTATTTGACATAAATTAAGATTAATCTTAAAATAAGAGTATAGATGATATGGGGTGAGTTTGTATGAGAAAATATGCTGAAGAAAATTTAGAATTGATTCAAAATACTATTTGTGATACAAAATATGTATTAGATGACGCTTCGCCTAATAGTGGAATTAAAAAAGTTCTAACAAATTGGGTAATTTCTTTTTTTATAGCAAATTTATTATTATTTCTTATGTTGATGTTTTCTTTAAAAACTAATTTTTATGGAACTGAAACATATTATTCAATTTACAGAATTTCTAATATATTATTTCTTCTAACACCTGTAACGATATACTTTATCTTTTTAAAGAAAATCAATATGACTGTCAAAGAAAAAGAATTTTTATTAAGTTTTTCTGTATATATTATTTTATTATCATTAATTAAAATGTATACTATATTGTCATACTATATAAATGCCGATATATTGCTTGTATTAT
>CAZHBQ010000112.1:0-441 GCA_964530785.1 uncultured Methanobacteriaceae archaeon | reverse complement strand
ACCACTTGATTTACTTATTATTTCTTTAGCAATTTTTCAAATATATAAATATTTTCATAATAGATTATTTATATATTTAAATGTTATTCTTCTTGTCTATATGATATGTTTTATCTTTATTAAGTCTGTTGCTTTTAATACAACTGTTGTTAATTTATTACTGGTAAATATGGTGACTTTAATTGATTTTCTTAATATGTTCTCTGTCATACCTGTTTTAGTTTTTACATTGATAATATTTATAATAAAAAAGCATGAACAAAAATATTCTTGATACATCTAAAATGTTTGAATCTAAAATTAGGATTCAAATGATTGCAAGTTTAAGTGTCAGTGATTTAACATTTAATCAATTAAAGAAAATATGTCAATGTACAAATGGGAATATGACAACGCACACGACAAAGTTGATTGATAGTGGATTTATTGAAAAAAGCAAAG
>CAZHBQ010000111.1:0-4168 GCA_964530785.1 uncultured Methanobacteriaceae archaeon | reverse complement strand
TTATTGTATAAGTACAAGTACCCATACCACATTTATCAGTTATAGTACCACCAATATAAACTTCTTTGTTATCAGTTTTTATATCAAATTGCTTATTATCACTATCATAATTTGGGCTAAATTTTTCGATTGTAATATCAACATCCTCTAAATTTCCTAATCCAATTAAAGTTGAGAATGTAGTTTCTTCTTGACCAGCCATTGCTTTACTCCATGAATACGAAAATGCACTATCTGAATAAGCTTTAGCATAATTATCTGGTCGAGAACTAAATAAATTAGTGATAAGTGATGTAGGATGTTCGTAGTCATCACCAGCATCATTAATTTCTGATGTAGTTCCAACCCAATAATTAAAATTACCACCACCATTTGATAATAAATCAGTATTTTCTTCTAAGACTACATACATATATTTTTCACTTGTTTTTGCTTTAAATCCATTCGTAATATTAGAGATATCATTAATACTAGAAATAGAGGCATTATCTTTACAAGCATTTGACAATGAACTGCTATCAATAGGCGTACCAAGGAAAATATCATTAAATGTTGCAATGTTTATAGTTTCAGTAGAAGAAGTATCAGAATCATTATTTTTTACATAGTAAGTTAATTTAACATAATTTTTATTTTCAGGAACTGTTGCACTAACTTTGATAGTAAAGTTAACATCAGAACTACTATTCGTAACAAGTGTTCCGTTACTAGCAGTCAGTAAATGTGTATCAATATTTTTAGCTTCAGCTTCTGATAAGGTACTTAAATTATCACCGGTGTATGCAGCAATAAAAAATGAAGAAAGTGGATATTCGCCATTAAAATTACTGTTTGTTTTTGAACCTGCAAAAGATCCAGTCTCCCAGGAGTTACTATTGTTAAAATATATTCCTATACCACTAGAAACATAATTTGTTGATTGCCATCCAGATTGACTAGTTGTACCATATTGGCCATAAAATCCACATGCATAACAAACAAATTTATTTGAAATATAATATCCCATACTATTTGTTGAAACAGTATTAACAGTGTCACCTATATCTTCAAAATTATTTGCATCTATTGCAGCCGATACATAATTTATTGAAAATGTTCCAGCTAATATTATTGATAATATTAGTTTTAAAGTTTTTTTCATATTTTTACCTACTTTCTATTTTCATAATTACTATATCACATAAATCTTAATTTTACAATTATTATTTACAATTTTTTATTAATTATTCATATGGTTTACATTAGATAAAAAGCTAAGAATTAATTATTATAATTCTTAGTCATTTGATGTATTTGTGCATTTTTCATCATTAATATTAAATAAATCAATTGGTATTGGAACACCTTTGTATAATATAATACCAGTTATAGTTACATCTTCACCTAAATCACAATTATATGTAATTTCATCTGTTCCACATGTACCCGAATTATATTTACCATATACATAACTCTTAACCCATAAATAATTATCTTCTCCCTCATCAATCCATAGTATCCTATTTCTTAAAGCTAAATTATCATCAAAGAACCCTTCAGGATAATCAGTTGCAGGAGTTAACAATATATATACCTTTTTCCAATCAATATTTGAACTTACATTATTGCCATTATCATCAGTATATGTATACGTACCATCTAATGAAATATTTTGCATTACAGTTTCTTTCATATATAATGATTTTTCAACATCAGCGGGATCAGTTTCTATGCCATTATTTGTAAATGTATATTCTATATCTTTACAATACTCTTTATCATCATAAAATTGAATATATACATCATCATCTGTTCCATCCTCACTATCCTTTTCAGAAACCCATTTAACTTCTGCACCTAATGATTCTGAAACGAATCTTAAAGAAACATATACTACACCATTATTATCTATTAATGTTTCAATATCAGTTGATAAAACACTTGTATCATCTTCCTCTGACCATTTTCCTTCGGTTGAAGTTATATCATCAGCAGAATATGTATATGTATCAATTATATCATCATCATCTTCACTTTCACCATTTACAAGTTGTAGGATTGCATCAAATCTTTTTGTACCAACATTATGATATGATTTATAATATAAGCTAATTTCCCTAGATGACCCTTTTTTATTATCCTCATCATATACAGATTCTTCTATTTTTTGTGCATATATTCTTTTTAAATAGAATTCTCCATTTTTCATATCTGTAGCATCCATTATTTCACATATATGTTTTCCATCATTTTTTGTAATACTACATAAGTCTACTAGTTTAACATATTTTCTCCAAGTAGTTACATCATCTTTTGTATATGTAATTTCAAAATTTGGTATTTCTGAACTACCACTTGGATATAATTTTCGATTATCTCCAGTACCAACATATATATTTGCTGATAAATCATCAACAGTATATGTTATACCTTCATAATCTTTAAATTGATCTCCAATTTCTAGAGTACTAAAATCAACATCTACTGCATTTTGAGCTTCAGCAGCGCTATCTTCTTCTGTTTCACTATCCTCGTTGTCATCATTTGTTGTTTCGTTTGTATCATCAGTATCAGTTATTTCTTCAGTAGTATCGTTTTCTTCAGTATTAGCATCATCATTTGCTGCTAATACAGGAGATACATAACCAAATAGCATTGATATAGATAATAAAAATACTGATATTTTCTTTAATGCTTTTAATTTTTTCATTTTTACACTCCCTCTATCTATTTATCTTCCCTTTATTCTCTATTTATATTATACCAATTATTTATAAATAGTCAATAACTTATCTTGATGCAGAAGTAGTAATTTGTTCATCAATAGCAATGGAACAATATGGTCCACTTCTACCACTTAAATTAATCATAACTTCATCTGTTATGTATTTTTTGCCTTCCATTAGGCATTCTGTTTCCTCAGTAGAACATTCATCATTATCTACTCCATTAAATATATCTATTATCAATGGAACACTTCTATACAATATAATTCCATAACCATCAATATTTTTATCAGATGATTGGTATATATTTTCCTTTTCCCAATTTGCACTATATTTTTTGATTTTATTATTTTCATCTATATAGTTATAATCTATTTTTAATGATAAATTATCTAAAGAGCTATCATTTAAATTATTTTTGATATATTCTTTACATCTTTCGCTTTCACATTTAGTATCATTACTATCACATTTTTCTATTTTATCAAGTTCACTATCACTTATATCATTACATGTATCACTAAAGGATGTAATGATATTTTTACAATAGCTTTCATTATCATAAAAATTTATATCAACTGTATCGTTTGATTCATCATCTTTTGCAGCAGTCCATTTAACTTCTGCTCCTAAAGCTTCAGTAACAAATCTTAAGGACACATATAAATCGCCATTTTTGTCAGTTAAAGTTTCAACATCAGAAGTTAAAATACCTTCTTCGTTAAATTTACTATCTTCATCAGCATCAAAATTAAATTTATAGAATTTTTCCCCAATTACTAATACTGATTGAAATTGTTTCTTTTCTCCATCATATACGGTTCTATAATAAGTATCAAGCTTTTTTGAATTACTATCTACTATTTTACCATTTAATGGGCTTGTTCTTTTTAAAACAATATCTGTTTTATCATCCACTAATTCACATACATTCTTATCTTTACATAGGTCATCTAATTTTACGAATTTTCTCCATGTGCCCTCATCATTTACTTTTGTGTATATTTCAAAATTATAGATATCAGTTTTTTCACTATTAATATTTATTATGGACATATTTACTTGCGAAATTTTATATTCATTATTATCATATGATTTAAAGGTATCATCAATATTTATATTGGACAAATCAATATCGAGTTTTTTATTAACATCAGAATTGTTTGTTCTATCATCTTCTACAGTATCTTCTGTTATATTTGTAACATTATTTGTATCAGTATCATTGTTTTCCTCATCAGCTAATGGTTTAATCATATTAGAACTATAAAATAGTAATCCGATAAATATTATAACTAAAAATTTATTTATTTTTTTAATTTTATTTTTTTGATATTCGAACATCTAAATTAATATCCGGATTCATTCTACAATTAGTTCCATATAATTTTATTCTAACTTCATCAGTTATTGGTGTGCCACCTTTTGATTCACACACTTCAGGGCTAATATTATTCCCAACA
>CAZHBQ010000110.1:0-4199 GCA_964530785.1 uncultured Methanobacteriaceae archaeon | reverse complement strand
TTATAAATATTTCAACAAATTTTTCTTTATTAATTACAATTTTATTATGAACCACATAATAATTTAAATCAACTGCCTCTAACATTGATGCTTCTGTCACTTCTTTTACCAAATAATAATTTTGATCATTTGTAGTAGTTACATCCTGGAATAACATAACTACTGCAATACCTACAACACCTATTATTATTATAAAGTATCCCCAAAACGCTTCTTTCATTATTATACACCTTCCTTTTCTTCTGTGGTCAAATCTCCTGTTGTATCTCCCCTTATGTCAGAATTAGGAAGTTTTAAATTATCTTTCGCAAGACCTTTAAGATTTTGCATATCTGTGTCACAGTCATTACCATCAGCTAAACAATTTAATATTTTGCTCGTACCACCTAACTTATTTTCATTATTGGTAATATTATTTGGAATAATTGTTTGATTAGAATAACTTTTGACTTGTTCATTATATTTTTGAAGTGCTTTAATCATATTTGAAGTTAATGTAATTTCATACATTGGATTTGAATAGTCTATATCTTTATTTGTAATATATTTATCCTGTTTTTCTTCATCAATATCAATATTACTATATCCATACCAATTTGGACCTGATAATCTATTTGGAAATGGGTTTTGCAATGATATAGATCTAAAATAATAATTAAGATCTTCAGCTATATCTGTATATTCTGTTATTGAATCTTCTATCTCATTTGTTAATAAATACTGACAAGTATATATATTTGAATCATCGGTTGTAGTTAAATCAAGGATTCCTGCTTTTCTAAGTTTTACATCAAAATAATAATAGCCTGTTCTTTGTGATACATTTGTCATTACCTTTTTACCGTTGGAAACTGTTTCTTTGGTGCTGGTAAATTTTACTGACTGATTATTTAAATCTATATATACATCAGGAAGAACTAAATCATATTTTAATGAAATACTTTTATTCCAAACTGTATAAACGGATTGCGAAAAAATACAACCATATGTTCCATCATCTTTTGTTCCATATTCTAAGCAAGTATTAACCTTAGTTGCGTTTTTAATACTTTGAACTGCAGTATTATTAGTATAACTTATATTTTCCTTTTTCATTTCATATTCATGGCCATCTGCCCTATTTATTAAAATTGCCTCATCATTATTATAAGAATTGTTTTTCAATTGTGTTTTTAAATATTCAATATTGTTATTAAAGATTTCATAGTTATCACGATTTGGTTTTGATGGGGTAACAATAGTATCCGTAATACTAAGTGTTACATCAAATCCTTGCCCTGAGTTTGTTTCCAAGTTTGTTGTACTCCATAACGTATCTATTTTATAATACTCTTTTATTTTTGAGGAACGTCCCCCATTATATTCTGTTATTATTTCATAATTAGTGTTTTTTTTACAGGAAGTTGTAATATCCTCTATAGTAGGGTTAGGACATATTGAATCCCCTGGATTACAAGGTGTTTTACAATATTTATTATAATATGAGTGACTCTCATCTACACTATTACAACACACATTTGTATTTTTTGAAAATATATCTTCACTTGAGGTACAACATGTATCCTTATTATCTTCGAAAAATCCAGTATCTGAACAATCATTTTGAACTGGAGTGCTGCAATATTTATTATAATATGAGTGACTCTCATTTACACTATTACAACACACACTTGTATTTTTTGAAAATATATCTTCACTTGAGGTACAACATGTACCCTTATTAGCATTGAAAAATCCAGTATCTGAACAATCATTTTGAATAATTACAGGGGAATCGCAAAGCTTTTTAAATTTTTCCTTATCATAGTGCAAAAATGTGAAAACTGTTATTCCATTAGGGAATGTAACGGTATCTTGTGGAGAACAACAAATTTCATCTTGCCAAACCCCTTGCTTAACTTCTGATTTATATTTACAACATGCTTCTGAATTTGCAGATTCTGGATGTTTACTTGCATCACAACATTCATCAACATTTTCAACTATGGATTTTATATCTCCACATGGATTATAATCTTCATTATCATATTCGTATATTATTAATATTGGAACCCAATAATGATATCCTCTTGATTGATTATACAATACACCGATTTCCGAGCTACCATTATATCCCAAACTTTTAGGTGTATTTGTTCTTAAATTTTCTATAGAAACATTAAATTTTACATAATTTCCTTCTCTTTCTGTACTCTCGCTTGAAATTGTTAAATCCATAGCTTGCCATGTTTGCCAAAAATCTTTTACACTTTCACTAAAATCAACGACATCAGGAATATTTCCATAATCAACATTTTTTGCAGTTATTTTAAGATTTGACTTATTTTGAATATCATCAGGAATATTTATATATTGTGTATAACTAATATTCACTCCCGGGCATATTTTATTATTACCTAAAGCACTTACACGAATCCATGAATCGTTACTGCCAACCCAAGCATCTATTCTAGTAGCAATATAATAATATTCAATTACTGTTTTTTTATCATAGTTATAGTCTGTCCCATTAAGAGTAACATACCCAATTTCATCAGCAACACATTCCAAGGCACATTCATTCATACCATTTATATGATAATTACCTCTACCTTTACAATGATCACATACAACATCATCATAGTTAGTTCCAGAAGAATTAGAACCAATCGTTGAACTACCACATGTCCCAGATACTGATACATTTGTTACATTATCGCCAGATACTTCTATCTCTGGTAAAATAAAAAATGATAAAAATAAAATAATTAATGTATAATAAAAAGTTTTAATGTTCTCGTTCATAAAATTTTCTCCTTTTTTTAATTAATATTACTAAAATAATTATTGCTATTAATATACCTAAAAGTATAATAAATTTTATATTCCCATTGTTATATTTATTATTATCCACACTTATATTCTCATTAGATATAAGATTATCAATTTCTTCTTGTTCCTTATTATATTTTTCCAATTCACTGTTAAAAGTTTCATCGGTTATATTACCTTGATAATTTGGATTACAAAGTTCAAAGTTTTTATTTTTTTCATCTTTGCATTTTTCATTATCTGCATATAAATTATACTTTTGAACATATATTTTTTTATTTAATTTAATATTTAAATCACAATTTAAATTATTAACTACATATTTAAAAGAATAATCATATCCACCAATGTATCCACTATGTGATGAAATTCCTTGTTCATTATATTTAAATTGCACACCAATATAATCATATATTTCTATTTCTTGTGGAATATTATAAAAATTTATTGTGTAAGAATTATTTCCATTATGTACTACATCATATTTTATATTTTGAATTTGATTATAAATTTTATTTGTTATATCACTAGAACAGGTATCTGCATATATTCTTATCGGTATCAATAAAACAAATAATATAAAACAAATAGCAATTATTTTATTCTTCATATAATATCACATCCCATGTTATTTATATTGATTATTGTAAATGTTAATATGGAATTGGTACAAAACTGTCCAATTCTCTCATTGACATTATTATTTTTCTTTCTTTACTGTTATTTTCACTTTTTACTTTTTCTTCCATTATATACTCCTTCCAATGTTATCCACATTTTATATAATAAGTATATAATAAACCCCCCCCAGGTCAAGAAAAAGTTTTCCACAATTTACAAAATTCGTGAAAATTTTTATAAATTTGCTATAGCTATAGATTTGTAAAATAAAATAAAAAGTGTATAAAATAAAATTTTTTATTTTATACACTTTTGAAAATATTTATCTCATAATTAAATTAGTTTATCACATATGGATCAGTACTTGTCCCAGATCCTAAGCTGACAGATACATCAGATTTTAGATTTATAACTGGGCGACCCGCCCCGGCGACGTAAGAGATAACGCTGCCAGCGTAGTCCAAGGACAAGGCGGAAGCGTCCCAGATGAAAGTGCGGGAAGACAAGCTCGGCGTAATAGTCCAGAAAAATGTATTGTTGTTCATATATGTTGTGTTGTTTGCCACATCAGCCCAAACTAAGACACCTGCATACATCAATTCATCTGCACTTATTAATCCTGCTTTACTACTTATTATATTAGCTCCGTTTGGACATGAGAAAATTGGTGATTTGTTTGTATATAGTCTTGTTTTGGCTGCTTTGTAACTATCACTAACATCATTACAAAAGTTGCTTGTTACTACTTTGTTATCTAAATCAGTTTC
>CAZHBQ010000109.1:0-4247 GCA_964530785.1 uncultured Methanobacteriaceae archaeon | reverse complement strand
ATTTATCTTACAATTTTCTTTGCATAATGTTTATGGATATTAAAAGAATGTTATTGTTTTATATAAATTTTAAAATATCTTTAAAAAATATTAAGAATAAAATATTTTCTTTGAATATGTATTATTTATTTGGTATTATAGTAATAGATTAAATAGTTAAGGAGGACTTAATATGTCAAATATTGCAATAATTTTTGCTGGTGGAACAGGGACAAGAATGGGTGCTGGATTACCGAAACAATTTTTACAAATAAATGGCAAACCTATTCTAATACATACTTTAGATAATTTTCAAAATTCACCTAGTATTGATAAAATATATATTGCGTGTAAAGAGGAATATATAGATCAAACATCAAGAGAGGTTGAGAAATATCAAATTACGAAAGTCAAAGGTATTGTACCTGGAGGGAATACAAGCCAAGATTCAATATTTAATGCTTTATCTAAAGCTAAAGAGGAAAACGATGATGACTCAATAGTGTTAATTCATGATGGAGTACGTCCTTTCCTTTCAGAAGAAGTCATTAAAGCCAATATCGAAAGTGTAAAAAAATATGGGTCTGGTATAACTTGTACTTCATGTTATGAAACAGTAATATTAAGTGAGAATGGGGAAAAAATAGAACAAGTACCATCTAGAGATATTGCATATACAGCTCAAGCACCTCAAAGTTTTTATTTAGGTGAAATTATTGATGCACATATAAAGACTAGAAAAAGCAATCCAGAGTATATTGATATTGTTGATTCTTGTTCTTTACTTAGAAAAATGGGAAAGGAAATTTATATTGTAAAAGGTAATAGAGGAAATATAAAAGTAACAACACCTGAGGATTTTTATATTTTAAGAGCTTTATTACAATATAAAGAAAATGAACAGATTTTAGGATTATAGGAGGATTATATGAATTTAATTTTAAAAGAGGATATAGAAAATATTGTAAAAGATGATATTTCTTGGGAAAAATTAAAAGATTCTACTGTACTAGTAACTGGATTTAAGGGAATGATGGGATCATATTTTACAAGAGTATGTTTATATTTGAATGATGAAAAAGGATATAATATTCATGTAGTAGGATTAGAAATGAATGATAACAGAGTTGATCCATTTTTTGTCAATCATCCAAATATGAAAATTGTTTATCAGGATGTTTCAGAGCCGTTTCAAATTGATGATAAAATTGATTGGGTATTACACGCAGCATCTCCAGCTTCTCCGTTGATTATGAAAAATAATCCAGTAGGAACAGTGGCTGCAAATGCCCTGGGTACATGGAATGCTTTACAAATTGCTCAAAAAAGTAATGCAAAAGGATTTATTTTTATTTCTTCAAGAGAAATTTATGGACAGCCATATGATAACCAAGAACAATTTTATGAAAATACATATGGAGCAGTTGATCATTTAACAGCTCGAGCATGTTATCCTGAGGGAAAGAAATGTGCAGAAACAATGTGCGTATGTTATAAAGAACAATTTGGATTAAATACAAAGATTGCTAGATTAGCACATACTTACGGGCCTGGTATGTCTATTTATGATGGAAGAGTTCAGGCTGATTTTTTAAAGAATGCTTTAAATAAAGAAGATATCATCATGAAAAGTACAGGTGCTGCTATAAGAACATATACATATGTAGCTGATGCAGTAGCTGCCTTATTTAGAATTTTGTTGGATTCTGAGGATATTGTATACAATATTGGTGATTCTAATAATAAAGTTTCTATTAAAGAATTAGCTGAAACTATTGTTAAAATTAATCCAGAAGATAATCTTAAAATAGTTATGGATATACCAGAAGATGCTTTAAAAGGTGTTTCTCCATTTACATTAGGAATTTTAAATAGCGATAAGCTTCAGTCTATTGGATGGAAACCTAAATATTCTGTATTAGATGGATTTAGTAGAACATTAAAATATTTAGAAATTGAAAAAGCAGAAGGAAGGATATAAAAAGGGAGCAGTCCCTTTTTTATAAAACTTTATGAAACAAATGATTATAACGATTATTGTAAAAATAGGAATAATTATTTTGAATATTATATACTTTTTTATAAAATTTTTTCCAACAAAAAACAGATTTATATATATAAGCAGGCAATCCAATGAACCTTCTATAGATTTTATACTTTTAAAAGAAGAAATAGATAGAAGAAATTTAGGGATTGAATCAGTTTTTTTATGTAAAACATTAGATGAGGGATATAATTCTACTATTTTTAATAAGATTAAATATATTTTTCATATGTTAGTACAAATGTATTATATATCTACATCTAAAATTGTTATTTTGGATACATATTGTATTGTCATAAGTTTATTAAAACATAAGAAAAATTTGAAAATTGTACAAATGTGGCATTCCATGGGAACTATGAAGAAATTTGGATATCAAATTTTAGATCTTTCAGAAGGTACTAATGGACAACTAGCTAGATTAATGAAAATGCATCAAAATTATGATTATGTTTTATGTGCTGGGGAAGGATATCGTCAATATTTAGCAGAAGGATTTGGCTGTAATAAAGATATTTTACAAATATATCCTTTACCAAGAGTTGATTTATTGCAGAGTGATGATTATAAGAAAAACATTAAAAGAAAAATATATGATAAATATCCTATTTTAAATAAAAAGCCTAATATTGTATATGTTCCCACTTTTAGAAAAAATGAAGAATCTTTTATTTTAGCAGTAAATCAAATTTATAAAAGTTTAAATACAAATTATAATCTTATAATTAAAGCACATCCTTTATCAAAATTAGAAATAAGTATGAATAATGTTTATACTTGTGATGAGTTTTCTTCGTTTGATATGTTATTTATTGCTGATTATGTAATAAGTGATTATTCTTGTATTATTTATGAAGCTGCTATTATGAATTTACCTTTATATTTTTATTGTTTTGATTATGATGAATATATAGGTAAAAGGGGATTGAATATAGATTATTACAATGAATTGCCAGGAATTAAATCAGCAAATTTCATGGATATAATGAATGCTATAGAAAAAGAATATGATTATTCAAAACTTTATCAATTTAGAGATAAATATATTAAGCATACTGAAAACGCTAGTAAGGACATCGTAGATTTTTTATTGAGTATATAAGGAGGAAAAAATATATGGCTAAAATATCTATTATTGGTGCTGGAACATGGGGAATTGCTTTAGCAAATATGTTAAGTGTCAATCATAATGTTACTGTTTGGTCTGCATTAGCAGAAGAAATAGATTATATTAAAGAACATAAAAAACATCCCCATTTAAAAGATGTTACAGTATTAGATGATATACAATTAACTAAATCATTAGAAATTGCAATTGAAAGCAGTGAATTTATTGTTATGGCTGTGCCTTCTGTATTTGTAAGATCTACATCTCGTAAGATGGCAAGATATATTAATTGCAATCAAATTATTGTAGATGTTGCTAAAGGAATAGAATCAGATACATTGAAAATGATGTCTGAAATAATATATGAAGAAATTAATAAAGAAATAAAATTTGATTATTCTCATATAGTTGCATTATCAGGACCTACACATGCAGAGGAAGTATCAGTTGGAATGCCTTCAACTATTGTTAGTTCATCAACTGACGAATATATTGCAAAAAAAGTACAAAGAGTATTTACTTCTGATTATATGCGTGTATATACAAATAATGATATAAAAGGTGTAGAACTTTGTGGTGCTTTAAAAAATATTATTGCTCTTTCAGCAGGTATTTCTAGAGGATTAGGATTTGGAGATAATGCTGTAGCAGCATTAGTTACTAGAGGAATACATGAAATGGCTAAATTAGGAATAGCAATGAACTGTTCTATTCATACATTTTATGGTTTAGCAGGTATAGGTGACTTAGTTGTGACATGTACGAGTATGCATAGCCGAAATAATAAATGTGGTATTTATATTGGACAAGGTTTAAGCGTTGATGAATCTATTAAAAAGGTGGGAATGGTTGTAGAAGGAATTAATGCTTTAGATGCAGCTTATGAATTGAGCAAAAAATATAATGTCGAACTGCCAATTATTAATTGCGTTTATGATGTGATAAAGAATAATGTTGATCCAAGAAGTTCTGTAAGAAAATTATATGATAGAGATTTGAAGTCTGAAGTTTTAATGGGTAAATAAAGAATCAATTCAAATGAGAATTGATTCTTTATTTTTTTTTAATGCTTTTGACTTTAGTCGGTTGAGTACATGAAATGTACGAAACAAAAAA
>CAZHBQ010000108.1:0-4474 GCA_964530785.1 uncultured Methanobacteriaceae archaeon | reverse complement strand
ATTCTTCTTCTGTTTTCAAAAGAAGCATCTACCCCTATTTCCACTAAAGCATTAACAATAGAATCACCTATATAATTAGGATTTGATAAATACTTTACAGTATTATTAATACTTTCATTATTTACCCAGCCTAATCCATTGCCAATTAAATAAGGATTTCTTGCTCCTGGCTGAATTCTTGTAATTGTTCCTTCATTCATATATGGAATTAAAGGCATAGTACTATCTGAAGAAATATATACATGATTAAACGATACATGATCCCCTACTTTATATTCTTGTGGTTCCATGATTACTTTATTAAAATTATTTAATCCTCTCTCTTTTATTTCAGTTGCAAAATCTCTATAACAATAATCTAAATCTACATAGCTTTCTATTCCTTCAACAAATCCTGTTTGAGAATATTGCCACATATCATATACTCCATTATTTTCTAATTGATCCGAATAATATGCAATCCATTTTGTATATTTGTCTAAAGAAGGATCAGTTAATTTTGTTCTCCACCAAAATAAATTTGCATATATTCCAGGAAAATAATTATTTTCCTCTAGTCTTGTACAAAATGCTATAGCATTCTTTGTAATTTGCTCATTTGATAACCTACCTATTTTAGGATCTTCTAAATCATAATAAATTGGAAATTCCATTTGATAATCTTTAATTAATCTCATTGCATGATCTGCTTCTGATCTAGCTTCTGCTTCATTGGTTGCATAAGAATATAGATATACACCAAAAGGTATTTTTAATCTTGTACATTCATCAGCATTTCTTTTAAACATTCTATCATCTTGTCCTTCAATATTTTGTCCATAACCACATCGAATAATAACAAAATCAATATGATCTTTAACTTTTTCCCAATCTATCGTACCTTGATATTGCGATACATCAATACCATCTGTTGTCATTATTCCACCTCCATCATTATATTATGTTAATTTTATAGAATTGTTATTACATTTACCTAATCTATATTTTTTTATTATTTATCGTAATAAATCAACTTATCTTTAATTATGTTAAAATTTGTTATTTATATAAGTTAAAATTATGTTATAATGCTATAGGAGGAGATGATTGAATGAAGAAAATTTTATTAAGTATACTGGCTCTATGTTTAACTGCCACTTTTATTACACCTAATGATGCTTATGCTACTGACTTTAGTGGTCAAGAAGATAAATATATTAAAATATGTTCTTCAAGTACTCTTGCGAAATCGCAAAAAACAACTTGTAAAGAATTTAATACATATTTAAAGAAAAAAAATTCTGAATTGAAAAGTGAAATAAGTGAAAGTAAAGAAACTATTTCAAAAACTAGTGATAGTATTTCAGAAGTTGAAGCTGAAATTTCTTCTATTAATAGCAAAATTACAACTATTAATAATCAAATAGCTGCTAAAGAAAAAGAAATTAATTATTTAGAAACATCAATTACTAATATTGAAAATGAAATTACGACTAAAGATGAACAGATGAAAGAAAGATTATATGCAATGCAATCTTCATATAATTCAAATATCTTTATTCAATTTCTATTTGGTGCTAGTGACTTCTCTGATTTCTTTTCTAGAATTACAAGTGTAAATGATATAACGTCTTATGAAAAAGAGTTAATCGAAGAATTAACTGAAAAGAAAAAAGAGTTAGATGAACAAAAAGCAACTTTAGTTAGTGCTAAAGCAAATCTTGAAACACAAAAAGAAAATGCTGCTGCTTTAAAAGAAAAATCTGTTGCTTTAAAAGAACAACTTACAACTTTAAAACAGCAACAACAAAATGAATTAGCTGCTCAACAACAAGAACAAAAAGAAATATCTGCTGCTCAAAAAGAAATAAATGATACTCTTGAAGAAATGATGAGAGTTATTCCTTCTTCAGATTCTGGAGGTAGTGCTGTTAAAGGCAACTCTGGAAATGCAGATGTCGGATATAAGATTGCTCAAGCTGCATTAAGTAAAATTGGTTGTAGATATTGGTGGGGTGCTTCTGGACCAAATTACTTTGATTGTTCAGGTCTTGTATACTGGTCTTTACAGCAAGCTGGTGTATCTGGTGGACGTGGTACTGCTAATAGTTATGCATATTCAGGTACAGCTATAAGTGCGAGTGAATTACAAGCTGGTGATATTGTATGTTTTAAAAGAAGTGGTGCTTCTACATACCATCATGTAGGAATTTATATTGGTAATGGAATTGTTGTTCATGCTAGTGGATCTGGTTCTGGTACTGTTGGACAGTATGCTGATCAATGTGTAAAACGTACTGCTTTATCAAGTTTTAGTAAATATGGGAAAGCTTATAGAAGATTATATTAAAAGAAATTTCATAATGAAATTTCTTTTTTTGTTTCACGTGAAACATTATATTTATTATTTATGATATTCTTGATATACTGCATTCTTATTAATATTTCTTATTTTTGCAACCTCTTTAATTGCATCTTTTGTACTTAAACCTTTATTAATATATTCATCTACGTGTTCTTTAATAGATTGAGTAAAAATAACTTCATCTTCTTTTTCATCTTTACTCCCCTCTACAATGATAACCATTTCTCCTTTAATAGTATCAACAACTTCTAATATTTCTTCTATAGTACCTCTAAGAATCTCTTCATGTTTTTTTGTAAGTTCTCTACATACTGCTATATCTCTATTACCAAAAATATCTAACATTAATTTTAATGTTTTTTCAATTCTATGTGGAGCTTCATAAAAAACAATTGTTTCTTTATAATATTTTAATTCATTTAATTGCTTTTTCTTTTTCTTATCTTGATGATCTAAAAAGCCATAAAACAAAAAGGGTTGTGGAGTAATTCCTGAAACCACCAATGCATCTAAACACGCATTAGCTCCTGAAATACTAACTACATTGTATCCATGTTCAATTACTTCTTTAACCAATTCAGCTCCTGGATCACTTATTGCAGGATATCCTGCATCGCTTACCAATGCTATATTATGATTATCATTTAGTAAATTTAAAATTTTAGGTATTGAGCTATTGATATTATGTTCGTGATGAGATATTAGTTTTTTTTGTATATTATAATGATTCAATAATTTAATTGTATTTCTTGTATCCTCTGCCGCAATAAAATCAACACTATTTAAAATTTCTATCGCTCTATAAGTTATTTCACTTAAATTGCCTATTGGAGTTGCGACTAAGTATAATGTTGATTTATCATTTTCAAAACTTTTTTGTCTATTCATCTATATTTTCTCCAAACATTTTTCTTACTTCGTTACTATAACTGCCATCATCATTATGTGCATATAATGGAGCTTCTATTTTTATTCCCTTATTACCCTTATACATTCCTTCAATTAAAAAAATATGTGAATCTTTACCAAATTTTGGATATACAAATCTTATTCTCTTAGGCTCTATATCATATTTTTTCATATATTCAATAATTTCTATCATTCTTTCTGGTCTGTGTACCATTGCAAAGCGACCTCGATTATCTAGCAGCGTAGCAGCACATTGAATGATTTCTTCTAGATTTATTTTTATCTCATGACGAGCAATTTGTAAATATTCACTTTCATTTAAATGACTTTTTTCATTAACTTTAAAAAAAGGTGGATTGCAGAGAATAAGCCTATATTTCTTTTGACATTTTTTACTATAATTTTTTATATCATCGTGAATAATATGAATCTGATTTTCCAAATTATTAATTTTAACATTCTTTAAAGCCAAATCTACAGCTTCTTTTTGAATTTCTATTCCATCTATTTGTTTATCTGTCCTTTTTGAAAGTAATAAAGGTATAGCTGCATTATTCGTACCAAAATCTAATATTGTTGTTAAGTCTTTTTTTATTGAACAAAAATTTGCTAATAAAACAGTATCCAAAGAAAAGTTAAACATATCTTTCCTTTGGATAATTTTCATGTTTTTAAAAGCTAATAAATAATTAGTTACTTCGTTCATTGTGTTTTTTATTATGTTGAGAAATATATCTTACTTCTTTTAAATTTATAAAAGAGATATTATTTGCTTCATCTTCAATTTTAACTAAATTACTAATAACATTAAGACCAACAACTTTAACTATTTTTCCTTCATATTTTATTCTAGAACCAATCTTAGGAAATTTTTTCTTTATTTCTGTATAAGCATTATCTTCATATTTTAAACAACATAATAATCTTCCACAAGATCCAGAAATTTTATCAATATTAATAGCAAGCATTTGATTTTTTGCCATATTTATTGAAACACCATCAAATTCTCCTAAAAAAGAAGAACAACATAATGGCAATCCACAAGAACCTAATCCTCCTACAATTTTTGCTTTATCTCTTGGTCCAATCTGTCTTAATTCAATTCTACATTTAAAAATACTTGCTAATTCTTTAAGAAGTTGCCTAAAATCGACTCTTGTTTCAGACGTATACATAAATATTACTTTTGAAGCATCTAAAGTATATTCACAATTTATTAAA
>CAZHBQ010000107.1:0-4494 GCA_964530785.1 uncultured Methanobacteriaceae archaeon | reverse complement strand
TTATATCATTTATAGCTATGTCAATGCTATCATAAACATTATACAACATTTTTCGCAAAATTGAAAATTTAAAAACCTATTCATATTTCAGAATAGGTTCAAATCTTAATTTTCTTTTTGAGAAAGTGTGTATAACTTCAATAGTTCTTCAACAATATCAGAATCAGTTACTTCTTCTAATCCTTTATCATTATCAAATTCACAAAACATAGTATTTGTATAATCATCTTGGTCAATTAGATATACATAGTTTTTATTATTATATTCTGTTGAATAAACAATTGAATATTTTTTGTTATCATCTAATGTTAGTATTTCACCTTGATTTAGCATTTTCAGTACCTCCTAATTCATTAGTATTGGTATTTTCTAATGATGCATTAAAATCAACAAATTCATTTTGTGCTTGTTTAAGTTTTCTAGAATTTTTGAAATATTTTGCAATAAATCCTCCTGCACCTGCAGCTAATAATGTTGTCATTGGACCTAAATCTTGTAGATATTGTCCCAATGCTTCCCAAGAATAAATCGCATTTAACTCGTGTTGCAAAACTTGACTCATATCTTGTCCATTAAAGTAAACTGCAACAGCAGCACCTAAAATGCAAATACCTGCCATAATTGCTGAACGATTTTTTGCCTTTTGAGCATCATTCATTGCTCTTTCTCTTTGTAAAATAGTAAACTTTCTTTTTTCTCTTGCCATTTGTGCTAATTCTTGTTGTGGTTCCGTTTTTAAATTTGGTAATTCTGTTGTTAATCCAGTTTGTTGTTGATTTTGTTGTGATTGTTCTTGTGATTTTTCTTCAACAGGTTTTGGGTGTTTATCAATATTAACTCCATTTTGTTTTTGAATCGCAGATAAAGATTCATTACACTTTTCATATCTTTCTTTAGTAGATAAATCTATTACTAATCCATCTTCTGTCATTTCTGGTTTTGATATAGCAGATTTAATACCAATATCAAGTATATTCATCATTTCAAGTGAAAGCCTATGTTCCTCTCTTATTTCTCTTGGCATATTAATAGGTAATGCAGGATATTGTTGCAAAATATCCATAACTCTTTTTTGAAGTTGATCTCTATAATATTGATTTAGTTCCGTTCTATATTCTAAACTTCGTAAATTTGACTGTTCTTTTCTTTTAATGTCAATTTCATATTGTTGTCTTTTTTCTTCTTCAAGATTATATCCAGTTGACATTAACACTGCAGGATTAGCTGTGCTTAAATCTACCACATCAATAGCAGCATACATACCACTTGCTGAATTATGTTTATTAGTAATACCATTTTTTTCATTATAATAGAAAGGTACTGGTAAAGCTAATTCACTCATTGGTACATTGCAGAAAATTTTTGAATCTGCTTGTGGATCAAGACTTGGGTTTGCTAATCTAATGGCAACACCTGGATTTAATCTTTGTAGAGCAATAGCAATCTCTCTAACATTAGTAGTTTCTAAATGTTTACTAACATCTACTGATGGATAAGTTTGTCCTACTACCATATCATCTAAACTTTCTACTGATAAACTTGTATATAGACCAGTTTCAGTATTATGTTTATTAGTAATACCATTTTTTTCATTTGCATAATATCCTTGTGGCAATCTTAATTGATTCATTGGTTTAGAACTAAAAATTCTACTATCTGCAAGAGAATCAAACTGTGGATCGCCAATTCTAATTTCAACGCCTGGATTTAATTTTCTTATTTCATTAATAAGTTGGTTAAAATTCATAATTATATCCCTCCTATATAATTATAACATGATTTTAACGAAAAAAGTAAAATTTTGTAAAAATAGTGTAAAACAAATGAAAAAGGGGATTTTTCCCTTAAAACTAACATTATTTTATGCTAAATGTTTTAATTTCTTTATTTTCTATTTCTTTTAAAGGTACTTTTTCCTCACTAAATTTCCAATCTATTTGATAGTCAGGTAATAATTTTGTTTTAATTGGATTAATTCTAGGAATTAAAATAACTGCTTCAAAAGTGTTAAGTAGTTTTAAATCTTCTACTGAAATTAGAGGCTCAAATCCTTTTTCAGTTTGTTGATTTCCACATAATTTTGATATATCTTCTAGTGTTTCAGTATCATTTGCTAATAAATATATGATATTTCCAAAAACCATTTTTAATATTTCAGTTCCTTCTGCGCCATAAGTATTTCTTAATTCTAGTAAACTTCTTATGTAGATGCTGAATTTTATGTTATAACTTCTTGAAAGTGTTAACATATTATTGAAATCTTTAATTGGGATTAAATTTTCAAATTCATCAATTACAACATTTAATCTATGAGTTTTATCATTAGTTAATGTTGCTGCAAAATAGCATTCTTCAATTATTAAAGGTATTAATCTTCTAGAAGTAGATTTATTATTGCTTATTATAAATAAAGCAGTTTTATCCTTTTGAATGTTTTTTATATCAAAATTAGTTGTTGATAATAACCTCAATAATGTTTCTCTTGATACAAATAATCTCATATTTTGAATAAATACTGATAGAATACTTCCTTTTGTATCATTTGGAGCTAATATAATATTAGAAAGATTAATATAAGTTGCAGATGTTTTATCATATTTTTTTACTTGCTCTGATAATTTATCAAATTCTGACACAAGATTTAATATACTACTAATGTTTATTTCATCTTCTTTTGCATTATCAAACAAATATAATGCAAGTCCTATAAATAATGATGTTGCAGAATTGTTCCAAAATGGATCACTATTTGTATTAAATGTTTCATTGCAACAAAAATAGTATCCAACATTTTCTAATAATTCTATTGCTTTATCTTTTTGCCCATTTTTATACAATTCATAAGGTAAACTTAATGGATTGAAATTATTGCCTAAAGTAGGATTATCTAAATTAATTACAATTATATTGTAATTTTGTTTTTTTAGTTCTCCTGATAAGACATCATAAATCTCTCCTTTAACATCATGAACTATAAATGGTTCTTCTGCCTTAATTGCAAGTCTTAATTGTGGTAACATTGTTGATTGAGTTTTACCACTTCCTGTTGAACCAATAACCAATGTATGAGCTTCATCATCTTTAATATAAAGATTATTACCGTCATACATCATTGGTATTCCTGATTTTTTAATTTCAGAATCATAACTGACTGGGGTTAGTTTAGATTTTAATTCTTCAACTGTTGCCCATCTTGAATATGCCATGCATATCACTTCCTTTCAATAGCATTATAGCATTTATAATTTTTATAAACTTAAACAAAAATGACTTTTCTTCAAAATCGTGATATAATACTAAATATGTGGGTGATACTATGTTTTCTAACGATTTAGTTTGTAACATAATTGAGTATTTAAATAATAACATAAACAAAGAAATAACTATCGATGAATTAAGTTTATTGTTTTATTTTGATAAGGCATACATAATGAGAAGATTTAAAAAAGAAATAAATATATCAATACATGAATATATAAATACAATGAGAATATATAACAGTTTGAAATATTTTAAGGACGATAATTATATCCTAAGTATCGCTTTTAAAAATGGTTTTAATTCATTAGAATACTTTTCAGAAGTATTTAAAAAGAACATGGGAGTTAGTCCGAACATTTATAAAAAATACTCAAATTATGAAAATGTTACCGATAAGGAACAAGAAAAAATCCTAGATAATTTATCTAGAATTATTAACATTAAAACTAATGTCTTAAATTATTTAAAGCATAGAAAACCTGTTATTAGTAACTATGTTAAAAAAATTGAACTTAAATAAAATTATTCTTCTATAAAAGTTCCATTAACATCTCTTGCTAATTTAGTTCCAACCGCTTTTTCAAGATATGGAATAATATCTGTATCATAATTACATATTGTATTTAATTGAAACATACTAAAATTATCAGGATTATTTGTATATTCATCAGCTTCATCGCCAGAGAAAAACCTCCAACCACTATCAGTTTCGTTAGTAGGTTTTTCTCTATACATATAACCAACTTTGTGTCCATCAACAGTAATTCTATCTGATGCTATACAACCACCTTTAACTGTTGTAAGTTCTTTAATTTCATTTTCCTTTAATTTAAACTCTTTCATTTTTTCCTCCTTTCGTTATTTTATATCAAATGTTAAACATTTAGATATTACACTATTGTATACAGCTTCTTTAAAAGATTTATTAGAGTTAATGTTTTTCTCATTAATATCAGCACCATTATCAATTAGTATTTTGATAATTCGTGAAATATCTTCTTTGATTTCATCAGTTAATACTCTGTCTTTGCCTAATAAATCTTTTTCTATATCATAATAAGGTAATATTTGTTTACAATCAAGTAAAGCACGATCTAAACAAGAATTATGATAAGAATCGTGTGCATTAACATCAGCACCTAAATCAATAATTCTTTTTAATAATGTAAATGCTTTATCTGATTCTTCTTTTGTATGGAAAACTTTTATATTACCATCAAAAGTATTCCATCT
>CAZHBQ010000106.1:0-4562 GCA_964530785.1 uncultured Methanobacteriaceae archaeon | reverse complement strand
TTTTGCAATTAATATTTTATTATCCTGTTTTAATATTGCAGCAACTACTTCTATACTTTTCATAATTTATCTCTCAACTTTCAATAATAATTAACTAATAATCTTATTCTAACTTCTCATTAAATATTTTTATATAACTTATTATACAATTTTTTCATTAAATTACTATCATAACAATGATATTAATTCAATATTTATTTTGCTTTTTATAGATAATATTCATTAATCACTTGATATTTAATAACTATATTAAAGTTAGAAATAATCTGAAGTTATGCATAGACGCACGAAACTCTCCTAACTGTAATGGTTGAGAGAATTAGTTTTAGTTATTCTGATTTGTTTTCTGAGAGGTAATAAATCTTTTAGCAATAGGTGTTGCATCAATGACTGTCGGTTTATATTACATGACTCAGATCAATGCTGAACTTGGTGAAATCAGTGATGGAATTTCTCTGATATAGGATTTTCAGGATAATGAGTACCGCAGTAGAGTGTTTTCACTTGTGACTCATGTAAAGAAAATTGCTGATTTTCAGACTAAGATTTTTGAAAACAATGAATTGCATCTTTCAAAGATTGCACAGTTTAATAGCTTTGGAAGAAGAGTGTACATAACTTCATGGATAGTCCAATCTAACACTTGCAGGTTTCGTAAAGAAAACAAATCTGGATTATGAAGCCTACGAAAAACATTAAATAATGTTCAGAATTGGATTGTGTATCAGAATTTGCGACTACTACAGTCCCTTTTGTGCTTCAAAAGCTACTAGATATTTCATGAGCTTTCAACTAATTTTAAAAAAATCTGTAATTATGCTACTTTCGTTATTTAAATCTTTTTTCTAGACATCAAGTAAACCGGTTCAAAATGATATGTAAAAAGAAGCATATCAATATCTGTTATCTAATATTTCTAGACATAAACCATAATAAAAAGATTGATCAAAGAAACGATTTTATATAGTTTTCGATATCCAGTTGGTAAATCGACAACAATTATTGTTTTTGATTCATTCAATTTTAAGGACCAAATTTATGTTTAAGGACCATTTTAAAGACCATTTTAAGGACCATTTATATATTTTTGATTAATATCACTTTTTTATATTATCTATCTTTGTATTATACATTTTCAACATACTAGGATAAAAGAATCAATTGGTTGTATATCAGATGATAGTATTTAAAAGATAAGCAATGAATCTAGTAAAATAACAAGAAAAAGTTTATACACAGTTATAGTGAAGATATTATACCGATAACTTAAAAATTAAAACAAAAGATAAAATATACAACATTCTGACTTCTTATTTATTTAATTTTAAATAAACTTAATGATTGACTATTTGTCAGCATCTTTATCATATCTAGCCTAATCAGGTATATATCCTGATCCTCCGTCTAAATATTCATCTTTATTCAATTGCTTTAATTCCCCATTTGACAATTCATCATCTAAATACTTAATTTTGATTTCATATGTTGTTTTCTCTTTATCATCCACTAGCTAAATCTCCATTTTTAAAGAAATTATATAACTCTATTAAAGCAGATGAAAAGTTCACAAGGATATTAGCTTTCATCCCTGTGCTTTTTCAACTATTTTAATAGATGACTATGAATAGTAACATAGAATCATTACAAACCTTATATTTGTTTTATCTTTTCATTGATCTCTTTCATCAAATAATTCCTTGTATTATTTGATTTGACTTAGAATTGATTTTAATTGTAGTTTCTAACTAATGCTTGAAATATATGAAAATTTACTTAAAAACTTCTATAGTAGAACCTGAATCCGTGATAAAACAAATATAAACTTATTTTTTTGATTTCTTCGTTTTTTAAACAGCTCTATTTTATCTTTTTCCATGCTGTGTTTTTAATTTTATATACTAAAACAGCTTCTGCATTTTCCTGTTTTTTGTAGAAGCTGTTTTTTTGCATGATGAAAACTGCTTCAAGTCATTTTAAAAAAATTTTTTCTTCAAGCATTTTTGATTTGTATTGGACTGCTTTCTATTATTACTGCTTTTATGCTGGACAGTTCATCTCTTTTATGCACATCTCTATTTTATACAGAACTTCTTTATATCTGTTTCCATATCCTAGCTTAATATCCTCTAGTCTTGCGTGTCTTACATATTTCGCCGCTGTTATGATCATTGTTTTGATCACTGTTGATAGTCTTCTTCTTGTCACCATTTGCTGCTTATCCCTTTTTGTCTTATGGATCATTAGACTTGTTTGTCCTATTATTCTCAAAATATTATAAGCAAACATTGATAAATGCAGTATGAAATCATTTGTTTTCATTTTCCCACTTGGCAGTCTTTCAACTCCCATATCTGTTTTTAACTTAGAGTGGAACTGTTCGCATATTCCATGCTGATGATAAACTTCCTTTATATCTTCTACTGTTTCATCTAATGTGCTTACATAGCTTTCCAGTTCATATTTTGGAATAAGCAGCATTTGTCCGTCTTTTTCCTCCAGTATTTCTTTGACTTCTGTATAATAATAGACTGTCTGACCATTGAACTGTTCTTTTGTCTTCTTTTGATAGATCCTTATCTTTCTTCCTTTTGGATCCTTTCTTATATTTGCATCCTGATCTGATGTTCCTTCAGTTGCTTCCTGAACCCATGCATCTTTTGATCTTCTGGGATTTCTCTTTATCAAAAAGTCATATCCCTTTTCCTGAATAAGTCTGATATTATCTTCTGAATCATTTCCACTGTCAAATCTCAGTAATGGCTTCTTTATCTTAAGAATATCAATCCTGTTCAACATCTTTTTTAAAAATTCTGGTGTTCCTGTCTGTGAATGCTGTATTCACATCCCAACATATAGCCTTCCTGTCTAAGATACATAAACATTGGAGCATAGCCGTCATGAAGCTTGTATGTGCAGCTCACACCCTCCTTTTTAGAGTTGGAATTATCTAATGGTGATACATCCATATTTACAGGAATATAATCGCGTTTAGTTACTATTCACCGATAAGAAAAACTTGTCAAGTGCATAACTCAATTTTTTTAAGAAATTTTATTTCTGTTGTTATATATCGGCTTATGAGTTCTTTACCTAAAAGATTTTTTAACACTTCTTTTTGTTTATTGTTTTCCTTTTCTAAATTATACATCTTTCTTGACTCGTTAGGAAAAGTATTTGCAAAAGACATCTTTCTTATATTTATATAATCACTTTGATTTATTCCGTTTAAACTGTACAAAGAAATTATCCTTCCATAAGAAATAGTTAATATCTCTGTAAGAATCACAACACTATCCAATGTTAATCCACCTTCACCAGATTTTAATAAATAATATTTTTTATTTCCATTTGGGTTAATGGTTGGATGATATGCCACACTTACTTTACTTGGACTACTGCTTATTGGTAATACTAATAAAAAATTATTCTTCTTTCCTATAATTAATGCTGGATGTGTATATGCTAATTCTGGAGAATATCTATGGCCAAAATCCATAAATATTATTCGTCTAGGTGCTAAATCATTCTCATGATTAAACGAAGTTCTATTTTTTCTTGTAATCCAATTTGTATTTGAAATTGTTACGAAGTTAAACTCTTTATCTGAAAAATAAATATTTTGTTTCATTAATTCAGCAATTGATAAAATATAATTATCATAATTCTTCCTCATAAAATTCTCCTATAATAGAATAATAGAGAGCTTTCGCTCTCCCTCGGACTTTGTCCTAAAAAATATTTTCTCGACCTTTGGTCTAATTAATAACAAGGATATCTCCTCACCAATAATATACCATATACTCATATTTTTTACAAAAAAAAAATTGGGATGGTGTTAGGTTTTAAAATGATTAAAATGTCACGAGTACTCGTCCCATCAAGCTTATTCGTTCCATTTTGTCACTTTTTCGTTCCATAAAAAGAAAAAAACACTGATAAAATCAGTGCTTTATAATATTTATACTATTCGAATTCAATAGACAAGTTTGGTAAAGATATTAAACCAAAACACGTGAAAGATGATATATACACAATTACTGTTTACCATGTTATTAATAGTACTTTTTATTCATGGATCATGCGATTTGGCGGGAAAATCAAGATAGCAGGTTATCAAAAAAATGCATTTAATCAATTCTTAATAGATAATTTCTAATAATTAAAATAGAATCTGTTATATCAGATTCTATTTTAATCCATTATCAGTTAATCCATCTTGAGCAAGTAAACTTTCTAATACCGATGCATCAGAAGATACCTCCCAAGCAGTATTTCTAAACATATTATCTAATAGTTTTCCAAACGCAAAATTTAAAGTATCAAGTGTATTCTCTATTTCTTTCTTAGATTTTTCAATATTTTCTCCCTGTATTTCTTGTTGATCCATCTCTTCATAAGCTTCTAATAGTTTTAATGTAGTAGGTAAATAATATTTCATGAACTTACGTAATTCAGGAATATTTTCAGGATGTTGTTCAACTCTTTTAAATATTTTCTTGATAATATTTTCCATCTTTTCTATCTTTAATGATATTTCAACTCCTGGAATGTGATCATTACAT
>CAZHBQ010000105.1:0-4623 GCA_964530785.1 uncultured Methanobacteriaceae archaeon | reverse complement strand
GATATTATTAAATGGGGCTTTAGAAAAAATTGTAAAATTAAAATACCTAAAATATCTAATTGTTTATCTTTATTACTTCTCCATAAACAAAGATTTTATTGTAAGCATTGTTGTAATACTTTTATTGCAGAAACTAATCTTATTGATAGAAATAAAAATATTTCTAATAATACTGAACTTCAAATTAATCTTGAATTAATGCAAAAACAAAGTGAAAAAGATATTGCTAAAAGACTAGATGTTTCTGGTTCTAAAATAGATAGAAAACTCAATGATATTTCTACTCATACAGTACTTAGGCATGAACATTTACCTATACACATGAATTGGGATGAGTTTAAAGCTACTAAAGATACAAAAGGTAAAATGGCTTTTATTATAGTTGACAATAAAACTGGCAATATTTTTGATATTCAAGACTCTAGAAAAACTAATGATTTAAATAAATATTTTAGAAGATATTCTAGAAGTGAAAGAAATAAAATTAAACTTATTTCAACCGATTTTTACTCAGGATATATACATTTAGCTAAAGATTTATTTAGAAATGCCGATATTGTCATTGATAGATTTCATATTATTATTCAAGCTTATAATGCTTTGAATAATACAAGAATTAAATTATGTTATAAATCCAACCCAAATTATAAAAAACTTAAAAATTTTTGGAAACTAATAGTTAAAAATGAAAATGATTTATCTGATAATAAAGAATATAATATTCATTTTAAAAAAGAAATCTCACAAAAGGAAATTGTTACATATTTAATTAACACTGATAAAGCTTTAAAAGCTACTTACGAGTGTTATCAAGGATTAATTAATTCAATTAAGGAAAAAGACTTTAACAAATTTAAAAGAATCATAGAACATCCAAACAATAATATTTCTGACAAGATGAAACAAGCAATAAAATTATATAATGAAAATATTAAATACATTGAAAACTCTTTTAAATACGATATAAACAATGGAATAATTGAAGGAAAAAATAATCTTATAAAAAGTATAAAAAGAATTGCATTTGGTTATAGAAAATATGATCACTTTATTGCTAGAATATTCTTAATTTCTGGAATAATAAAAGAGTGATTTCCATCACTCTCATATAAACAGTTGCTTGTATCAAATTAATGTTCACCAACACTATTTGACAAAGAACCTTTTAAACTCTCTATCCTTTACTTTGTAATGTTGCATCTCCAGCTGCTTCAATTACTCCACTTACACCTGTTGTTCCGTCTCCTGTACTTACTACTACTCTACCATTAAAGTTTTTAGCTGCATCTTCTTTTGTTTGATCACTATTTAAATTTTTTACATAAAGAACAATTACGAAGGTTCTAGTTTCTCCACCATCAATTGTAATATCATCTGCTAATTTTACTGTCTTTTCGTTAGCATCAGCATTCATATTATCTACAGTAACTGGAACTACTAATCTGTCGATTGAAGATGTAAAATTTGGATTATCTTTATCTGTAGATTCATTATATTTTAATAATGTTTTTTGGACTCCATCTCTATTTATATATATTGGAGTTTCATTGTATAATTCTGTTCCATTTCCATCAATAACACTAATTGCATCTGTTGTTGTATCATCTGCACTTTTTTTGAAGATTGGATCATTGGTTCCATTATTATTTTCAGTTGATGTGTAATTTTGTTCATTTTCTATGTTCAATTCATAAGCCATCGCATTTAAATTTGTAAAACTATTTTCTTCGCTAATTATATTAAGTGTTACTGTTTGGGGTGAATTTGCTGGATTCCTTACTTGAAATTCGTAAATACTGCAAATTGAGTTACCATAATCATCTGTGCATAAAGGGTTTTGGGTTATATCATTTTGATATTCTACCGAATATTCCGATACAACTGTATCTGCTGGTATTAAATCTGCTTTTGCCCATGCTGATCCATAACTTATATATTCTAGTTCAAGAGTTGTTGAACTTGTTCCCACCGATGAATTTGTACTTCTTGCTGTTGCTGTAAAGTAAGCGAATGTTGCTCCAACTGCCATTACTATAAATATGGCTACAGCGATGACACCATAAAATAGCTCTCTATCATTTTTTATTTTGCTTTTTACTTCATTTTTATTCATGTTTTCCCTCCTATTATTTTATGTATTAAGTATAGCAAAGAAAGAAATAAAAATCAAGTATTTTATTTTCCAATTTTTATAGTTCAAATTATATCCTTATTTTTTTGCCTTTCTGATTTGTTATATTCTTTTGTTAAATTATCTAAATCATTAATTAAGCTTTCAGCTTGTGTCCAGTTTATCAATCTTGCTCCTGATGCAAATTTATGTCCTCCTCCACCATATTTAGTGGCTACTTCATTTATAATTGGACCTCTGGATCTAATGTTTACTTTAATTAAATTATTTTTTTTATCTTCCGTTAAAAATATCCAAACTAATATTTCATTTATACATTTTAATTCACTAATAATATTTCCAGCACTAGCAGAATCTACATTATATTCTTTTAATGTTTCATCGGTTATTTTTATGTGACCTACTCCATTTTTTGTTACTTCTATATTTTTAAAAATGTAGCCTTGGAATTTTACTTCTGATAATGGTCTCATATATAATGGTTCATATAGTGATGTAAAATCTATGTTACTTTTTTTTAAAAGTTTATTTACTAATTCAAATGTTTCTTGACTTGTATAATCATGCATAAATCTTCCTGTGTCTGCAACTATTCCTATGTATAAGTTATTTGCGATGGTTTTATTTATTTTTAATCTATTTCTAAAAATAAATTCTAATATTAATTGACAAGTTGATGATGAATTTTCATCTATTAATTCTATTTGTGCATATTTATCAATAAATGGATGATGGTCTATTTTAATTATATTTTTATAATTTTCTAAATTTATACAATCTATTCTTTTTATATCGGGGGTATCTAATACTATCAATAAGGATTCATTATAGTTTACTTCTTCTATTTTATCTAATGACCCCATAAATTTAAATCTATTAGATGGATTTCCTACTGCATATACATGTTTGTTGGGATATTTATTTTTTATTAGTTCTTTTAGGGCAAATTGACTGCCTAGAGCATCAGGATCTGCACCAATATGTCTTGCTATAATAATAGTATTATATTTCTTTATTTGTTTATATATTTTTTTTAATAACCATTTTCTTTGTATGTTTGCCATTTAAATCAACCTTTCTAATTGGCTAATTCGTAGGCATCTCTTGCTATCATTACTTCCTCATCTGTTGG
Organism: uncultured Methanobacteriaceae archaeon; assembly: GCA_964530785.1. Lineage (GTDB taxonomy): Archaea > Methanobacteriota > Methanobacteria > Methanobacteriales > Methanobacteriaceae > Methanosphaera. The sequence continues at coordinate 1,360 of CAZHBQ010000105.1, read as the reverse complement.
AATTACGTAGCATTTTGTGCTTGAATCAGAGGTGCTAATTATTCCCTCTTCACCGCGAATTTTATCGTTTACTTCACGATTGCATTTTATTCCTAAACATGATAATCTATCTAATATCATTCTACGAATGTGTGGTGCATTTTCTCCTACTCCTGCGGTAAAGCAAATTGCATCGGCGCCTCCTAATTCAACGTAATAACTGGCTATATATTTTACAATTGAGTTGACATAAAGATGACAAGCTAAAATAGCATTTTTTTCTTTTCTACCAATTGCATCATCTATATCTCTAAAATCGCTACTAATATTGCTTACACCTAACATTCCACTTTCTTTATTCAATTTGTTATCTACTTCTTCTATTGTTAAATTTTCTTTTTTCATTATATATGGTATTATTCCGTAATCAATATCACCTGATCGAGAACCCATTATTGTTCCAGAATTTGGAGTAAAGCCCATTGTTGTGTCTATACATCTTCCATCTCTTACTGCGCTTATGCTGCCGCCTTGTCCTAAATGACACACGATAATATTTCCTAAATCTTTATCTAATAATTCCATGGCTCTGTTGGATACATATTTATGACTCATTCCATGAAATCCATATTTACGTACTGCGTGTTTTTTATACCATTCATAAGGTACGGCGTAGATGTATTTATCTTCTTTCATAGTTTGATGAAAGGCTGTATCGAAACAGGCTATTTGTTTTGCTTTTGGGAAAGCTTTTGTAGCGGCTTTTATTCCCATTATATTTGCTGGATTATGTAATGGAGCTAAATCAGATAATTCTTCTATTGTGTTTATCACATTTTTATCAATTAAAACTGAATCAGCATACTTATCTCCTCCATGTACTACTCTATGCCCTATGGCATCTATTTCTTTTAAATCTTTTACTACCTTATAATTAATTAATTCTTCTGTTACTATTTTGAATGCCACTTCATGATTTGGTAGGTCAATTGCTTTTTTTATTTTATCACCATACTTTAGCACAGTCAATCATATAACTTATGTATTTTCTGAAAATATATGGTAAACTATTACCATTCAATCCGTATTAGAAACTATAAAATGTGAGCTAATTCGTCATTTTACATGCACTTAGTAAAAATGTCAGCACATTAGAAAAATTATATGTCAGGAGTTATTAATCTATGAAAAATTATCGAATGATTCTTCAATACGACGGCACCCGCTATAGCGGCTGGCAAAAACAGGGAAACACCACAAATACAATTCAGGGAAAACTGGAAGCTATTCTTTCTAAAATGACACAATCCGAAGTAGAAGTACATGGTTCTGGCAGAACAGACGCCGGTGTACATGCGCTGGCTCAGTCAGCTAATTTTAA
>CAZHBQ010000104.1:0-4625 GCA_964530785.1 uncultured Methanobacteriaceae archaeon | reverse complement strand
TGGATTTGATAAAGTATATGAAATGGGAAGAATGTTTAGAAACGAAGGAATGGATATTAAGCACAATCCTGAATTTACAAATATAGAACTATATTCAGCATACGAAGATTACAACGATATGATGGATATTACAGAGGAAATCATTTCAAAAGTAGCCTTAAAAGTATTAGGAACTACTAAAATTACTTACCAAGGAACAGAAATTGATTTAACACCATCTTGGAAAAGAATATCAATGATTGATAGCATAAAAGAAGTAACAGGAGTAAACTTTAATACAATAGAAACAGCAGAAGATGCTAAAAAAGTAGCAGAAGACTTACATATAGAGCTTGATGAATTAAAATTAACAAGAGGAGAAATTATTAACCAAGTATTTGAAGCAAAAGTAGAAGAAACACTAATTCAGCCAACATTTATATATGATTATCCAGTAGAAGTTTCTCCACTTACAAAGAGAAAACCATCAGATCCACGTTTAACAGAGCGTTTTGAAGTATTTATTGGAGCAAGAGAATATGGAAATGCATACTCAGAATTAAATGACCCAATTGACCAATATGAGAGATTTAAAAAACAAGCTGAAGCAAGAGCAGCAGGAGATGAAGAAGCAAACATGATGGACGACGACTTCATAAATGCACTTGAATATGGAATGCCTCCAACAGGGGGACTTGGAATTGGAGTAGATCGTTTAGTAATGCTACTAACAGACTCTGCATCAATAAGAGATGTATTACTATTCCCAACGATGAAGCCACTTAATAACACTTAATGAGTTTTAAAGAATTTTAATAAAATCTTAAAAGTGCTCAAAAATAGAGCAATGTATAACATTTGCATATATATAATAAAAACGAGAAATCACTGTATTTTTACTGATTATTAAGCTAGTAGCATTAAATTTGCATTATAATTTTGAATTCCTTTATTATATAACTAGTAAGTTATCGAGATAATAGCTTATTGAAAATGTTATATGTTTATACTAGTATAATGGTAGATTAAGGAGGAAAGTATATGGAAGAAAGAATAGTAAAACCTTTTACAATATGGAGACATTTTAAAGGAGCAAGATCTTTTGTAATCACAGTAGCAGAGCATAGCGAAACAGGAGAAAAATTAGTTGTTTATCGCTGTATGGATAGCAATGGAAGAACTAATCATAAAGATGGGATTTATGCAAGACCATTAGATATGTTTTTATCTGAAGTAGATCACGAAAAGTATCCAGATGCAACTCAAAAATATCGTTTTGAAGAAATTGTAGATTAATATGTACAAATTGCAAGTTATAAAGGAGTTATAGATGGAAGATTATTATATTGAAATAAAAGAAGAACTAAGAAATAAACCAAAACAATTAACAAATTTGGAAGAATGGTTATATGTAGTAATTAACACAGCAAAATCAATAATTGATAATACAAGTAAAGAAGATATATCTTGTGTAATAGAGTTTTGTAATTGTAATAATACTAATCAAATTCAACAAAAGTTTGATATAATACAAGGTAAATTTGCTAGAGAAGGTTTTACTCAAAGATATAGCCCAAACTATCTTTATCTTTGCTCACTAGTGGCAAATTTTTCTAATCAAGAACTTTCACAGCAAGAAAAAGATTTAATGAAAGAATATTGTAAGGATAATAATTATCTATTATATGCACTATAAGTTATTTTATAGATTTATAGTAATTTTTTGTTATGAATGGAGGAATAAGAAATGAAAAATAATAACCAATGTCCAAAATGTAATAGTAATGATATTATAAGAGTTAATGGAAGTTCACGAGCATATGGAGCAGGAAACAATATAATGATTGGATCAACGATTTTTTCAGCAGTAAAAGTAAATAGATATATTTGTTCTAATTGTGGTTATTGTGAGGAATGGATTGACAAAGAGGACATCTCTAAAATAAAGAATAGTAGCAATCCTAAAGGATAAAACCTAAAGATAATGAAAACTAAAGTTAGTGAGAAATTACAATTTGTATTATAAGCACAAAAAACATGGAATAGAAGGGGACTAACTATGCAAAAAGAATTAAGTGATTTTTAAAAAACAGCTTATGAATATGGAAAAGTTAAAGATTTAAAAGATGCATTTGAAGAATATCCCGTAGATGAAGAATGGCATAAGGGAAAATTAGAAAATGTATTAAATGAAGATAGTGAATCTTATAATCTTTATTAAATTGGAGATATTGTTTTTGTTAAAGAATATAGTTATATTGATGGAAAAATAGGAAATAATTATTTCTTTGTTATAATAGATAAAGACAATACTGCTGTACCTATTGAAAATTTTGGAATGCTTATATCATCTAATCTAGACAAATTAAAATTTAAAACAAATAAATTAATACAAAAAGATGGAATAAATAACTTGCATAAAGATAGTATAGTAAAAACAGATGTAATTTATAAGATCTCAAATGAACAAATTATTTTTAAAATTGGTAAAGTGGACAATGAAAAAATTGAAGAATTTAAGAAGAGTTTTTATCAAAATTTAAAACAAAAGTAATATTAATAAAGTTTAATAAATTCTAATAAATTCATTGGCATAGCATTAAAAAAAGCAGTTTTTTAAATTTTGAAATAGTTAGCTGTAGGAATGAAATGAACTCTATAAGTAATAGAATAAAAGACTCTTAGTTCAATGAGAATTAAGAGTCTTTTATAAATAATTAAATACCGAAAGGTTTCAAAAAAGAAGCAAAGTTTTCTTTCAAAGTTGAAACGGTGTCTGCCGAACTTTCAAAAGAACAATGAGATTTTTCATTATACTTAAAAGTTGCAGATAAAGAGAAATGTTCATTTAGTTTGGATACCTTTAAAGTGTCTCCATCACGATTTATCTCTACAAGGAAGTTTTTACTATAAATTTCAATAATAGACAAAAAAGATAAATCTGTTACTGAAAAATTTCCTGCAAAGAAGTTATCGCAAAAATCCTCAATGAAACCAGATTTATGATCCTTTTCAAATATAACATCGTGTAAAGTAATAGTTGTTGTATAATTTGATTTCATAGATTTATCATCTTCTTCTGTAGCGATAGCATTAAGAGTTAAACTTGTATTTGTATCATAACAAGAAATAGAATACTCTAGACCATCAGTTTTAAAATGTATAGATGACAGCTTTTTAGTTGAAAGATCATACGTTATTTCAATAGATGAGTCATCAGATTCAAAAAAACAAGAAATATAACAAGCTACAGGTCGTAAAAGTGAGAAACGTATTTTCTGTATTTTTGCAGGTTTAGATGAATCTATTATAATGAACTTATCAGTGTAGTTATGATAAACAAGGCTTATTGGAAAACGTAGAGATGATAACTCATCGATTGATAAAATACAATCAGAAAAGCACTTAAATTTTGGAAAAACATCTTGTTCAACTAAAGATATTATATGTTCTTTACAATTTTCTGAACATACAACATTCTCAAAAAAGTTCCGATATTTAATTTTTTGTACAATATTCATATAGTTTCCTCCATCATATAATTATAATTAGGTTTATATGTTACAATAAACTAATTATACTATAAATTTACATAAAAATCAAGAAAAATTCTATAATTATATAAATAAAACATTAAACATTACTTTACTTTGAAATAATACTGTTATATAATAATATCTATATAAAAATAGGAGGTAAAAATGTTTCAAATTGATAAAAGATATTTATATATATTAATGGTAATTTTTGTAATTATGGGTTTATCAAGATATTTAACTAATACAAATGAATTAATAAGTTTATTGTTAACTATTCCCGCAGTTTTAATAGCTATTACATTTCATGAATTTGCACACGCATTTGCTGCAGATAAATTAGGAGATGACACACCAAGAAGACAAGGAAGATTAAATTTAAATCCACTTTCACATTTAGATCCTATAGGCTCTGTAATGTTAGTTTTTGCAGGATTTGGTTGGGGAAAACCAGTAGAAATAAAACCAAGAAATTTTACAAGAAAAATATCAATGTCAGCAGGAGAAGCAATTGTATCTATAGCAGGGCCATTAATGAACTTTTTACTAGCAATAATATTTTCTATTATATTTTTTGCTATAGGGAAGTTTGTACCAGAATTTGCATTAACTCAAGTTGGAATAATTATAATGATGTTGATAAATATTACAGTAATTATAAATGTAGGATTGGGAGTATTTAATTTAATACCATTACCGCCACTTGATGGTTCAAAAGTATTAAGAGGCGTTTTACCATATAAAGGGAAAGAATGGTTAGATAGGTATTCACAAATATTTTATTTAATATTCTTAGCATTATGGATTACAGGAATAGCAGGAATTATAATTTCTCCAATAATAAATGTAGTATATAATGTAATTACATCAGGAATAGGGATTTTATTTGGAATGTTATAATTATAATGGGTTTATAGGTAAATCCTATTTAAAAATCTAAATATATTTTGCAAGGAGCAATAAATGAAAGATATATACATTTTAGGAATTGAATCAAGTTGTGATGAAACATCAGTAGCTGTTGTAAAAAATGGTAGGGAAGTATTGTCTAATGTAATTAGCTCTCAAATATCAATACACGAAAAATTTGGTGGAGTAGTACCAGAAATA
>CAZHBQ010000103.1:0-4674 GCA_964530785.1 uncultured Methanobacteriaceae archaeon | reverse complement strand
TAAAGTTAAAATTTAGTATATTTGTATTACTAAATATGAGTAATGCAACAAGTATAACAGCTACAATAACTAAAATTACTTTTTTATTTCTCATGTAGTTTATTTTTATTTTGCTGAGTATATAAAAATTATTTTATACTTATTTTTTTTTGTATGGGATGTTTATTTTAGTTAAATATGTATTTTATAATGATAATTCATTATAATTTTATTAGTGTTTTATTTAATTATTTTTATTTAAATAAATTATATATTTATTATTTTTTATAAAATTATACTATTTTATTGTATTTTAGGTATTTTTTTATTATATTCATTATTTTTTAATTTTAGAGTTTTTTTAATATATTTTTATTTATAATAATTAATCATTATAATTAACAATTATTTTAAATACTACTCACTATATAACATATAAATAACAACAGAAAATGTTGACTTTTAAAGGAAAAATTATCCTTCCAATAAAAGTATACAATGGATGATTTTTCCTACTACTATAAAAAAATAGGAGGATCAATATGTATAGATTTACAATACCAAGAGACATATATTTTGGAGAAAATTCTTTAGACTATCTTAAAGAATTAAAAGGAAAAAAGGCAGTGATTGTAATTGGTGGTGGATCTTTAAAAAGATCAGGAGTTTTAGACATAGTACTTAATAATCTTAAAGAAGCAAATATAGAAACTAAACTAATAGAAGGAATATCACCAGATCCATCTGTAGAAAGTGCAATGGAAGGAGCAAAAATCATGGAGGAATTCCAACCAGATTGGATAATTGCAATGGGTGGGGGTTCACCAATTGATGCTGCAAAAGCTATGTGGATTTTTTATGAACATCCTGAAGCAACTTTTGAAGAAATATCGTCAAATGAAAATTTTCCAAAACTACGAAATAAAGCAAAATTTTTAGCAATTCCATCAACAAGTGGAACTGCAACAGAAGTAACAGCATTTTCAGTAATTACAGATTATAAAACAGGAATAAAATATCCAATAGCAAATTATGAAATTACGCCAGATGTGGCAATAGTTGATCCTTTACTTCCAAAGACTATGCCAAAAAAATTAGTAGCGTATACGGGTATGGATGCACTTACTCATGCTATAGAAGCATATGTTGGACTTGTTCATCAACCATTTACTGATGCATTAGCACTTGATGCTATAAAAAATATATTCAATGATATTTTAAAATCATATGATGGGGATTCTGAAGCAAATGAAAGAATGCATTACTCACAATGTGAAGCAGGAATGGCATTTTCAAATGCACTTCTAGGTATAGTTCATTCATTAGCACATAAAACAGGAGCTGCATTTAGTACTGGACATATTCCACATGGATGTGCAAATGCAATATATCTTCCATATGTAATTAAATTTAACGCACAAGAAGATGCATCTAGATATGGTCAGATAGGAAGATTTATAGGAATGCAAGGTTCTGATGAAGAAATAGTTCAACAGTTATGTGTTAAAATTGATTATTATAATCAACTGATGGGAATACCAAAAACATTAAAAGAATTTGGAGTAAATGAGGAAGAATTTAAACAAAAAGTAGGATTTATTGCAAAAAATGCACAAGAAGATGCATGTACACCAACAAATCCTCGTAAAACAAATCCAGAATTACTTGAAAAATTATTAAATTACATATATTATGGTAAAGAAGTTGATTTCTAAGAGTAACTTTAAAGAAAAAAATTAGAAGGAGGATTAGAAAATGGATAATCCAATAGATTCTGAGTATAAATTGTATATTAATGGGCAATGGAAAAATGCTAGTGATAATGAAACATTTACTACATCTTGTCCTGGTAATGGTGAATTGTTATCAACGTGTGCAGAAGCAACAAAAGAAGATGTTGATAAAGCAGTTGAAGCAGCTTGGAAAGCTTTCCCTGAATGGAAAGAAGTAGAACCTATCGAAAGACAAGAAATGCTTTTAAAAATTGCAGATATAATTGATGAAAATGCTGAAAAATTAGCATTAATTGAATCATTAGATAATGGTAAAGCTTTGCGTGAGACAACAGCAATTGATTTACCATTTGCATCTGATCATTTTAGATATTTTGCAGCAGCTGTAAGAACAGAAGAGGGAACTGCAACAAAACTTGATAAAAATACATTAAGTTTGATTATAAAAGAACCAATAGGTGTGGTAGGACAAATTGTTCCATGGAATTTTCCATTTTTAATGGCAGCTTGGAAATTAGCTCCTGTTCTTGCATCTGGTTGTTGTACTGTATTTAAACCGTCAAGTTCAACACCGTTAAGTGTTCTTGAATTTGCAAAATTAATTGATGGAGTACTTCCTAATGGAGTATTTAATGTAGTAACTGGAAAAGGTTCTAGATCAGGGCAATATCTTCTTGACCATCCAGATATAAGAAAATTAGCATTTACTGGATCTACTGAAGTTGGATGTAATGTTGCAGATGCAGCTGCTAAAAAACTTATTCCAGCAACACTTGAACTTGGAGGTAAATCTGCAAATATATACTTTGAAGATTGTAAATGGGATATGGCAATGGATGGATTGCAGTTAGGAATTCTATTTAATCAAGGACAAGTATGTTGTGCAGGTTCAAGAGTATTTGTACAGGAAAGTATTTATGATAAATTTGTAAAAGAAGCAGTTGATGCTTTTAGTAAAATTGAAGTTGGAATGCCTTGGGATATTAATGCTCAAATGAGTTCTCAAATAAATGAAGCACAGGTAAATAAAATTTTAACATGTATTGAAAATGGTAAAAAAGAAGGTGCAACAGTTGCTGTTGGAGGAAATAGAATAACTGATGGTGAATTTTCAAAAGGTTGTTATGTTGAACCAACTTTATTAACTAATGTTACTAATGATATGAACATAGCTCAAGATGAAATTTTTGGTCCTGTAGCAGTTGTAATGCCATTTGAAACAGAAGAAGAAGTTATTGATCTTGCAAATGATAGTTATTATGGACTTGGAGGTGCAGTTTGGACAAGAGATATTAATCGTGCTTTAAGAGTTGCAAGTGCTATAGAAACAGGTAGAATGTGGATTAATACATATAATTCAATTCCAGCTGGTGCACCTTTTGGTGGATATAAAGAATCAGGTATTGGTCGTGAAACACATAAAATGATATTAGATCATTATACTCAATCTAAAAATATTATGATTAATTTATCTGAAAGTCCAAGTGGATTTTATCCTAAAAAATAAATAAAAAACCATATTATATTTCTCCCTTATAATCTTAAAAGGAACTTTTTTTTCTTTTTTTATCTTTTTTTCTAATAAATAAAGTAAATTTATTATATTTAAATAAAAAATTAATTAGTATAGATAAGAATAGGTGATATATTGATTAAGTGGAATTATGATAAATTAGATCAAATGAATCAATATGATAATGAGTGTAGTAATATTAAATTAGATTATAAAGTTCTCGCTGATAAAATAGAAGAAATAGTACCTATGTTAAAAAAAAATGGTGAAATAATTCCATTAGAATTTGAGGATTTAAATGTAGCATGTAGTGGAAATTTATTTGATAATATAGATACTCCTGAAATATCTGATGAGATAAAAGAAAAAATAAATCAAAAAGAGCGTGAAAGAAAAATAATGAGTCTTAAACATTTTTCAAGAGATATAAGTCATGAAGAATGGTATGGATTTCTTGATCAAGAAGTTATTGATTTTGTTGAAAAATATCCTCAATTCTCAAATATTATGAAATTAAAGTAAGATGTTGGTGGTGAATAATTATGAAATTACCAATATGTCAATCATGTTCAATTTCTATGAAAAAAGATGAATATGGTTCTAATGATGATAATTCTAAAATAGATAAGTATTGTAAGTATTGTTTTTCAGAAGGTAAGTTTACTAATGATTTTTCATTAGATGAAGAAATTAAATATTTAATTCCAATGTATATTGATGGAAGAGAAATATCTGAAAAAGAAGCTTATGATAGTTTATATGAAATATTAGTTAAATTAGATAGGTGGAAGTAAATAATAAATTTACTTAATGTTTATTATTTTCTTCTTTTATATTTCATATTCAATTGTATGTTTAATACATTTAAAAGTATTACCAAAATTATCTGAATATTCTTCATTTTTGATTAAATTAAAGTACTTGAGAGTTGAATTTGATAATTTATTAAATGAAATGTAGCTAATAAGTATTCCTTTTTTAAAGTCTTCAATTATAACATCATAAACTTTAATCTTTGGTGTATGAATTATAATATATTTTAAGTTATTAGATAATAAGACTGTTTCTTCAAATATTACAAGATTAAGATCAATTAATATTTTTATGTTTTCTTCATCATTTTTAGTTTTTTCAATTATTGATATCATACATTTTTACCCCTATAAAAAAATTAAACAATTAAATAAATAGTAACAATTTTTTAAACTAACCTTTAAGATACCTATATAAATTTAATAATTAAACAATGTTATTTATATAAAGAATAACATAATACTAATTGGTTTTTAAATAAAATGTATTTTTCCTAATATTTTTTTAATTATAAATCAAAAAAGAGTAGAAAATATATTATAAATTGTATTAGTATAATGATATCTAACATAAGAATACTGGTGAAGCGCCAGTAAACGGCGGGGGTAACTATAACCCTCTTAAGGTAGCGAAATG
>CAZHBQ010000102.1:0-4704 GCA_964530785.1 uncultured Methanobacteriaceae archaeon | reverse complement strand
ACTAGCTTTGTATAAAATTTCAAAAGTGTTCCACTTACTTTTTCATTTCACCTTTATATTAAAAGATGAGTATTTCACTCATCTTCATCAAATACTGAATCAACATAATTTGTTGTAAACAATGTAATTAACAAATTTAACATATTAGAATCTGTTACTTTTTTTATTAATGTTTTTCCATTTTTATTAATCTCCTCTATTACCACATAATCATTGGTAGGGTTTTCCACTGCATCAACACTAACTGCATAGAAGTATTTTTTTTCATCAAGGGTAGTTTCATCTAATAAAAGATAGTCGTTATTATTATCCAGTGTTATAATCATATCCTTTGTCATTTACGTTTTCCTTCCCTTTCTTCTGTTTGAACATCTATTCTATGGACTTTATTACCATAATCTTTCCACCAATTTAATCTTGCCCTTTCATAACTATCTTTATCCATAAAGTTATCTTGTATTGGCATAGGTGGGACACCTTCATCTAAAATTAAATTTTCTGGCTTGTCAGAATGTATATTTTCCTTATTTTGCTTAAAATTGTTTATAGAATTTTTGATAATATCCTTCATTTGTTCTAACTTTTCTTTTGTATTAATTTTTTCTTCTGGTTCATTATTATTTTTTGCTTGAATTATTCCAAATTGATTCAAAATATCTTCTAATTCTTCTCTATTATTTGGATTAATCCTATATCCCATGAATTCTTCTGTTTTATTAATTGCTGTGTTTTTTCCATCAGATATAATATCTACAGCCCTATCAAGCTTTTGTATATTATTTTGTAGATTTATTATTTGCCCCTGATTTATTGGATTTTCCATCATGCTAATTATTTGACTTCTCTTATTATTAAGTTGTTCTATTAAATCTTTTGAATTATCACCAGTATTTTTCTTTTCATTTATAATTTCTTCTTCATCTTCATAATCATCATCTAATATTTCTTCATTATCATTTTTACGATTATCCCACTTGTTTTTAATCCACTTTTCACTTTGTACAAGTTTGTTTTTAATACTACCCATAGTTATTTTAATAGTTTTTACAATAGATGCAGTTCCTGCAAATGCAGTAGCCGAAAGTGCTAATGATTTTATTATACTTACAGATGCTGTTGCTGTTGCATCATTTATTAATTTCCCAGATATTGCCCATAATCCCGTTGAAACTTCTGTTGCACCAGCTGGTATTGATAATAGGACATTACATGCATGCAAAACAGGTTGTAATATTGAAGGGGCACACGCCCATAATCTTGAATTGGCAACCATAATTGCAGGTGCAACACCCGGAACAAATGCTAATGCTAAAGATGTTAACCCCAAACCTATAATAATTTTTTTCTTATGTTTTTTCAAAAAGTTAATTGCTTTTCTGATTCTTTTGACTTCATGTTCTTCTTCATCCAATGTTCCAGTTTCATTAGGATTATTCTTTTTATCATCAATGATTGCAAGTTCTTGTCCTGGTTTTACTGGCCCAGTATAATCCTTATTTTTATCATCAATAACAGCAATTTCTTGCCCTGGTTTTATTGAACCAGTGTAATTCCTATTTATATCTTTACTTTTAATATATGCCTTATATCTATCAGCATAATACCTCACCATTTCATTATAATATGAATCTTTTTCTTGGAAATCATTTTCATGTGGATAAGGTCTTCTTGGTATTGGTATACTAGTTTCTGGAAAATAAATAACATTATCTTCAACATATCCATATGGCCTATAATGGTCCTTTAAATATTCTTCATAATCTTCTATACCTTCATCCTTTTTTCTTTCTCTAGGCATAGAAATTTTTGTTCCAGGAATTAATTTATCATTTTCTAATTTTTTATTATTTATATTGTTTTGATTTTTAGCTGTATTTATTATCGTGTGTATGTCTTGCTCATTATTTGCAGATTCAATATTTCTTTTATATTCATCTTTATCATCATCTGAAATATTTAAAATATCTATTTTTTTCATTGCATCTGCTTTTGATTTTTGTAAATCTGTATTGCTATTTTTTTTATTTAAATTTACCATGTTTATTAATTTATTATAATCATCTATTAAATCTTCCCTAATCATAACATCATCATATGATACATACGGAATATCACTTATTCTTGTATTATTTTCCTTTAAAATTTCTAAAAGGGATTTTAAATCACTATATTCTTCTAAATATTCATTTGAAATAACATATCCATCAATAATTCTTCCACGATTATTTGATAATCTGTTAATTTCTTCTATTCTGTCATTAATTTGTTTTATTTTTTCTTGATTCATTATATAACCCTCTTTCAATAGTACATATATTATAAATATTATATCATAATTTTAATATTTTAGAAAATATATAATATTATTTTTATATAGTTTACAACTACTTTACATATTGATTTAATTTTTCCTCATTCCATATTTCAATATTAAGTTCAATAGCTTTATCATATTTACTTCCAGGATCAGTTCCTACTATAACAACATCTGTTTTTTTAGAAACACTACCTGTAACTTTTCCACCTAAATTTTCTAATTTTTCCTTTAATTCATCTCTTGTATATCTTTCCAAAGTACCGGTTAATACAAATGTTTTATTATATACATAATCATTTTTTTCCTTTATATCTATTAATCCTGTATACTTAGTATTGATGCCTATTTCCTTTAATTCATTTATTATTTTAATATTTTCTACATTTTTAAAATATTCAATTATACTTTTGGCAATTATTCCACCAATATCTTTTATATTTTTTAAATCATTAAATTCTGCATTCATAAGATTATCTAGTGTTAGATAGTGTTTAGCCAAAAGTTTTGCAGTTTTACTACCAACTTGTCTTATACCTAAGGCAAATAACAATTTTTCAAGTGAATTATTTTTTGAATTTTCTATTGCTTCTAATAAATTGTTAACACTCTTTTCTCCAAATCCCTCAAGTTCCATTAATTCATCTTTTTTACTATCTAGTTTATAAATGTCTGTAAAAGATCTAATATATCCCATATTATAGAAATCTTCTATTATTCTTTCACCTAATCCATCAATATTCATTGCATCTCTTGATACAAAATGAATTAATCCTTCTATATGTCTAGCTGGGCAATTTGGATTTATACAGAAATAATCTGCTTCGTTTTCTTTTCTTATAAGCTCACTATTACATATAGGACAATTATGTACCATAGAAAATTCCTTTTCTTCACCTGTTCTTCTATCAACAATTGCCTCTACAACTTCAGGTATTACATCGCCTGCTTTTCTAATACTTACAATATCACCTATTTTTAAACCTTTTTGAATTACATAATCTTCATTATGTAAGGTTGCACGTCTTATAGTTGAACCTGCTACTTTAACTGGTTCTAATACAGCATTAGGAGTAACTTGTCCTGTTCTTCCAACAGTAAATATTATATCAGTTAATTTTGTTAAAACCTCTGTTGCAGGAAATTTATATGCAGTTGCCCATTTTGGATATTTTGCAGTAAATCCTAATTTTTGTTGGTCATCAATATTATCAAGTTTAATTACTATTCCATCTATTTCATATGGAAGTTCTTCTCTATGTTCTGTCCAATAAGAAATATAATCTATAACTTCTTTAATATTATCAACTTTTTTAATATTAGGATTTACTTTAAGTCCTAGTTTTTCAATATATTTTAAAGCTTCATAATGAGAGTGTATATTAATATCTAGAGCTTCTGGTAAATGGTAAAGAAAAGCATCCAAATTTCTTTGAGCAGCAACTTTTGAATCTAATTGTCTAATAGAACCTGCAGCAGCATTTCTCGGGTTTTGAAATAATTCTTCACCTTTCTTTTCACGTTCTTCATTTAGTTTGTTAAATACATCTTTACTCATGAAGATTTCTCCACGTATTTCAATATTTATATCTTCTTTTAATTTTAAAGGTATAGATTTAATAGTTATAACATTATGGGTAATATCCTCACCTATTACTCCATCTCCTCTAGTCGCACCTCTTACTAGTTTTCCATTTTCATATTTTAAGGAAACTGATAATCCATCTATTTTAAGTTCACATACATATTTAGGATTAGAAATTTCTTTTTTTATTCTTTCATCAAATTTAATTAATTCATCTTCATTAAAGACATTACCTAAACTAAGCATAGGTATTTCATGTGTAACTTTAGTAAATCCATCTAATACTTTGCCACCTACTCTAACTGATGGAGAATCACTTCTAATAATATTAGGATTTTCTAATTCAATTTTGATAAGTTCTTGCATGTATCTATCATATTCTTGATCTGATACACTTGGCTTATCCAAGGTATAATACTCATAATTTAATTTATTTATTATTTCAATTAATTCATCATAACGTTGTTCTATCATCATTATCACCTATAATCATTTTATCAAATACTTAAAATGAAATCCATAATAATTTTAAAAAAAATTGTTTTCTGAATTCTCAAAGTAAAACATCTTTTTTAAAGTGCGATGTTTTACTTTGAGAAGTCACCAAATAAAAAACTCTTAAAAGAGCTTTTTAATGTTTATTTAAAGTTACAATATGATTTTTTGTTTACATTACATATTTCATTTTCTTCACAAAAAGTGTAACATGGTTGGTATGTATGACTATATACATGATGATTTATTACTCTTGTATTAATAGGACATACATGTGATTGTCCTTTTTTGATAGACTTTAATTATCATA
>CAZHBQ010000101.1:0-4815 GCA_964530785.1 uncultured Methanobacteriaceae archaeon | reverse complement strand
GATTTTTAAATACTAAATAAATATTTTTTTTTTAGTATCTTCTTTTTCTATATTTATATCTTAATACTTTTTTAATAGCATATAACACGAGTAGTATAGCAAGTATTACTACAGCAAATGGAGCAATATCTATAAGAATTGAACTATTTACTTTATCAAAAGTATAACTTCTTGCAAAGTCCATATTACTACTTGTTGTATGATTTTGCGTTATTTTAGCAAAATTATATACTAAATCATAATATCCAATATAAGCTCCTTCATATTTAATATAGTCTGGTGCTTTTTTATTTGTATTCATATAGTCTTGAACAATAGAAGCCATATTTACATAGTCATAATATGTGTATGAACTTTTAGTAAATAATGAATATTTCATTGGAGATTCAGGTTGTTCATAATTGTTTGGTTCTTCTAAACTACTTCCATTTAGATATGATGCTGTTAGATATAATAATTGGGGAGCTGTGTATGAATTATATGTTTCATTCATTTGTGAGTCATTACTATTTATTAAACTTTTACTTGATAGAGCCATTTTTGATGGTGATAACTGATGAGTTATAATTAAATTATTATTATATGTTTTTGATTGATTAGAATAATTTTCAATATCATTAATAATTTCTTGAGCAATATATTTATTTACTTCATCATCAGATTTTGTGTATGATCCATCAATTGCCTTGTTAGGATATTCGATAAGTGGTTGAATATATTGTATACCAGCATCATTTAGAAATTTACCAGGTTGTAGAATTCCTGCAAAATTTATTTGTGAATAATTATCATCCCATGCTCTTCTTATATAACTTCTATTTTCAAGATTTAAATTTCCTGTATTTACAAATATTATTTGTTTATCTTGTGTTTGTGATCCTTTTGCTAGTACTTGGAAATTTCCACAGTCAACAGCAGCAAAGTTAACACAAACGTCATAGTCACCCTCTACTGCTCTTGTACCTTCACCAGGACTTGGTGATTGATCATCAATTATAACTTCATATTTACCATTACTAATTTCTTCAACATAGTTTTTTATTGATTCTAACATTTCAAGATCATTATCTTCACTTCCAACATTATCACTTGTTAGAAATACGCTTGTTGCACTAACATTTTGAACTATTGAAGCCATTAGTATTATTGTAATAATCAAAAATGTAGTCTTTTTCTTCATAGATATATCGTATCCTATAATTTCTTTTTTTAATTCTAATATAATAGATAAAATTATTTTTGTCTTGTTTTTATATTTTAAGTTGTATTGTATTTATTAATTTATATGTTATGGTGTTGTTATTGTTAGCATAAATCTAAAATAGTATTATTGTTATAATATCATTTAAAAACAAAAGTAGATTTTTAATAAATTTTTAGGATAATTATTATGTTAATGAAATGTGATGTTTGTGGTTGTGAATTTGATTCAGAAAATGCAGGTTCATGTGATTGTGGATTTGGTTGTGGTGGAGCTATGGTGAAATGTCCAGAATGTGGATTTCATGTAGATTTACCAATTGAAATAAGAGATCAGAAAGCAAAGGAATATGAGGAAAAAACAATATTTTCAAGACTTCAAAAAAGTTTAGATAAAAATAGTGATATTGAATAATAAAAAAATTAGTAATGAGGATATGTATGAATCTTAGAGAGAAATTTTCAGATATTTTAGATGCAAAGAATAGTGAAAAACCATTAGTAGTTCCAATTACAACAATTACTTTAATGGAGTATAGAGAGAAAATTGGAGTATCATTTCCAGAGGCTCATACCGATGTTGATAAAATGGTAGAACTTGCTGTTGCTCCACATAATTTTTCTGGTATTGAAGGAATAAATATTCCATTTGATATGACAATTGAAGCTGAAGCAATGGGTTGTTCTATTGATTTAAGGGGTGGTGATCAAACACCTGAAGTGGATGTTACACCATTTAACAAACCAGAAGATGTTGTTGTTCCTGATGATTTTTTATCAAGTGAAAGAATGAATGTATTATTCTCTGCAATTGGTAAGATTAAAAAATCCTATCCTGATGTACCTTTAATTATTGGTATTGTAGGACCATTTACTTTACTTGGACAATTATTAGGTATTGAAAAATTATTAAAATATCTTAAAACTAATTATTTTGAAGTTGAAGAAGCTTTAAGTGTTGTTTCTGATGCTTTGTTATTATTTACTTCAAAACTTGATGAGTATGATGTTGATGCAATATGTGTATGTGAACCAAGTAGTTCATCAGATCTTCTTGATCCTAAAATATTCAGTAAACTTGTTAAATCAGAATTAGAATACATGTCTGATAATATAGTTTCACATAAAATTTTACATGTATGTGGAAATAGTAATCCTATTATAGAGGATATGTTAACATGTGGTTATAATGGAATTAGTATAGAAGATATTGTTGATCTTGGATATGTAAATGATATAAAAAGAAAAGTTAATACTAGTACAGTTGTATGTGGTAATATATCAACAAATAAAGCTTTACTTTTAGGAACACCAAGTGATGTGGAGTCAGAAGTATTTAATGCTTTAGATCATGGTATTGATTTATTATGTTCAAGTTGTTCTGTTCCACCACATTCACCTGAAGAGAATGTAAGAGCAATGATTACATCAAGAGATAAATATTAATCATTTATTTCTTTTATATAAATAACAATTTTTATCATGTGAGTTAATAATTCCTATAGCTTGAAGATATGAATATATAGTAATTGATCCTACAAACTTCATTCCTCTTTTTTTAAGATCTTTTGAAATTATATCAGATAATGTAGAAGTTGTTAGTCCAGTTTCATATATAATTTTATCATCAGTAAATTTTTTTAAATAATTATAAAAACAACCATATTCTGTAACTATTTCTTTAAAAATATGGGCATTATTTATTGTTGCATTAATTTTTAATTTATTACGAATAATACCTTTATTTTCAATAAGTTCTTCTATTTTTTTATCATCATAATTTAAAATTTTATTAATATTAAAGTTATCAAAAGCTTTTCTAAAGTTTTCACGTTTATTTAATATTGTCTGCCATGATAATCCTGATTGAAATGATTCAAGAATAAGCATTTCAAAGAGGTATTCATCATCAACTCTAAATTTTCCCCATTCATTATCATGATATTGAATATATAATTGATTGTTAGGATTACACCATGAACATCTCTTCATAAAAAAATATCCTCCTTGAATAATTGTGAAAAATATAAAATAATTAATATTTATAATATACAATTGATTTATATAAATTTTTTTAGATATAGAAGAAAAGTTATAATTGGAGGAATAAATAATGAATACAAATTCTGAATTAATATCACAGTATGATCCTGAATTAAAAGAAACTGATCCTGAGCTTGTTGAAATTCTTGATAATTTTATTACTAATCAAGTAGATAGTCAGGTTAATATTGATAATAAAATAAAAAAACTTACTATTCTTGCAACATTAATTACAAATCAATCACATAGTTTATATGAACATTTTCTAGTAGTTGCTCTTCAAGATGGAATAAGTCCTGTTGCAATTAAAGAAATATTATATCAAACAATACCATATGTTGGTTTATCAAAATGTTATTCATTTATTGATATTACAAATAATATTTTTGATGAACGTGGAATAGATTTACCACTCCCAGGACAGACAACAACAACACAAAAAAATAGAAAAGATGAAGGATATAATATTCAAGCTGATCATTATGGTAAAGAATGGATTGATCAGAGAATTGATGATACATCTTGTGATCAAAAACATGTATGGGATTTTATATCAGCATTTGCTTTTGGAGATTTTTATACAAGAACAGGACTTTCACATAAGGAACGTGAAATTATAACATATGCAATTTTAATTTCATTAAGAGGTTGTGAAGATCAACTTGAAATTCATATAAAAGGAAATTTAAAAGTTGGAAATACTAAAAAAGACATGATTGATGTTGTTACTTTACTTATTCCATATATTGGTTTTCCAAGAATGCATAATGCATTAAAGATATTAAATAAAGTAGCATAATACTTTAAAATTTTATTAAAATTTCAATAGTTTATAACTATATTTTTATTTTTAATTGAGGACTAAATAAATTTAAAAAATAATCATCTAAAAAAATAGGAAATAAAAAAATTAAATATATAGTATATACTATAAAAATGGGATTATACATAAAAATATATTTATAATTCTAATGTTATATTTCCTATTTTTTTATCTAATACTGAGTAAACCCAACCTACAGCACGGGTGAAAGCAGGTTTTCCAGAAATTAATAATACAACTTTAAGAACATCCATAAGTTCATCTTTGGTATATTTGAATTCATTTATACCACTTTGAATTTGTTTTTTTGCACTAAGTTCATCTTCAGATGCAACTGTTATGGCAATAGCAATTAATTTTAAAGTTCTTTCATCTAAAGTTTTTCCTTCAAATACTAATTCTCTAAGTTCTGATATATTATCATATAATTCTGGATAATCTTCTTTTAATAACTTCATATTATTACTCATATATGGTTCCATATTTTATCACCACTACTGATTTTTTTTTCATATAATTGTTTTATGAGGGGTATTATATAATACGTTCTTGAGTTATTTTTTCTAATATTTTCTATGAATATTCATTGCAATATTTTCTATTTATCTTGTATTGTGTGGTTTGGTGACAATAGTATGTGCTACAAAAAGCGAAGCACTTGAACAAATAAACATACATGTTTATTGTGATGAAAGATGTTTTTTCCAAGTGTAGCAATAATTAAGATAATAATGAGAGCTAAAACAAAG
>CAZHBQ010000100.1:0-4875 GCA_964530785.1 uncultured Methanobacteriaceae archaeon | reverse complement strand
GATTAATTTCTTCTACTGAAGTATATATTGTTACATTATTAACAGTACTTTTTTTACCACTTAATGTAATTGCATTAATGATATTTTTATCAGTATTATTAATAGTTAAGTTTGAGATTACTGCTGTTGATGTACTTTCAATGTATATTGATGTATTATATAATGTTGCATTTATTCCACAGATATTTATAATTTTATTATTGATTGTGAAATTTTTATTAGTAAATTCTCCTTTAAGATTTAAAGTTGAATAGTTAACTACTTCATCATTTATTAAATTTCCATTCGTATCAAAGAAGTTTGAATATGTTTCATTTGTTATATCAAATTGTTTTCCTGCTTCTGGAGTATTATTTTCAACAATATTTCCACTTACTAAAATCATAGCATCAGTAGAAGCTAAAGTCTCTGTTCTGATATAGTTATTTGTTATTGTGTTATTTACTGTATTAATACTTAAAGCATATGAATTATCACTAATAATTGTATTATTGTTTATTGTAATATTTTTAGCATTGGTAATTGTTATTGGACCATTGATTATATTTTCAGTTATGTTTGTTTGTGAACTTGCTGCTGATGTTATTGAAATGTTTCCAATAGTATTTCCTGTTATGTTTGATGGACCAGAGATAGTTAATTGTTTTTGTATTGTGTTGTTGATTGCTGTTGAATTTGCTATTGTCATTACTCCTTCAACTGTATTGTTTATATATGTTGAATTTGCAAAAGCTGCACTAAATCCACATCCACCTTTGAGTGTGTTATTGATAAATGTTACATTAGCTACTACTCCAGTTCCCCATTGTGCTGTTACACCTATACCTGAATAGATTATTGTATTGTTTTCAACAGTGTTGTTATATCCAGTAAGTCCAAGAGCATAACAAATTGCTGTTGCTGTTGATGGACCGTATATTCTGTTATTTATTATTTTGTTGTTTGAGTTTACTTTTGTACCATTTGGAATTGCTACATTAATGTTATATGTTGTTAAGTACACGATGTTTCCAACTTGTCCTTCCCCAACAATAGTACAATTATCTATAGTACAATAATCTGCCCATGCAAGTACAAATGAACTACTACCACCATTGTTTTTAGTAGATATATAACTGTTTTTTAAAGTTACATATGTTGCATTGTTTCTGATTGAGGTTTGTCCTACTCCACTTCCTACTCTTTGATCTTCTACAACTGCACTGATGTTATCAAGTGTTACGTGGCTTGCTCCGCTGATCCATAATTGTGTATTATGGAAGTAGATACCAGTAACATTTGTGTATGATCCATCTTTTACAATACTGAAAGATGAACCTGGACTTTCTCCAAGTAAACTACCAGCTGTTGTATTTAAATCAATGTAAGCATCATTTGTGGATGAAATGACATTAACTGGTTTGTTAATAACCATTGTGAAATTTGTAAGACCTGTTATATTACCTTGAAAATCAAGAGTATCCCCAGGATTTACAACATCAGATAAATTATAATTATTATCTTTTATGAAGTAATTTTGAACGGTGTTATTATTAATTATATGTGTATTAGTTGTTATTTCGGATTTTGTATTTTCTATTTCGTTGTCAAGGTCTGTAACTTCTGATGATTTAACGGTGCTCACTTCTTTTGAGAGATTATCTGTTAAAGATACCTCACTTATATCTTGAGAATCTGTAGCAATTGTGCTTGTATCATTAGATACATCTGATGCACTAATTGTTGATACTCCTACCATTAAAATAATTAGAGTCATTACAAACAAAAATATTCTTTTGTGAGTCATTATTTAACCCCATATTTTTATAAAATTATTCCAAATAAAAATTATAAAAAATATAAAATATTTGAAATAATTATTATTATATATAATTTGATAAAATATAAACTTTATTTTAATAATCTAATTTAAATTAATAAATTAAAAAATAAAAATAGAAAATTAATTGAAAAATAAGTATTAAATATTAAAAAAATAAATTCAAGAAGTTTTAAAAAAATGAAAATGAATAAAAATATAATAATAAAAAATAAAATTACTTATACAAAAAATCCATTAATTATACCATAATACAATAATACTCAATAAATATAGATTATATTCTTATTTTTTTATTAAATATCACTTTAATTAAAATCATTCAGTAAAAAAAAAATATTAATTTATTTATACTTCCTACAAATTGAAATTAGATATAACAATAGAAAAACTAAAATAAATAATAGAAAATAGAATTTAGATAATTGTACTAATAAATATAAATCAAGTAAATATAATATAGATTTTATTTGAAATATAATACTATAAAATAAAATTAAAAGAAAAAAGAATTAAAGGGGTGGTAATATGATTAAAATAGAACATTTAACCAAAATATATACTTTAAATAACAATAATATGATCAAAGCATTAGATGATGTATCATTTGAAGTTAAAGATGAAGAAATCTTTGGAATAATGGGAATTAGTGGATCTGGAAAATCAACATTAATGAAAATTCTAAGAGGAGTTGAACCATTTGATGAAGGAAAAATCATAATTAATGATATCACAATTACACCAGAAAACTATTCAGAATATAAAAATTACCTAAAAGAAAAAACAGCAATACATCTTCAAAGATCATTTGGATTATGGTCAAAAACAGCACTTGAAAACATAATTCATAAATTAGTTGGACTAAAAACTGGTGATGAAACAACGACATTTATTGATGATGATATAAAAGAAGAATATAAAGATGAAGCACTAGATCTTCTTGAAACAGTTGGACTAAAAAATAAAGCAGACCACTTTGCACCAGTACTAAGTGGAGGAGAAAAACAAAGATTAGTACTTGCAAGACAACTTGCTAAAAAACCAGAAATATTACTTCTTGATGAACCTGCAACTATGAGTAGTCCAAAAATTAAAAAAGAAATTCTTGATACAATAAAAAGAATTAATGAAAAATATCATACAACAGTAATTCTAGTATCACACCAACCAGAGATTCAAGAATATCTTGCAGATGAAATTATATTAGTATATAATGGACATGTGAAAAAAATTGGAAAACCAAAAGAAATTATTGAAGAATTCCTATCAGAAGAAGATCCAGAATATCCTATAGCAAAACTTGATAGAACAGAAAATATCATAAAAGTAAGAAATTTAACAAAAGACTTCTACCTATTTAAAGGAGGACATGTTCTTACAATAGAAGATGTTAATTTTGATATAAATAAAGGTGAAATTGTATCTATTATTGGACCATCAGGATCTGGAAAAACAGGAATACTACGTATGATGGGAGGATTTGATCTTCCAGACAGTGGAACAATAGAAATAAAATTTAATAATAAATGGACTAAAATGGATGAATATGGTGAAAACCGTATGCAAATCCGTAAAAATATGGGATTTATGCATCAAGATTTTAGTTTAACACCACATACACCAATTATAACACAAATTGCAACAAAAATATCACCTAAACTTAATGATGTATTTGAAAATGCTGTTAAAAAAGCAGAAGAAATAGGACTAAGTAAAGAATCATTAGATATTATCTACCAATTAACAGATCTTTCAAGAAATGAAGCTATAAATAAATTAGAAAAAATTAATCTAGGTCCAGAAATACTTGACATATTATTCCCACCAATAAATAAGAAGGAAGTTGTTGAATATATTACACCAATATTTGAAGCATTAGATCTACCATTACCACTTCTTAGTCGTGAATTTGCAGAATTATCTGGAGGACAAAAAGTTAGAGTAGCAATTGCATCAGTACTTGCATCAAACCCTGAAATATTAATTCTTGATGAACCATTTGGTGATCTTGATCCTGTAACACTTAGAATTGTTGCAAATTCACTTAAGAAAATAAATGAAAAATTCAATACTACAATAATTCTTGTAAGTCATACAATGGAATTTGTTAAAGAAGTATCCACACATTCTATTTTAATTGATGATGGTAAAGTTGTAGGTGATGGTAAACCTGAAGAAGTTATTGATAAATTTATTAAATTAAATTTACAAATTAATTCGTTAGATGAACATATAAAGAAGTATTCTTTAGAACTATTATTACCAAAAAATAATATACCTTCACCAAGTAACTGGATTACCTTGAAATTAGGTGATATTAGTAGTATTTCAACAGGAAATAAAGATTTAAAAGACAATAAATCTGATGGTAAATATCCATTTTTTGTAAGATCAAAAGAAATTAAACGTATTGATACATATTCCTATGATGGGGAGGCAATATTAATTCCAGGTGATGGAAAAATAGGAGAAATATATCATTATATAATAGGAAAATTTGATTATCATCAAAGAGTATATAAAATAAGTGATTTTGATAAAAATATCTTAGGAAAATATGTATTCTATTATATGCAACAACATTTCCTACGAGAAGCAAAAATAAATTCAGCAAAAGCAACAGTAGATTCATTAAGATTATCAACAATAAAAAATATGAAAATAAAAGTACCAGAATATGAAAAACAAATAAAAATAACACAATACCTAGAATCAATTGATAAAAAGATAGAACTTACAAATAAAGAAATTAAACTATTAAAAAAATATAAAAAAGGGTTATTACAACAAATGTTTTGTTAGAGAATATAATAGTTAACAAAACATATTTTGAAGTAAAAAATTATTATACCTTTTTAACTCTTCAACAGTTTCATTTATTAATTTAATTTTCATATCAAGTTCAGATAAGAAATTTGCAATTTTTTCTTGTTCTTCAATTGATGGTATTTTTATTTTTAAATTTATTAATTCCTTTTCAGATAATTCTTTTTGACCTGTTCCTCCCATATATTTTTCTATTCTTTTATAGAAATGAGGTCTTGAAAGTAAATAAT
>CAZHBQ010000099.1:0-4929 GCA_964530785.1 uncultured Methanobacteriaceae archaeon | reverse complement strand
TTATACTTGATGGAACACCTAAAGCTCCTGATATTTATAAACTAGAGTTTGATGATAGTAATAACATTATAAATATAACTAATATACTTATTGAAACCTAAAGATACTAGAAAATAAATAAAGAAAGAGGGAGTCTAATATGAATCAAAATAATGAAAATATGAATTTTACTGATCCAATAAAAGTACCCAATACTATGAATAATTTGAAGTTTTCCGAAAATGATTTAAAGAGAATTCAAAAAAATGTTGCTATATTACAATCTCAAAATATTCCATATAATGAAAAAATGAAGTTTATTCCATCAGAAACTAACACACAATTATGTAGTAATATAACTGTATTGCAACTATTATTAAGAAGATTTTTAATAGCTACACTTGCTACAACCTTTCCAGGTGAAGTTGATGAACAATATTTTGATTGGATATGCAGAAATCATTATAAACAATTTAAAACAGATCAAATTTTATCTGCTCAAGATGTAGAAATTTTAAACAAAATCAGGAACAATGATGTAAGTCTAAATAAAAACATGTTATCATGGTTATATGAAGAATGTGCAATTTATTTATGGGTTTTAAATTTAACTGATTTTCCAAGTCAACAATATCAGTGTAATGTGGATGAAATGAATGAAATGCTTTTTATTAGAATGGGAGAAGGGAAAAATTTACCATCGCTTCTTTATACAAAATTAGTAAATCCAGAAACTAAAATTTTAGAAGTGGACAAACTTCAAATGAGAAGTTACAGTGAAATATTAGAAAAAGCTGATTTACTAAATAGATATAAATGGGCACTCGATGAAGCTAGAATTAATAATCAACAATTAAATTTTCCATTTAATCCTGTTATAGTTTTATATCAGTGCCAAGCTTTATGGAATGTTTTAAACTGGGATCCAAACACAACAATAAAAGAAGTTGAACAAGTTTTAAGCGAAAAAGCAATCAATTTAAATGAGATTTGGGAAGACAATATAGATAGGTTAGATGAGGCAGTAACTGATGAAATGATAAAAAAATTAGAAGATAAATATAATCTAAAATTACCTAAAAGTTACATTAATCTAATGAAAGAACATAATGGTGGTAGAATAAAAAAATATTGTTATGATTCCAATAATTTACCTTCCTATAGTAATCCTAAATATGAATTTTATGAAATTGACAATATTTTTGGGATATCTCAAGAGCAAAAGGACATTGGAATCGTTGAATACGAAACAGATGTATTAATAGACTTTTTTAAAGTAAATGAAATAGAAACAGATATGGATTTAGAGAAAATAATAGTCTTTGGTAAAAATGATAGTGGACATGAATATTATATTTTTGATTATCGCCAATTAAATGAAAACGAGGAACCAAAAATTGCATTTTGTGATGACGAAGATGGCAAGATGATCATTTTGTCTGAAACTTTTGAAGATTTTATAACGAAATTAGAAATTGATCCAGAATTTGCAGAAGATGAATAATGAATAGGAGTGTGTAATTATGAATGATGGCAGATTGTACATGGAAAGCTTAAAAGAAAAATTAATTGAAGTATATCAATCTAATAAAAATTTAATTGTTGATGGAACTTTATCTTCAGGAAAAACCACTAATATATTATTTCCTATAGTAGATAAAATGATTAATAATAATGAAAGCATAGTAGTTATTGATTCAAAAGAAGAATATATTAATTATTATTATGAAAAATTAAAAGAGAAAAATTATAATATTGTAATTCTTAATTTAAGAGATTTAAATAAGGGTCATGGATGGAATCCATTAAAATATTCATATGATTTATATAGAAAAGGCGAAATTAGTAAGGCTACAGAATATTTAAATAAATTAGCAAATACTATATTTTATGTAGATAAAAATGAAGATCCATTCTGGCCTCAAACTGCATCTAATTATTTTGTGGGAATAGTACTAGGATTATTTGGAACTGCACTTATGGAGGAAATAAACTTTAGTAGTATTAATACATTTCTTAGTACAGGAGAAGAAAGATCAGGACTTAATTCTACTTATTCAAAAGATTATTTTTCATCACAAGATGTAAATTCATTAGCGTATATAAACGCTTCGGCTACTGTTTTTGCACCACAAGATACAAAGGCTTCTATATTATCTGTTTGTAAACAGAGATTAAATGCCTATATGTTAAATGAAAATGTAATTAGATTACAGAGTAAAACAACTTTTAATTATGATGATATTATAACTAAACCATCAGCAATATTTGTCATAGCAAAAGATGAAGATACATCTTTAAATGGTATTGCTTCTGCATTTATAGAACATTTATATCAATTTGTTCTAGATCATAAATCATCAATAAAATTTAATTTTGTTTTAGATAATATTGATGTTGTAGAACAATTAAATAATGTTCGTACTATGTTAAGTTCAGCACCATATAGAGGAGTTAAATTTCTTATTGGAACTCGTTCATTAGAGGGATTATATGATAAATATGGTAAATATCTTTCTAGTTTATCAAATTTAATTAGTATTCATGGTAGTACAGTTGATATGATTTTGAATGATATTAAAGAAACTTTTGATGTTACATTTGAACATATACCTATTAAAACTGCTAATATTGAATTTCCTACTATAGGAACTATGGATATTAAAACTTTTGATTTAAAAGGGTATGTTATAAAGAAAAAAGAATTGAGAATTGATGAAATTATTAAAAATAATCAAGAAAAAAATTTTAAGCATGAAACTAAAGGTTTTGATGCTAAGGCTTACATTAAAAGAATAGATAGTAGAATTGAAGAATTAGAAGCTAAAGAACAAGATACAAAAGAAAAATTAATCGAAGAAGAACCAAAAATTATAGAAGAACTAAATATTTCTAAACCAGATGATAAAAACTAACAATCATTAGGAAGATTAATATCTTTCTTTTTTACATCATTTTACATTTTTATTAAATTTGTTATTCAATAGAATATTTAAAACACTAATGATAACATTAATATATGATATACTAATTAATGAAGGCACTTTTTAAACTATAGTAAAGGTGATTGATATGACAATAAATGGAGTAATACATATACCTATTTCTGATGCAGAAATTGAATTGGTTGAATATGAACTACTTAAAAATAAAGGAGATAGTTCGGTTTTAAGCGATTATTGGGAACAACTTGAAAAAGATTTAAAACAAATGAAAGAAACCCATTTGATACCAGAAAATAGAATAAAACAATTTTTTTCTGAAATATGTGATGTTTATACTAAGAAAGATATTGCTTTACCAAATCCATTTGAAAGTGTAACAAAATTTGCAGAAGATACTTCAAAACCATATCATGAATTATTAACACAGACATTACAACAATTTAATTATAATGAAGAGCAATTCCAAGAAATAGATAGAATATCTAGTACATATTCTAGTGGATTTGAACGAGCGCGAAAAAGAAATAGAAGAACTAGAGAAGTAACAGATAATTCAGCCCAACTGCAAGCACAAATCAAAGAATATTTTAGATATGCCACCATACTTGCAAAAATAGATAAATTAGCTAATGATGTTAGAGATTATGATTCAATGCTAACTGTGACTAATGATATTATTTCTGAAATAGATTCTCATCAATTACCTTTAAATGAAATTAAAGAATCTTGCATCAATTTTAATAGTACTTTTAGTACTGATTTTGTGGCTATAAGAGAGCAAATTAATAGATATAATGAATATATGCAAAATTATTATCAAGAGCATATAAGTCCAATTCAAGATTTTGAAAATGGACAAGATTTTAATTTTATTGTTCATAGAGTCACTAGTGGTTTTCCAGATACTTTAGAATTTAAAACAAATTATGTATCTGCTTCTTTAATCACTAATAAAACGATGGGTTTATATGGTGGTTTTAATGAACATAGACTTTCAGTAGATAGAAAAGGCTTTATATTAGAACCTACAGATATTGTTTCAGCCCAACATAAAGATACAATGACAGGGAATAGAGAAAATAAAACTAGTGATTTATTTTATAGACAAGGGTTTGCTATTTTAACACCACAAACAATAGAACAAAGGTGTTTAGACCAAGCAAAAGGAATTAATTCAGATCAGTTAAGCGAAAATGCAAAGATTTATTCAGAAATTGTTACAGATGGATTTAAACCAAGTGCAGTATTTTGCATAACTAATGGTGAGGGAACACTTAATCCAGATTATGCTATTGCAAAAGAACAAGCAAAAAAATATGGGCTTCCTTTAGTAGATATTAATCAAAGAGAATATCGTAAAAAAGTAGGATTAAGTCCTTTAACTGACATTGGTGAAATCAATCTTACAAGAGAAGTTATACAAAGAATTATGCCGGATCATTTAAAAAGCATTAATGATTTTGAAACTTTGAAAGAAGAATTAATGACAGATGATGTTTGTAAAAACATTGCTAATAAATTTAATCAAATGTCAGATCAGCAAAGATATAGTGAAGAAGATTTTATTAAATTAGCAAGTGATATATTAAGGGAACAATTAAGAACAAACGATGTTATAAGTGAAGATAGGAAAGTAGAAATGTCACAAGCTATTGATGGATATTTTAAAAATATAGAAGAACCAGTCCCATCAACATTTTCAAAGGAAACACAAGAACTTTTAGATGAGGCTGACATTTTATTGCAATCACAACAATCTAATATAATTATTGAACATGAAGAAGCAAAACAAGAACAAAGTATAAATGATTTTCAAGATTTAAATGAATTGAGCATAGAACAATTAAACGAATTATCTAGAACAGGTAAAGTACAAACACCGATAGAACAAAATTTAACTAACAATAAACAATTGTAATGGGATGGTATCCTGTAATTTACAGGTTACCATTCTTTGTGTGCCGTGCATGGCATATAGCTAGGTGGTGAAAGTCCACTATACGCG
>CAZHBQ010000098.1:0-5051 GCA_964530785.1 uncultured Methanobacteriaceae archaeon | reverse complement strand
TTTGTAACAGTTATTTTTTCTTTCATTATACTCATCCTTTTTCTTAATAAATCACCATAAAACAAACTTTTCCCGTAATCCAATTATTCAAAATTTAATTTTTTTAACAAAATGTAAGACATATTTATCTTACATTCTTAATAATAAATTATTTTTTAGTATAAGCTTTCTTATATTCACCAGATTTTATATCATCAATCCAATCAGTATTATTTAAATACCAATCAATAGTTTCTTGTATACCTTTTTCAAATGTATATGTTCTATCCCAATTTAATTCGTTTTCTGATTTAGTAGAATCAATTGCATATCTTAAATCATGTCCAGGACGGTCATTAACAAATTCTATTAAGCTTTCTGGTTTATTAAGAGCTTTTAATATAGTTTTTACAACTTCAAGATTAGTTCTTTCAGAATGCCCACCTAAATTATACACTTCACCAACTTTTCCATTACGAACTATTAAATCAACACCAATATTATGATCTATAACATGAATCCAATCTCTTACATTTTTACCATTACCATAAACAGGAATTTTTTCATCATTTAATGCTTTTGAAATTACAACAGGTATTAATTTTTCAGGAAATTGGTATGGTCCATAATTATTAGAACATCTTGAAATAGTTGCTGGCAATTTGAAAGTTCTCATATATGCCATAACTAATAGATCAGCACTTGCTTTACTTGCAGAATATGGACTTGATGTATGTATTGGAGTATTTTCGGTAAATTTTAAATCAGGTCTATCTAATGGCAAATCTCCATATACTTCATCAGTTGATACTTGATGATATCTTTTTACATTATATTTTAATGAAGCATCCATTAAAACTTGTGTACCAAGAATATTTGTTGTTAAAAATATTCCAGGATTTTTAATTGAATTATCAACATGTGATTCAGCTGCAAAATTGATTACAACATCAAATTTTTCTTCATCAAATAATTTATCTATGAATTCTCTATCTGTTATATCTCCTTTTACAAATTTAAAATTATCTTTTTCTTCTAAATTTTTAATGTTATTATAATTACCAGCATATGTTAAAGCATCTAAACATATAAATTGATCTTCTGGATATTTATTAGTAACATAATGCATATAGTTACTTCCTATAAATCCAGCTCCTCCAGTTACTAAATATTTCATTTTAATTCCTCCTCGTATATATTATTATTTTATAATGTTTTAGTCTTTTTTAATTCTTTACAATATCTATCAGTAGCATCTTGCCATGATGGCAACATATTAAATCCAGATTCAATTAATTTTTGTTTACTTAACTTTGAGTTTTTAGGCCTATATGCTTGTTTAACTCCAGTAATATTAATATATTCTTCAGTAGTTACAGGGTTCACTTTTACATCTAATCCATTACTTTTAAATATATAGTCTGCAAACTCTGCCCATGAACAGTATCCTTCGTTATTTATATGGTATGTTCCATATTTATCAGTACTAGCCATATCAACTAATACCTTAGCTAAATCCACAGTATATGTTGGACTTCCAATTTGGTCGTTTACAACATTTAATTCTTTATGATTATCAGAAAGTTTTAGCATTGTTTTAATAAAATTATTACCATTAATTCCAAATACCCAAGAAATTCTAGTTATAAAATGGTTTGGATTTTTTTGTGCTTCTAACTCTCCTTCATATTTAGTTAATCCATAAACACTTTTTGGATTTGTTTTATCTTCTTCAATATATAGTCCTTCTTTTGTACCATCAAAAACATAATCAGTAGATATATAGACAATTTTTGCATTTACCATGATAGAAGCTTCTGTCATATTTTTAGTACCTTCAACATTAACTTTTCTAACTACTTCTTCCATATCTTCTGCTTTATCTACTGCAGTCCATGCTGCACAGTGAAATATAACATCAGGATTATAATTACAAACAATATCTATTACTTGATCTCTATTAGTAATATCCATTTGTTCTTTATCAAGAGCAAGTATATCTTCATTTGCAACTCCTTTTTTTTGCAACTCTCTTACTAAATCATATCCTAATTGTCCTTTGACACCAGTAATTAAATATTTCATATTATTCACCATCCTTAAAGTATTTCGGGCTGTTTGATAATGTTAAATGCTTTTGATCCTTATCAGACAATAATGGCTTTTCTATATTATATTCTTTAAACATTTCATCCCATTCAATGCCAAGTTCTTCATCGTTCCATAAAATGCCACCTTCCATTTCAGGTGCATAATCATTATCAATTAAATATTGAAAAATAGTATTGTCTTCTAAGCTTATAAATCCATGGGCAAAACCTCTTGGAACAAATAATTGTCTGTTATTTTCAGGAGTTAGAAGAACACAAATGTGTTTCCCATAACTTGGAGATCCTTCTCTTATGTCAACAACTACATCTATAGCTGCACCTTGTATTACTTCAACAATTTTTGCTTGACATTTTGGATTTTTTTGAAAGTGTAATCCTCTAACTACACCTTTTGAACTTTTAGAACGGTTGCATTGTACAACTTCTCCAAATTTAATATTATTGTCCTTAATATTTTTATTAATAAAGAATGGAGAAAAATATCCTCTATCATCACCAAATCTATCTGGTTCTAATATATAACAATCTTTTAATTCTGTTTCAATTTTTTTCACTTATATCCCACCTTTTTTGGTAATTTTTTTAAATATTGTCCATAAGTATTCTTTTTCATTAACTCTGCACTAGCTTCTAGTTGTTCATCATTTATCCATTTATTTTCATAAGCAATTGCTTCAGGACAACATATAATTTTATCTTTATTATTTTGAATAGTTCTAATCATGTTAGAAGCATCAATTAAACTATCAAATGTACCAGTATCAAACCATGTATATCCTTCACCTAACAAACAAGCTTTTAAATTACCTTCCTTCAAATATAAATCATTTAATGTTGTTATTTCTAATTCACCACGAGCAGATGGTTTAACAAGTTTTGCTTGTTCGCTAACTCCTTTTGGATAAAAATAAAGTCCAGTAATAGCATAATCTGATTTAGGATTTTCTGGTTTTTCTTCAACTCCAATAACATTAATACCATTTTCTGTTTTTTCAAATTCCATTATTCCAAATCTTTCAGGATCCTTAACTTGATATCCAAATATAGTAGCTTGTCCATTTTCAGCATTTTTTCTAGCTTCAGAAAGTAACTCGGCTAAACCATTCCCATAAAAAATATTATCTCCCAAAATCATTGCACATGTTTCACCGTTAATAAATTCTTCGCCTAATAAAAATGCTTGTGCAAGTCCATCTGGTGATGGTTGTACTATATATGATAGATTTATTCCTAAATCTTTTCCATCTCCTAATAATCTTTTAAAATTAGACTGGTCTTCACTTGTAGTAATAATTAAAATATCATTAATTCCTGCTTGCATTAATACAGAAAGTGGATAATATATCATTGGTTTATCATATATTGGAACTAATTGTTTACTTTCTGCTTTTGTAATTGGATATAATCTTGTACCAGATCCACCTGCTAAAATTATTCCCTTCATTTCCATATACCTCCTATAAAGTTATACAAATGTAAAATTAATAAACTAACTTGCTTTGTAAATTTTAAAAGCCCTAATTGAATTAAATTTGAATTTTCATAATTTTTAAAATAGTAATATTGACTTTTTTTCAATATTTTAAATTTTTCTATATTATTATAAGATTTAGAAATTGTTACTGAGTGTTCATGTTTAACAACACAATCCATAGCAACAACAATTTTGTAATTCAATTTTTTAATCTTATTAGCAATTACATTTTCTTCATAATATAAAAATAAATTTTCATCAAATCCAGATATTTTATCAAATATACAACTTTTAATCATAAAAAAGCACCCAGACATTAGTTCTACATCAGTAAAACTACTGTTAGTATAGCATAATTTCCTGTTTTTGGGAAGATGCTTATTATATAGTCTATTAATACCTACTAAGTTCAGTATTATTTCTTTATTTACACTTTTTTTATCATTTCCTATTAATACATCATTATTTTGTAAAATTTTTGGCGCTGCGATTGCTATATCGGCATTTTTATTTAGAATATTAGATAATTTTAATATCACATCATTTTCAAATATAATGTCTGGATTTGAAATAATTATATTACACTTTTTATATTTGTCTATAAGATATTTACATCCTAAATTATTTCCATATCCATATCCTTTATTTGATTGTGCTTTTATTAAATGTATTTTTCTAGATTCTAATTTTTCTAAATATTTTACTGAATTATCTGTTGAGCAATTATCTACAATTACAATTTGATTCAAACTGTCATAATTTTGAATTTTATTAACTAACTTAATTGTTGTAGTATAATCGTTATAATTTAATATTACTATACCTGTTTTCATTTTAACTCCTATTAAATAATTTAATATATAAATTTAAATCTAATTTAATTAATGATTTTTTTAATTTTCTTTTTAAATTATCATCTAAAATTAAGTTATATATACTTCTTTTCTTTAATTCTTTTTCATATTTTTTTATATCTTCTTTATTAAGTTCTCTAGCCTTTATAATGGTCGAATTTGCGATATAGCTTAAGAATATATTTTTATATTTTTCATCTATTGTAGTTTTATTTATTTCCTCATATAAATAATCAAAGCCTTTTAAGAAGTCATATACTTTCTTAACTGTTTTAAGGTAATCAGATGATGACATTATACTATCATTTCTTTGAACATAGTTGTACCCAATATAATCTATTGAGGTAACACTTTTTGCTTTCATTATTGTAAGTGGGATAAGTGCGAAATCTTCATGGTATATACCAGACATAAATTTAAATTTGTTTTTATTATAGAATTTACGATTGTACACATAACACCAACTATTTTCAACGAAATGATATTTTACTATTTTTGAAAATGCTTCGGGTCCTTCAAGATTCTTAAATTCTTCTTCATGATATCTTTCTATACCCTTATAATTGGTATTAACAGTTTTTATTTGAAATCTAACTATATCAATATTTTCCTTTGTAGCTTCATCTAACCTTT
>CAZHBQ010000097.1:0-5070 GCA_964530785.1 uncultured Methanobacteriaceae archaeon | reverse complement strand
TGCAAATATTTTTATTCTAACCTAATGACTTTTCGTCAGAAACTTGGTACAATTAGACTATAAGTGTTTTGAAAAAGTAGGTGTAGTATGGGTGTTTATGAAAGTGAAGCAAGATTAGAAGATAGAATGATAGATCAACTTGTGAAGCAAGGATATGAAAAAGTACAAATAAATGATGTGAAAGATCTAGAAAATAATTTTAGAGAACAAGTTAATAAGCATAATAAAATTGAATTAAAAAATAAGCCACTATCTGACAAAGAGTTTGAAAAACTAATAGTAAAAATATCTGGAAAAGGTGTTTATCAAAGTGCAAATGAACTAAGACAAAAACAATTTATTGAAAGAGATGACGGTTCTAAAGTATATATTGAATTATTTAATAAAAATGATTGGTGTAAGAATATTTTTCAAGTTACACATCAAACTACTGTCGAAGGCAAATATGTTAATAGATATGATGTTACTATTTTAATAAATGGACTTCCTCTTGTACAAATTGAACTTAAAAGAAGAGGAAATGATATGAAAGAAGCTTTTAATCAAATTAAAAGATATAAAAGGCATTCCTATACAGGACTTTATAAATATATTCAACTTTTTGTTATTAGTAATGGTATAGATACGAAATATTTTGCAAATGGCGATCAAGAATTAAATTATGGATTTACTTTTTATTGGACTGATGTAGATAATAATAGAATTACTAATTTAGAACAATTCTGTGTGTTTTTCTTAGATAGATGCAATATTGGTAAAATGATAGCTAGGTATATGATTATAAATAAGACAGATAAAACTTTAATGGTTATGAGACCCTATCAAGTTTATGCTGTCGAAAATATAGTATCTCGTGCATTAGATACAAGCAATAATGGATATATTTGGCATACAACTGGATCTGGTAAAACTATTACATCGTTTAAAACGAGTCAAATATTAGCATTAGAACCATCTATTAATCAGGTTTTCTTCTTAGTAGATAGAAAAGACTTAGATAAACAAACATTAGATGAATTTAATAAGTTTGATCCAGGGTGTGTTGATATGACAAATCAAACTGACAAATTAATTAAACAAATTAAAGATAGTTCAAAGCCACTTATAATAACTACTATTCAAAAAATGGCAAATGCTTGTTCTAACCCTAAATATGCTGGTGTAATGGAAAAATATAAAGATTTAAAGACTGTATTTATAATTGATGAATGTCATAGAAGTCAATTTGGAGAAATGCATAGACAAATATCTAAAACATTTACAAAAGCACAATACTTTGGATTTACAGGTACTCCTAGATTTAAAGAAAATCCATCACAAGATGGAAGAAGTACAGCAGATATATTTGAAAAATGTTTACACACTTATTTAATAAAAGATGCTATTAAAGATGAAAATGTATTGGGTTTTTCAGTTGATTACATGAAATTCGTAGAATTAAATTCAAGAGAATTAGAAGAAGACATGATGGTAGAAGGGATAGATACTGAAGAAGTATTTATGGCCGATGAGAGAATCACTTTAATAGCAAACGATATTATTAAACATCATAATATAAAAACTCGTGATAAAAAATATAATGCACTATTTACAGTATCATCTATACCCCAATTAGTTAAATATTATGATACATTTAAAAGAATTAATCATGATTTAAAAATAGGTGCTATATTTACTTATGGTGCAAATGAAGACTTAGATGGTGATGTTGAACATTCTAGAGAATCTTTAGATAGAATTATTAATGATTATAATAAGATATATAATACTAATTTTTCTTCTAATAATTTTGATGGATATTTTAGAGATATATGTAAGAAAATTAAAAATACTGAAATAGACATAGTTATAGTTGTTAATATGTTATTAACTGGATTCGATGCTAAGAGATTAAATACATTATATGTTGATAAGAGTTTGAAATATCATGATTTAATTCAAGCTTTTTCAAGAACGAACAGAGTTGAAACAGAAACTAAACCATTTGGGAATATAGTTTGTTATAGAACTACCAAAACAAGAGTTGATGAGGCAGTCAAATTATTTTCACAAACAGATAGCATAGATACAGTAATTATGGCACCATATGAAACATATCTAGAAAAATTAAAAGTTGCTGTTGATAGATTACTTAATATTACTCCAGTAGTTGAAAGTGTTGATTCACTTGAAAGTGAAGATGATATTAAAGAGTTTATAGTTGCATTTAGAGAACTTGCTAAAGTTTTAGTTAGTTTAAAAACATTCAATCAATTTGATTTAGATACTTGTGGAGTTTTAATCAATACTCAAATATTTGAAGATTATAAAAGCAAGTATTATGAATTGTATAGAAAACTTTCAAATGATAAAGAAAAAAGTTCAATATTAAATGATGTAACATTCTCATTAGAATTAATTCAAACAGATAAAATTAATGTTTCATATATCTTAAATTTAATTAGAAATGTTGATTTATCAAATGAAGAACAAAAACAAAAAGATATCATTGATATTCAAAGTAAATTAGTAAATATTACTGATGATGAATTATTCTTAAAAGCAGAGTTAATTAAAAGTTTCTTAACATCAATATTACCAACTTTAAAAGAAGACGATTCTATTGATGAAGCATTAGATAATCATATGAATAAAGAAAGAGAAAAGGAAATAGAAAAATTTGCTAATAATAATGATATTAACCTTGATAAATTAAAACAAATCATTGATGAATATGAGTATAGTGGAATATTCCCAGACAAAGAAATAAATGATTCTATAAAAATAGATGATTATTGGGAAAGAAGAACTATTAAAAATAACATAAAAGAATTTATTAAAAATATTTTAAAGAAATTTATGTAGGAGGTACATATGTCTAGAGAAGAAAAACAACAATCACAACAAGCAGAATTGCAAAAACAATTGTGGAGTATTGCTAATACCCTAAGAGGTAATATGGATGCTAACGATTTTAAAAACTATATTTTAGGATTAATATTTTATAGATATTTATCGGAAAATTTAGTTAATTATGTGGAAAACACAATGCTCAGAAATACTAAAAAGTATGTTGATATGTTTGATGATAAAAGTAGAGTTGATGACTTTAAAGGTGATTTGATTGAAGATGAAAATATAGGGTATTTTATTGAACCAGACTATTTATGGAGTACTTTAATAGATAAAATTAAAACTGGTAAGTTTGATATATCCATGTTACAGAAAGCAATTAATTCAATATCAGAATCTACTTTAGGAAATGAATCAGAAGATGATTTTGAAAATCTTTTCGAAGATATGGATTTGAATAACTCTAAACTTGGTAGAGGAGAAGCAGATAGAACTAAGTTAATATCAACAATTATGTTAAAGATTAATGATATCGATTTTCATCATGAAGATGCAGAAATTGATGTTTTAGGTGATGCTTATGAATATTTAATTTCTAACTTTGCAGCATCAGCAGGTAAAAAAGCAGGAGAATTTTATACTCCACAACAAGTATCAAGAATTCTTGCAAAGTTAGTTACTATAAATAAATCTAAGCTTCAATCTGTATATGACCCTACTTGTGGATCAGGATCATTGCTTTTAAGAGTTGGTAAAGAAACTAAAGTAGTATCTTATTATGGACAAGAGTTTAATTCTACTACATATAACTTAGCACGAATGAATATGTTATTACATGGTGTTTCATTTAGACACTTTGATATAAAAAATGATGATACTTTAGAAAGACCTAGACATATTGATATGAAGTTTGATGCTGTAGTTGCAAACCCACCTTATTCTCAAAATTGGAGTGCTGATCCTAAGTTTATAGAAGATGAAAGATTCAGTGCATATGGTAAACTAGCACCTAAATCAAAGGCGGATTTTGCTTTTATTCAACATATGATTTATCAGTTATCTGATAATGGAACCATGGCAGTAGTATTACCACATGGAGTATTATTTAGAGGTGCATCTGAAGGAACAATAAGAAAGTATCTAATTAAAGATAAAAACTATTTAGATGCTGTTATAGGATTACCTGCAAATATATTCTATGGTACAAGTATTCCAACATGTATATTAGTATTTAAAAAATGTAGAGAAAATGAAGAAAATATTATATTTATCGATGCATCTAAAGATTTTGAACCAGGTAAAAATCAAAATAGATTAAGAGATCAAGATGTTGATAAAATAATCAAAACTTATACTGATAGAGTCGAAATAGAAAAATATTGTCATATTGCTCCATTATCTGAAATAGAAGAAAATGATTATAATTTAAACATTCCTAGATATGTAGATACATTTGAAGAGGAAGAAGAAATTGACATTAAAGCAGTACAACAAGATTTAAAGGAAATAGATAAACAAATAGCTGAAGTTGATAAAGAACTTAATGTTTATTTAAAAGAATTAGGATTAGATGAAATATAAAATAAAAGGACTTATACAAACATATTTTGCATAAGTCCTTTTTTTAATTTCTGTAAATTAGCTAATTTACTAAATTCAAGTTCAATTAATTTATTAAATAAATAAATATTTTTCCCAACTTTATTTTGTATGTCAATTGGTGGAAGTTTAACATTTATAGAATTGAATAAGTCCATATTTAAATTTCTTCTAACAATACTTGCTCCTTGTTCAGAAGATATCATATATTCATATAAAGCTCTGGGAGTTCTGATCCAATTGTTAAAATATTGTATATTTATAATAGAAGTATCAATATTAAAAATTTTATATGATGGAGAAACAATCCCAATATCATATTTGTCATTAATGTTGATATTACCCATCCACAGATTTTGAGGACTCAATACTAATTGATTTCTTTTTAATATTTTGTAACCAATATTATTTTCACTGGCAGCTTGTTTATTAAAATATTCACTTTGTAAAAATAACCCATTTGCTGTAGAAGATAAAATCTTATATTGGTTTACTATCGTACTTTTTTCATTTTGTTCTTGTAAAATATCTTCTAACTTATATTTTTGCATATTATCAAATGCTATGTTGGAAAATAATCCTTTTTTATATAACTTAAGGTCTTCTATTTTCTTAGATTGTAGTTCTATTTTTTTGTCT
>CAZHBQ010000096.1:0-5076 GCA_964530785.1 uncultured Methanobacteriaceae archaeon | reverse complement strand
AACAATGTCAGTTATTAAAGTTAAATCAAAAAAAGCTAAAAATGGTTATACTTATAAAGTAACGTTTAAGTATAAAGAATTTGGAATTACAAAGAGTTATTCAAAGAGTGGTTTTTCAACAAAGAAAAAAGCACTTGAGCATGAAAATGCTATCAAGGCTTCAATAAAAGAAAATGGATATTTAAAAAAGGAATGTAAATTAACATTGAATGAAGTATATGAAGAATTTTTGAAAGTTGGTTGTAGTAAATATCAAACAAACACTATTTACAATACTAAAAAAGATTACGTAAAAATTCCATTAACATTGAAAAAATATCCAATAGCAAGAATAAATTACGCTATGCTACAGGAATATTTCAATAGTCTTGAAAATCAAGGAATAGAAACAAACAAAAATATAAAAAAGACTTTAAATAGAATATTTAAATATGCAATCAAAAAAGAGTATATAATATTAAATCCTTTAACTCATGTTGATATTAAAGGCGTTGATAATAAAATGATCCATGAAGAAATATTATCATTAGATGATTTTAATAGAATTATCAACGCTTTAAATGGATTTAACAAATTTTCATATACTGCTTATGCTATTGCTATTGAAATTGGATATTATACAGGATTAAGAGTAAGCGAGGTTCTTGCATTAGATAGGAATGATATTGATTTTAACAATGATTTAATCAATGTAGATAAGAAGCTGATATATAAAGGCTTAAAAAAAGATGAACTATATGCAACTCATCAAATGAAAAGCAAAAAAAGCAAGGCTATTATACCATTAGCAACTCCATTAAAAAAAGTCTTGCTTGAATGGCTTGATAATAACCCATATGACAAGGTTATATGTGATATTGAGGGCTTTTATATAAACCCTGATGTTTTATCAAATGTAGTTAAAAGAATT
Source organism: uncultured Methanobacteriaceae archaeon (assembly GCA_964530785.1). Taxonomy (GTDB): domain Archaea; phylum Methanobacteriota; class Methanobacteria; order Methanobacteriales; family Methanobacteriaceae; genus Methanosphaera. The sequence continues at coordinate 4,166 of CAZHBQ010000096.1, read as the reverse complement.
GCTGGTGAGTTAAACATTGATTTTCATTATCATATGCTTAGACATACTTTTATCACTAATTTAGTAAATAATGGTGTTGATATTAAGACGGTGCAAGAACTTGCTAGACATTCCAATATAAACACAACATTAAGCGTATATACACATATACAAAATGAACATAAGAAGCAAGTAATAGATAACGTTTTTGATATAAATTACTCCAAAAATACTCTAAAAATCAATTGAGCATAAAAAAAGATTTCAATTTATATTGATTTAATCAACAATTATTGAAATCCCTACACTATTACATGGTCTCCCCTCACGGGCTCGAACCGTGGACCCTCTGATTAAGAGTCAGATGCTCTGCCAACTGAGCTAAGGAGAGATAACGTAGATATAATACATCATTCTTTTTAGAAAATCAAGTCTATTTTTTAACTTTATAAAAATTGTTTTTATAGATTATATAAATATTATTTGTTATAATTAGTATAAGTGAGGTGGTAGTATGCCTAATAACAATTTAGATAATATAAAAGCTGTTGTTATAATGCTTGATGGTTGTATATTAGATCTTAATAGATTTAGGTTTAATTATTATAAACATTTATGTGAAGAATACAAAATATCAATAGAAAGAGAAGAATTCTATAACCAATTAGAAAATATGTATACTATGTACAATCATTTACCATTAGCCCAACAATACGATAGTTCAGAATTAAATGATAAAATAGAAACTGAAATGTACGATTATCTTAGTCATAAAGGTGTTTATGCAAGAGAAGGATTATTTGAATTACTTGATTATCTTAATACTAAAGATATTAAAATTGCTGTAATATCTACCCATAGCACAAAGAAGGCTATTGATTATCTTAAGTTAACTCGTGTATATTCAAAAGTTCATTATATCATTGGTTCAGATACAAAGATAAAACCTTTGCCTTCCGATCAATTTTTAAAAGCAATTTCAATACAATTTGATGTACAATATTCTCAAATGTTAGTTATTTCTCCAATACTTGCATTAAATAAAGTGGCTCATTCTTTAAAAACAAACGTTTATTATTTTAAAGATTTAATAGAACCTCGTGAAGCAGAGAAAGAAACATCTATTAAAACATTATATTCATTCTTTGATATATTAAATATATTTTTATTTAATCATATTTATGATCCTAATATGTATTCTTCCATTTTAGGAATGAACGATGTTAAAGATACAGAATCTTTAAATGAAATAAATAATCATCTTAAAGAGGTTTACAATGATGAACCAAAGATATTAGAAATCATTGAAGATACTTATCAAATAAAACTAAACGAGCTTGATCCTAACCATAACAGCGAAGAAAACTTGTTTAAAAAGATAGATCATGTAGCAGATAACGAAATTTTTAAAGAAGAACCAGAAGAAGTTATTTCAGATACAAACGATGACACAAATTACATAGATGATAGTCAGGAAAGTATCTTATCACTGAATCCTCAGCAAACCACTGAATTAACTTCAGCGTGGAATAAAATACTATCAAAAGAAATGCATGAAGAAGTAGAAGAAGAATATGATGAGTATGATGAATATGAAGATCAAGAATATAGAAATCCATATATATATGTATTAAGTGAATTTGTATATTCATTTATAATATCATTTTTGATACTTATTATAGGAATAATCATAGCTGTTGTATATATGGACTATATAGCTATTTTCCCTTATCCAAATATCATTATTACTTATTATATAGAATTTTTAAATATTTTCATGAAATATATAACATCATTTATATCCATTTCAACAGCTGGAAGAAATTTATTGCATATTTTCTTATTTAATGCTATTTTAATATTCATTATAAAAATGATATATTTTGCTTTCAATAAAGAAAAAATACTTTATAAATAAAATACCCTTAACTAGGGTATTTTATTTATAAAAGCAATAGAATAAATGATATTAAATTTATAATTCCATGAGATAGCATAGGAACAAAAATATTATCGGATTTTTCATAAACCAGACACAATCCAATTCCCATCAACAAATATGGAAAAACCATTAATATTTCACTAAAATCACCTTCAAGAATAGGTGTATAAACATGTAATAATCCAAATAAACCAGCTGAAATAATATATGCTAACCATCTGCTTTTTGGATAAACTCCAGTAAAAAATAACAATCTAAAAATTATTTCTTCTAATATTGGAGCAAATACCACCACTGTTAATATCATTAAAAACGGCATCTGATTTATCAGTAATTCTAAAGCTTCTTGATTTTCACTAACATCTGTACTTCTAGTAAATAACATACTTATAAAACTACCAACAAACGAAGCTACATACAATATAACTATTCCCTGCAATAATTCATTGACTAAATTAAGCTTATCTGTCTGCTTTAAATCACACAATTGCTGTTTTAACTCTTTTCTAAATATAATTACTGCAAAAATCAATAAAATCAAATCAAAGAACACATTATAATATGCATTTATTTCATTTTCACTAACACTTAAAGAAAATTGTTTAACAACAAAATTAAATACTGCTGATAAAATAATTCCACCAAAAATAAGATACGTTGGCAATAATAACAATAAACCTTCAAAAAAAGATTGCTTAGATATTCTTTGTGTTAACTTCATTTATTCACCACCAAAATAATAGAAAGCAATTTCTTCAAACAGTACAGTTTCACTTAATGAATATAAAGGTAAATAAGTAACAATTCTAAGAAGTCCAACTATCAAGCTAGTTATTAAATCAATAGCTATAAACGAAGAAATCAAAGCTTCTATAATATACATAAGAAAAATCCATCCAAAAAATGAAAAGAATAACTTAAGATAATCTTTAATATGCCCTTTCATCATATTATATGATGTTTTACATGCATTAAATCCAGTAATATGATATTGCTCTAATAAATATGGAACAGCAAATAACAAAGCATTTAAAATCAAAGCAATAACTATAATAATAATCAAAAAGATAAATATAACAGCCAATAGCCCTACTTCTGTATTAAGAACATAATTCAATATAGCTTCTGGACTATCATAAAAATAAGCAATGTTCATCAATGAAGTACCATACATTCCTACAATTACTAAACCAAATACAAAAGCAATGACAAATACAATCAAAAACTCTATAAAATCGACAGTAAAATATGTAGGAAACAATTCTCCAAAACGTTTAAAACCTACTAAACCATCTTCATCATTCACAAAGCTGGCATTATTCCTAACCATTTTTAAAGATGCAACTATAATTCCATGTGAAACTGGAAAACATAAAATCAATAATACAAAATGCAATAAAGACATAATGGTACTCTCTCCATTTATTAAAGAAGGAATACAATTAATGACAAGTACTATAATCAATACTCTCATATATTGAACTTTATTAGTCATTAAAACTTCTCTTGCCCTATTTTTAATACTATTAATATTCAAAACTATCACTCCTTTGAGTGTATTATATCATGTTATCTATTTAATGTCTAAACTTGTTTTTATAGCATTATTTACCAAATTCATTAAATGTGATGATAAAACTCCTAATTTTTCATCTATTCTTTTCTTATCAATAGTTCTAATCTGTTCTAAAAGTATAACTGATTTTTTCTCTAGAAAATCTGTTTCAATAATAACATGAGTAGGCAAATCATTTTTGTATATTCTTGATGATATTGGGGCAACAATAACAGTAGTGGAATACTTATTTCCTTTATTGTTCTGTAAAATCAAAACTGGTCTATAGCCACCCTGCTCGCTACCTATAACGGGTGACAAATCCGCATAATATATTTCTCCTCTATTCATAAGACTCTCCTTTTCTTATACAACATCATATGAATTGAAATATAAAAAAATGCTTTTATTATAAATTAATTTTTGTTAATGAGAATTCCACATTTATATGATATAATTAAACGCAAAGGCAGGGATTGTAATGAAAGATAACAAGATACTAAAAAAATACGGTGGATTTTTTTTATTAGGAGTTTGTTTAATCATATTTTATAGATATATTAATATTACTCTTTTTAACTATATATTAAATACTTTCTTTCCACTCATATTAGGTGCTGCTCTAGATTATTTTTTGTACCCTCTTGTAAGATGGTGTGAAAACTTTTTTCTAAACAAAGATGGTTTTGT
>CAZHBQ010000095.1:0-5234 GCA_964530785.1 uncultured Methanobacteriaceae archaeon | reverse complement strand
TTTTCAGGTTTTTTAAATTATATTGGTTTTTTATTCTTTGTTTTACCGATTATAGAAATTATAATGGTTATATTTTTAGTTAAGAGATTGTGTGATTTATCTTATGTTAAATCAAGAAACTGGTACATAGCATATAGTATTATTAATGGTATTTCTTTTGCTTTAATTATTGATCATGTTGCTCCAGGAGCATTTGCATTATCAACTGCAATGACTGCTGCATATTTTGGATTGTTATATGTTATTGTTTCTCATACTTCATATGATTTTATTGGTGTAGGAAAGGTATGCTGTTCAATGCTTATACCTTTGCTTATTGGTTTTGTGATTTGTATTTTGTTTCAATTACCTGTTTTATATATGATATTTGTTGTTCTTGATTTAGTTATATTTACAGGACTTACTTTATATGATTTAAAACAGATTAGATTCCAATATGAAAATTCTACAGTTGAAACTCAAAATATTAGTTCTTTGAATTGTGCATTTAATTTGTATCTTGATTTTATTAATATATTTTATGATATTATATTATTAATTAGTGATTTTAGTTAAGTGTTAATAGGCTCTTTATTGAGTCTTTTTTTCTTCTTTCATATTGCTTTTTGTGATATAATCTAAAGGGAGTTGATTTTATGGCATATAAAACTTTATATCGTGTTTATCGTCCACAAACATTTGATGATGTAGCTGGGCAGGAACATATTGTTACAACATTAAAACATGCAGTAAATGAGGATAGAATTGCTCATGCTTATTTATTTTGCGGACCTAGAGGTACAGGTAAAACCTCAATAGCAAAATTATTGGCTAAAGCAATTAATTGTACAAATAGTCAAAAACCTTGCGGTTATTGTGACAATTGTAAAGCAATTGAAAAAAATAATCACCCAGATGTTATTGAAATTGATGCTGCTAGTAATAATGGTGTAGATGAAGTTAGAAGTTTAATTGAAAAAGTAAAATATGCTCCTAGTCAAGGAAAATATAAGGTTTATATTATAGATGAGGTTCATATGATGTCACCAGGAGCTTTTAATGCTTTATTAAAAACATTAGAAGAGCCGCCATCTCATGTGGTTTTTATTCTTGCAACAACAGAACCACATAAAATATTGCCTACAATTATTTCTAGATGTCAAAGATTTGATTTTACAAAATTATCTATCCAAGATATTGTTAATAGAATGAAAGTTGTATTAGAACATGAAAATTGCCAAGTTGATGATGATGCTATTGAAATGATTGCAAAACTTGCTGATGGTGGAATGAGAGATGCTTTATCTATATTAGAACAATGTTTAGCTTTTAATGATAATCATTTAACAGTTAAAGATATATATCGTATATATGGTATTGTATCTGTTGAAAATAAAATAAATTTTATTAAAACATTATTATCTAAGGATATGGTTAAAGCATTAACTTTATTAGATCAAATGAAGCACAGTGGTATTGATATTAAGAGATTAACTGTAGATTTAGTTGATATTTTGAAAGATACTATTATATATAAGAATACGAAAAATACTGATATATTATTTGTTTTATCATCATATGATATTGATAATATTGTTCCGTATATTAGTAGTGAAGAGGCTTTTCAATTTATTGATATTCTAATGGATGCTAATGAGAAATATAGTAAAGCTATTAATCCTTCAATTTATTTTGAACTTGCAGTTTTAAAAATTTGTAATCATGTTAAAGATACAGCTATTAAACAAATAGAAGTGAGTGATGAGGTGTTTGAAAAAGAAAATATTGTTCAAGATAATGAAGAAAAACCTCAGGATGATATTGTAAATGAAGTAGTTGATGAACAAGTTGTTGAAGAAATACCAGTTTTTGAATTTGAACAGCAAGAAGAGGTTGAAGAAACTGATAATGATATTGTTGTAAGTATGGATGATATTATGAATATTCTTGTACAAGCTCGAAGAGAAATATTAGATGATATAAAGGAAAAATGGCCAGTTATAAAGCGTTATTTAGCTAATTTGAATACTGCTAAGAGTGCATCAATGCTTTGTGACGGTACACCTGTAGCTGCATGTCCTGGTGGTTTAATTATATCTTTTGAATACATGCCATCTGTTAATGCAGTTAATTATTATAAAAATTATAAACAATTAAGTTTATTTATTACTGAATTATTAGGTGAAGAATATAAATTTATTGCTGTTGAACAAGAAAAATGGTTAAATATTAGACAAAATTTTATTTCACTAAAAAGAAGTGGACAATTACCCAAACCACGAGAAATCACTTTAAAGCATATTGATGATTTTGATTTAGATAGTATTGCATTAACAGAAGCTCAAAAATATGCGTTAGAATTATTTGGTGATATTGTTGAATTTAAGGAGGAATAGTTAATGAATTTTAATCAGTTATTAAGACAAGCACAACAAATGCAAAGAAAAGTTAATAAAATAAAAAAAGAATTTGAAGAAAAGAAATTTGAATTTTCAAATCAACAAGGTTTAATCCATGGTAAAATTAATGGTAAATTAGAAATTTCTGAACTGCATATAGATGATAGTTTATTAGAAAAAGAAAATAAAGAAATGCTAGAAGATTTATTAATGGTAACATTAAATGAAAATATTACAAAAATAGCAAAGGAAAAAGATGATACAGTTAATACAGCCACTAATGGTGTTGATGTATCAGCATTCTTATAATGGAATATCCAGATAGTTTTGATCAATTATTAGAATGTTTTAAGATGTTACCAGGAATTGGAAACAAAGGTGCAGAACGAATGGTTTATGCTATTATGAATATGGACAAAGAGAATGTTGATAAATTTTCGAAGTCTTTAATGAATTTTAAAAATAATATTCATTATTGTAAAAAGTGTGGACATATTTGTGAAGATGAAATTTGTAATATATGCCAAGATGATACACGTGATCAATCGACAATCTGTGTTGTTGAATCTCCTAAAGATGTATTTGCAATGGAAAAATTAAAAGAGTATCATGGTTTATATCATGTATTACATGGTACTATATCAATTATGGATGGGAAAACAATTGATGATTTGAATATTCAATCTTTGTTTGAAAGATTAAATGAAAATATTAAGGAAGTTATTATCGCAACTAATCCAACAAGAGAAGGTGAAACAACTGCATTATTTTTAGCAAAATTATTATCTAAAGAGAATATTAATACAACAAGAATAGCAAATGGACTTCCTATAGGAAGTAATATTGATTATGCAGATGAATTAACATTATTAAAATCTCTCGAAGGCAGAAAGAAGATATAAAAATAATACTTTATATCTTCTTCTTTTTTTTATATAATATTAAATGAAACGAGGTGCAAAAATGTCAGGATTGTTTATTAGTTTTGAAGGTGGCGAGGGTAGTGGTAAAACTACAATTGCTAAACTGATAAAAGAAGAATTAGAAAAAGAAGGCTATACAGTAACGTTGACAAGGGAACCAGGCGGTGTAGATATTGCAGAGCAAATTAGAGATGTTATTGTAAAAAAAGAAAATACATCTATGGATAAAAGAACTGAAGCTTTATTGTATGCTGCAAGTAGAAGGCAACACTTAGTAGAAAAAGTCATTCCTGCACTAAAAAATAATGAAATTATTATTTGTGATAGATATATTGATAGTTCATTGGTTTACCAAGGCATTGCAAGAGGAATTGGAATAGAAGAAGTATATCAAATGAATTTATTTGCAACTGGAGAAATTTTACCAGCAAGGACAATCTTCTTTGATATTAAGCCTGAATTGGGATTAAAACGAATTAACAACGATAAAGATAGAGAAATTAATAGATTAGATTTAGAAAGTATAGAATTTCATCAACAAGTATATAATGGATATTTAAAACTATGTGATATATATACGGATAGAATTGTAAAAATAGATGCAAGTTTAGATGTTAAATCTGTTTATACACAAGTTTTGAAGAAAATAAAAGAGGTCTTATGATAAGTAAAGAAGATTTAAAAAAAACACAACCAATATTATATCAAATACTTTATAAAAGCTTTCAAAACAAAACTTTGCCTCATGCTTTTTTAATAGTAGGATATAATAATTATGATCCAGCACATTTTATTGTAAAATCTTTAGTATGTAACAATGATTTATTAGCATGTGAAAAGTGTATTGATTGTAATAAAATTGAAAATCATAATTATAGTGATTTTATATTTTTTAGTGGAAAAAAGCAGAGTTTAAAAAAGCAAAATATAGAATATATACAAGAACAATTTTCTAAATCTTCAATTGAGGGAAAATGTCAAGTGTATATGCTAGAAAACATTGAAAATGCAACATTAGAAGCAATGAATAGTTTGTTAAAAATCTTGGAAGAACCAAGAACAGGTGTATATGCAATTTTAACTTGTACCAATTTGAATAAAGTACTGCCAACAATACAATCAAGATGTCAAGTCATACAATTGTTACCTGAATCAACAGAAGTATTAAAAAAACAGTTAATAGAAAAAAGTATATCAGTTGAAAATGCTAATATTATGGTACAGATTTTACATACATATCAAGAATGTGAACCATATATTGGAAATGAAACTTTTGATGAGTTGAAAAAGGAAGTTCAGTATTTTATTGAAGATATGTATTTTAAGAAAGATAATTTAATTATAAATGTACAAACACATTTATTGAAAAAATATAAAGAAAAGGATACAATAGCTTTGTTCTTAAATATGCTTGTTTTAGCATTAAGAGATTTGTTTCACGTGAAACACTCAATGGAAGTTTCATATAAATCATTAGAGAAACTCTATAAAAAAATAAATACAACTGACGAGAACATAATCTCAATAATCGAAATAGTGTTAGAAACAGAAGGTTTATTATATACAAATGCAAATATTATGTTATTAATAGACAGTATGTTATATAAAATACAGAAAGGGGTAGAATGATGGAAGAAAGGTTGGCATGTGTGCGTTTTAACAATGTTGGCAAATCATATTACTTTTCAACTGATTTGGATATAAAAAAAGGTGAAAAGGTTGTTGTTGAAACTGTTAGAGGATTAGAATTAGGGGAAGTTATTTCTGATTTAAAAGATATATCTGAGTTTAATTTAGATACTGAATTAAAACCGATTAAAAGAAGAGCAAATAGAGCAGATATTGATATATATGCTTTTAATAAAACTAAAGCAGAAAAATCATTAGAAATATGTAAAGAGATAGTAAGTCATTATGATTTAGATATGCATTT
>CAZHBQ010000094.1:0-5342 GCA_964530785.1 uncultured Methanobacteriaceae archaeon | reverse complement strand
ATACAATAGATGAATATAGACAAAAATATTCAAAATACACACTATATATTCTTAACTCTCAAGCATATTTTACCAAATTAGAATTAAATATCCCCATAAATAAATATGACTTAATAAATAATGGCAACATTGGTTATAATGGCAGCAACAAATACATTGAAGAAATAGATAATTATTGTAAAGACTCCAAGTGTATATTTATGTTAGACTATTTTGACTTATATAAAAATAATAATCAAGCCAACAAGAAAATAATAAAATATATCGACAAAAACTATAAAAATATATATTCATCAAATAGTTTAAATATATATATAAACTAAAAAATCAAAAAAAGACAAAAACCTATTGCATTTTAAAACATAATTTGCTATACTTTATACTGTAAGGAGGATAGATATAAATGAATGAAAAACATAATGGAAGGGGAATATTCTACGGCGTAATAGGTGTTGCTACATTAGTAGTTGCTATTATTGGTGCAACATTTGCGTACTTTACAGCAACAGCAAGCAATGAAACTGCAATTAATGGTAATTTTACTAATGTTAGTTTTGACTTAGCTGTAACTAAAGTAACAACTGCTGGTGATGTTGGAGGCTTAATTCCAATGACTAACGGTCAAGTAGATACTGCAATTGGTTCAGCTAATTCTGACAATGGTATTTGTATTGATGACAACGGTAACGCAGTATGTCAAATCTATAAAATAGTAGCTACTAATAATGGTTCTGCCCAGATGTTTATTGATGGATATGTAACATTAGCAGGCGGTCCAGAATTAACAGCAGCAACAGATGCACCATTAGCTGGTACTTTTGGTATGAGATGGGCACAAGCATTTTGTACTGAAACAGATGGAGCTGCTACAGCTTGTACAACTAGTGGTACAGTTTATTTAAGCTCAGGAAATACAACTAACACTACTGGAGATGGAGCTGTAACAATGGAAGCATTAGCATCAACTGGTGATACATTGCATAATGCATCTAAAATTTTGACGTCATATAATAGTATTAAAGGAACAACTACAATAAGTAGTAACCCTTATGATACAGTTGGTTATAATTTTATTAGAATTAGTCAAAGAACAGATGCTTCTGCTACAACTTACAGTAGGACTGATGACTATACTTCTGCATTAGTTTGGAACCAACAATTAGCTGCAGCTGGTTCAGATGGTTCAAGCGCTACTTACTATATAGTTGTATGGTTATCTGAAACAGGTACAGCTCAAAATGAAGCTGGATCAGATCCAACTCCATTTACTGGAAAAGTTGTATTCAATTCTGCACAAGGTAGTGAGATTACAGCAACATTCAGTAGTGCCGCAAAAATTACAGCAGATACAGCAGCAAGTAATGAATAATAAAAAAATGTAAACAATGACGTTTACATTTTTTTATTGTATTTTTATTTAAATTTTGATACAATATTATATAGATAGGATAGTGATAAAATGAAACAATCTTCTAATAAAAAAATGTTTTATTTATTTCTTATATGTATAAGTTTATCTATAGTAATAATAGGAGCAACATTTGCATATTTTACAGCAAGCGTTAAAAGTAATGATATAACTGGTAAATCAGCAACAACAGGATTCAATCTTGATGTAGAAAGAGTAACAACCATCGATTTAATTAATGGATTGATTCCTATGAAAAATGAGGAATCACCAAATGCTGCAGTAAAAAAATGTGCAGATGACTACGGATATGCAGGATGCCAAATTTATAAAATAACAATAACCATTACAGGAGAAGATGAAATATCTATTGATGGTTATATAATCACAAATAAACAAGACGGCGTTGATACAAGATTTTCTAGAGTATACACAGATGATAATGAAACGACATTTTATACAGAATATACAACCGAAGATTTTGAAGATTCAACTTTTGTTGAAAGCAGCTATATCAAAACAGGAAACAAAAATAGTTCATCTGATGAAAATTTAAATCCCAATGATGATTATGAATCATTATTTATTAGTAATGAAACCCTATCTAAAATTAACAATACCAAAACATTTTATGTAATGTTGTGGGCTTATGATAATGGAACATCGCAAGATGAACTTCAAGGAATGAAAGATGCATTCACAGGTGAAGTAATCTTTCAGACATCCTATGGAAATGAAATAAAAGCAACATTTAGCTAAAAAGAACAGTAATTAAAACTCACTGTTTTTTTCCTTGATAAGTATCCCTTTTCTTCATTTCTTTATCTATATCATTAAGTAAACAAAATTTCTTAATTAGCCAAGCAGGTTCAATTAAATTATCTAAATCAGGATCAGAAGTAATCCTATGAATAACGACATTGGGATCTAACAATTCTAACTGCTTAATAACAATATCTATATATTCCTCTTTAGACAAAATATGAAATTTCTCTTTTTCATATATCTTAGCTAAGTTAGTATTTTTAACAATATTTAACATATGAATTTTAATACCATCAATTTTCAATCTATTCAAATATTCAATAGTCTCAAGCATCATTTTCTCATCTTCACCTGGAAGACCATTAATAATATGTACAACTACTTCGATATTCCTTTCTTTTAATCTATAATACATATCTTCAAAATCTTTTAATGTATGACACCTATTAATAAGATTAGATGTTATATCATGAATAGTCTGTAACCCTAACTCAATTGTAAGATTAGTCCTTTTATTTAAATCACTTAAATAATCTAAACACTCATCACTAATAGCATCACATCTTGTTGCAATAGATATACCTACAACATCATCCAATTTAAGTACGCTTTCATATTTCTTTTTCAATACACTAACAGGAGCATAAGTATTAGTATGTGCTTGAAAATAAGCAATATATTTACTATTAGGCCATTTCCTATCAATCTTTTCCTTAACTTCATAAAATTGTTCTTCCAAAGATTTATTGATATTCCCACCAAACTCACCACTGCCAGTTGGTGAACAATATATACAACCTCCATATCCAACCCTACCATCAAGATTAGGACAAGTAAAACCAGCATTTAAACTAATCTTTACCACTTTACAATTATATTTATTTTTAACATGATAATTAAGAGTATGATATCTTTTATTATCTAAAGTATATTTAAACATAACACCACCGTAAATATTCTATCACATAATATGTTGCATATCAAATTTAAAATACCATAATTTGAGTAATTTGACAAAAGTAATTAATTATGCTATTATATTACCCACTTGCCAGCAACTCTCTAATAAAGAGTAGAAGGAGTAATATGTTAAAATTTAAAATAAGAGTACTATTATCATTCATTTGTATAATATCATCATGTATTCTTACAGTAATATATTTATTTACAACTGAAGAAGAAATGAATACTCAGATTATAGCAACTAGCAAAACAAAAGCATTAGAAATATCCAATGATTTACAAGTAGAAGAAAAAGATATAACCGAACAATTATCTAGTGATAGTGATAATAATACTAATAATAATACTACTGAAAGTGATTCTATAGAAGAAATAGAACAAACTCAAGATAAGGAAGATTACGAAGAAGAACCTGAAATAGTTTATGAAGGAATGACATTAAATGAGCTAGCAAGTAAATTAGATCGTTCATTCACAAATGAATTATCAAAAAAAGGTTATCTATATGCATCATATTCATTAGAAAAAGGCGTGGATCCTTATCTAGCAGCAGCTATTTCTTTAGAAGAAACAGGGTGTAACTGGAATTGTAGTAACTTAGTTAAGACATGTAACAATGTAGGAGGAATGAAAGGATCAGGTTGTGGAAGTTATGGTTACTTTAACACTTTAGATGATGGTATTAAAGCCTTTATTGATAATATAGCCAAAAACTATGTAGCATATGGCCTAACAACAGCTGAAACAATGAATTCCAAGTATGCTGAAAATCCTGCTTGGTCAACTAATGTCAATAACTACATAAATATAATAAGAAATAATTAGGAAAATGAGAAATATGTAGAAATTTTTCTCATTTTTTGATATAATTTATTTAATCATTAAGAAATAAGGTGAAATCGATGGCAGTTATTGATAAAAATAAAATAATAAGTAATAATGATCCTATTGAATTAGACGATTATATAATAGAATTAAATAACAAAACATCTAATTTTAACATAAAAAAAGACGTAAAAGTAGTATTTATGGGAACTCCAAATTTTGCTATCCCAATACTAGAAAGCCTAATTGAAAATTACAATGTTGTAATGCTTGTCTGCCAACCTGATCGTAAAAAAAATCGTAAAGGAAATATAGAATACCCAAAAACTAAAGAACTAGCATTAAAATATAACATTAAAGTATTTCAACCTGAAAAAATTAAAACAAATTATCAACCAATTATTGATGCTAATCCCGATCTCATTATAACTTGTGCTTATGGACAAATAATCCCAAATATAATTTTAGATTATCCAAAATACGGTTGTATAAATGTCCATGGTTCGCTACTACCAGAACTAAGAGGTGGAGCACCAATTCATTGGGCAATTATAAGAGGATATAAAGAAACTGGAATAACTATCATGGATATGAGCCCCAAAATGGATGCTGGCGATATAATATCTCAAGCAAAAATAACAATTGATGAAAATATGATTTTAGGCGACTTATATAACGAAATGTCCATTCTTGGAAGAGATTTATTGTTAAAAACATTGCCTAGTATTATAAATAAGAGTTGTAAAAGAATTAAACAAGATGAAACTAAAGTAACATATGCCTACAATATCAAAAAAGAAGAGACCAAAATAGACTTTTCAAAATCAAGCCAAGAAATAAAGAATTTAATCCGAGGCCTCAATCCAACACCAGGAGCTTACTGTCTATTAGATAATAAACGTCTAAAAATATATGATATAGAAATATTGGAGCATTATAACACTAATGATTATGGCACGATAGTAAAATTAGAAAAAGATGGTATAATTTGTACTACCAAAGATAACCTAATAAAAATAACTAGATTTAGAAAGTAAAAGTAGATGTAAAGTTAAAGATTATTTAAATGGAATAAATAAAAAAGAATTAATAGGTAAGGTGCTAAAATAATGAATAATAAAGAAAATAAAGAAGAAAAGCATGTGAAAGAAACATTTTTCCAAAAAATAAAAACCGATAAAAAATACAAAGCTAAAGTAGAATTAATTGGCTATGTTATTGTAGTAGTTCTAATAATAATATACTTAAATATATCTAATACTGGAAATAATTATGACTACAATACTGTATTAAATAATAATACTAATAATAACGAAGAACAAGAAACTAATTTATTAGAAGAATTGGAAAATAACTATAATTATGACATTAATATTTCACT
>CAZHBQ010000093.1:0-5370 GCA_964530785.1 uncultured Methanobacteriaceae archaeon | reverse complement strand
AATAATTATGAATACAGATAAATATTTACCAATAGGGACAGTAGTATTATTAAAAGGTGCAACAAAGAAATTAATGATAACAGGATTTTGTGCAAGTGAAAAAGGGAAAAAGGAAGAAATATATGATTATAGTGGATGCTTATATCCAGAGGGAATAATATCATCAAACGAAACTGCATTATTTAATCATAATCAAATAGATAAAATATATCATTTTGGATTAAGAGATGAAGAGGAGAAAGAATTTAAGAAAAAATTAAAAGAATTTATTGAAGAAAGGAAATAGCAAAAAAGTGGGGATGATAGTATGGCGATAGATCAATTAGCACTAAGAGAATGTAATGATAAAATACAAGAGTATGGGCGATTAAAAAGAACACAACAAGAAAAAAAGGAGAAATATGAAAATCTAAGGAAAAAAATAGAGCCACAATTAACATGTGCTATTGAAGGTTGTAGAGATTCCCTAGAAACAGCAAATGAAAAAATAACTAATAGGGCATTAGTGATTGGTAGTCAAACGGTGGGCACAGATAAAATAGAAGATACAATTTCAACATTGGATACAATAGATGCAAATTTAGAAGGGGCAATTGAAGAAATAAAAGGAAAAATAGAAGAGTGTGAAAAAAATATACAAAGCTACCAAAATAAATATGATTGGTGGATAGAAGAAAGAGAAAGAGTTAGAATGGGAAGATAAACTTTCAACAAAATAAGGAAGTGATGCAATGTTTCAATATGATGAACAGAAAATATCATCAGCCATTCTTATGTTAGGGTATGCAAAATCAGATATAGATGAAGCCTTATTATGTAGTGATTTAGGAGACATACCCGAGGATTTATCATGTGCTGAATTTTTAAGAGGACTAAAAACAGAAATACAAGCAATAGTAGATAAGGTAGCAGGATTTGAAACATTTTTTGCCTCAGTAGTAGAGATGTTATATGAAAATAATATTATAAACGAAGAGGAATATCAAAAATTTATTAATAACATAAGTGAAAAATTAAATGAAGATTTATTAGAAGAAATGGCATTACAAGAACATATACTTTCCGCAGACTCAAATAATAAATATAATAGTTTTAATGAAAATTTTGAAAATGTAATAAAGGCAACAAATAAAGATATAAATTACGCATACAAGGATTCATTAATAACATTTATACAGTTAGATGTATTTAATAAATCAGCAGAGGAACAAAAAGAAATTTTAAACTCATACAGAAATAGTGGTAGTAATACTAATGAAGCAATAAAGGAATTTGCAGAGGAATATATGTGTGTATTATTTCCGGAAGAAATGATAAAAGAGTATGAGGAAAAATTCAATAATTCAAGGGACAATAATGAAAGAGCGGAAATAAATAGTAAAATAATATATTTGAAAGAAGAAATGGCAAAGAAACAATACAGTGAGGAAGATTTTAAAGATGTAAATGGAAAATCAATAATGGATTTGATATCAGAAAAGGATCCGTATCAAAACGCGAATGCAAATACACTTGCGAAAGCACATACAGCATGTATGGAAGGAAAGATAACAGAGGAAGAATACGCAATATTAAAATTAAAATATTTAAATGAAGGACAATCAGAAGCAGAGTCATATTATAATAACTTGTTTAGTGATACAAATGTAGATTTTACAATAAAGTTTATAGATGCAGTAAAAGAAGTAAAAGCAGCCTATGATAAAGCTATGGAGGATGGATATTTCGGCTTTATGGACAGACTATCAACTGAGGCGGTAGTGGCAGGTTCAGTGATAAATGGAACAATAGATTTAATAGAAGGTATAGGAGATGCAGCAATAACAGTTGGAGGAACAGTAGTATCTTTAGGTGGAAGTGCAACAGATATATTTACAGGCGGACATGTAGGAGAAGATATAAGAAATTGGACCAAAGGTGTAGTAGCATATGATTGGTCTAATGCATTATATGATTCATTTTATAAAACCGCAGTTGGTCAATATATAAATACAAACTCATTAATCAAATATGATGGAGCAGTATCAAACGTAATATCAGAATTTACAAAAACAGCAGAAATAGGGGCAATAACAGCAGTATCAGGAGGATCAGGAGCAACAGTAGGTGCAGTAATATCAGGATTTAATTCAATGGGACATGCAACAGAAAATTATTGGCAAGAAAATGATGATTACTGGAAAGGATTAGCATACGGAGCAGCAACAGGAACGTGGGATGCTGCACAATGGTATATGGGTTCTAAAATAGGAAAAAGTTTAAATGCAACTAATGCAACAGAAGTATCTGGAAAAATAGAGAATGCAATATTTAATAGAACAGCCGGATTAAATCATTTACAGAAATCCTTAGTAAGTGCAGGATCAGAGTTTATTGTAGGAGCAGCTGATGGATTTGTAAAATCAGGAATTGATAGTATAATAAGTGATGAAGGATATTGGAATATATTTAATAATAAATATGGTGGAACAGGTGGAGTAATTAAAAATGGTTTGATTGCCTCTATAATGGATATTGGTTTTGATATTGGATCTAGTGCATTAGGGAAATTAAAGAAAAATAACAATATTACAAATGAGTTTAATAAATCATCTTATCAAAAAATAAGTAATCATGAATTCAAAAAAATGTCTGAGAAACAAAGTATAAGTAAATATGATTTTGATAGAATATATGATCCAAAAATGTACGGACATGGATATGGATATGTTGGATCATGTAATTCATTTGATATAAATGATGAATTGAGAGTTGCATTCGAAAATGGGACTATCCCTGTATTATCTTCTAATCAAGAGGAAGTTGTAGAATCATTAAAAAGGGTAGTAAGTACCAATAAAACTACAAAGGATATATTTGCCACAAGGGAATTGGACATGAATTATTTATCTAATACCTTTGGATTAGATGTTCAAAATTTATCCAACTTGGAAATAGTTGGTGCAATTAATAATATGATTGGTGAAACAAAATCTGCGGGAGGAGGCTTCTTTTCTGTTGCATTAAATGATAATAAGGTATTACGTAGAAAAGTAGTATTAAACTGTTATATACCAAAGGGTACAAATGCCTTTGTTACTAATAATTTTAGTGAAAGTGAAATGATACTAGGAACTGAGACCACAACAAAAATATTAGAGGCCAATCAAAAAAAAGTAAAGGGAATTAATAAAATAGTAATAGATGTATTAATAAATTAAATAAATATATTATAAGAAGTATAATGGTAATATATATTAAAATAAATATTATTAAAATGAAAGGATTTTTTTTGAATGAAAGAAAAATTAAACAAATTTAACGAAAAATATAAGGATATAATTGAAAAAATTATTAATAATAAAGAAATTGATTATATAGAAAATGCAACATTTTTCAGGGATATGAAAAATATTGCAATTGAACTAGAGAAAGATAAAAATGATATCCAGCAATTAAATGATAAAGAAAGAAAAATATTATATTATATATATTATGGTAGGAATATATATGACGATTTTAAGTTGGGTAAATATTTAGAAAAACATGAATCTGATGAGCTAAATAATGGTATTAATACAAAAATATAAGGGGTTTTTAAAAATGAATGATAATTTAAAAGAACAAATGCTTTCTGGAATATTAGGGTTTGCAGTTGGAGATGCACTAGGGGTCCCGGTTGAATTTGTAAGTAGGGAAATTTTAAAACATCATCCTATTAATGAGATGCTAGGAAATATTAGTTATAATGTTCCAATGGGAACATGGAGTGATGATACCTCATTAACATTAGCCACGATGGATTCAATAATAATAAATAGATGTATAAATTATGAGGATATATTAAATAAATTTTGTCAATGGTACATTAATGGAGAATACTCGGCCATTGATATATGCTTTGGAATTGGACCTACGACTAAAAAATCTTTGATTAAATTTATAAATAAAGAAGCACCTCCAATAGAATGCGGTGGTACTGATATAAATGATAATGGTAATGGATCATTAATGAGAATGTTACCAATTGCATTTTATTTATACTCTAATAAATATAATGAGGAGAAGAAAACAATGCTAATAAACAATATTTCTTCCTTAACTCATGGGCATGAAATAAGTATGCTAGGATGTAGAATTTTTTGTGATTATGTAGAACAACTGTTAGATGGATTCGACAAAAACTCAGCTTTAGAACAATTAAAGAACAAAAATTATAATAAATTCTATTCCATAGAAACCATTGATAATTATTCAAGAATTTTAGATGGTAGCATTGCTAATGCTTTAATGGAAGATATAAAATCAACACCATTTATCGTTGATACCTTAGAGGCTAGTATATGGTGTACTTTAAATTCAGATAACTATGAGAGTTCTGTTGTAAAGGCCGTAAATTTAGGTTATGATACTGATACAATTGCAGCACTCACTGGTTCATTAAATGCCATTATTTATGGTAAAAACAGCATACCTAATCGTTGGATATCTAAATTAAGAAAGAAAAAATATATTGAATCAATTACAAAAGAATATTATTATGTACTTAAAAAAATAAAAACAAATAAAAAAACAGATAAATCACATTCAAAATTTTAATTATAAATAATTATACATCAATTAAATTAGCTGAAAATCACATAACATAAAGAAACAATTAAATTATTTTTATGACAGTTCTTTGTCAAATAGTGTTGGTGAAAGACAAGAATACAATGTAAAGGATGATGAAAATCATCCTTTTATAATACTTTAATTAGAAAAATTCTAGCAATAAAGTGATCATACCTTTGTTACAAAAACAATTCTTTTAAGTGTTTTATCAGTATTAATTAAGTAGGTAATAATTTTTTTGTGACACTTCTTTGTGAAAATACTTTGAATATCTCATTTCTTCAGATAAATCATTTTAGTTTTTAAAAATTTACCTCCATAAATCCTTTAGTTTATTGTAATTAGGATTATCTTTATAATATAATTTAACTCTAGTAACATTTAAAGCATTATATGTTGAGTAACAATATGAAATTTATTAATAACTATATCTGCATTTTTAAATAGTTTTTTGGCCAAATGAATTATCCATAATAGAAGTCATTAGAATAAGTTTAACTCTGTTTCTCCCATTTCTAGTGTATCTTCTAAAGTATTTCCCTAAATCCCGTTATATTCTAGAATCCTGGATATCAAAAATATTGCCAGACCCATTATTAACAATAATAAATGCAATTTTACTTTAGTATTTTTAGTATCTTAAATTCATCCCAATTCATATATTTAGGAAGAGTAGGATGTCTTAAAAGTATCAATTTTAGAAACTGAAACATCGGTTCATTCGGCATATATTTTTCATAAGTTCAAGTCCAATTTAAAATCCAGAATTATTAGAAA
>CAZHBQ010000092.1:0-5383 GCA_964530785.1 uncultured Methanobacteriaceae archaeon | reverse complement strand
AAATCGCTCTTTTTAAGATTTTTGTTGGTAATTAAATGGAATATCTAAAATTAAACAAATGATATGAAAAGTTTTAAATGTTAAATTTAAAGTATATTAAATTAATAATTTCAAAATGATATATGGCACATACCAAATATGTCCATATAATTCTTCTAGCATATCAATATAATAGCAAAAACAACATTTTTCTTAAAAAGAGCGTTATAAATAATATAAAAAAGTTCTGTCATTGGATTTTTTGTCCAAAAAAAAAGCTGGAAACTCCAGCTTCTTATAACTGTTCTAATATAACTGCTACACCATCTTCTTTTATACTTGGACATATATTTTTTGCTTTAGCTTTCACTTCATCATTTGCATTTGCCATTGCAAAACTATGTGCGACACTCATAAACATTTCTATATCATTTTTTCCATCACCAAAACAATATGTATCATCAAAATTTATATTTAACATTTCAATTACTTTTTTAATTGCAGTTGCTTTGCTGATATTTTTTGAATAAACTTCTACACATGATTTAGGATAAGACATATATTCAAAAGAATTTAATTTCTTTATCATTAGTTTTCTAATCAATTCATTTCTTGGTAAAAATTCAAATTTATTAGTTCTATGAAGCTGCTCTTCTAAATCAAATTCAAACTCAAATTTTTCAAAATTAGCATTTAACTTTTTATAAAAACTGATTAAATGAGTACATCTTTTATCAATATAACATTTAGTGGAAGTTTGTAAAACATATTCTATATGTTTTTTATGGAAATACTGAATAATCTTCTTTATTTCATCATAATCTAATACTTCATTAAAAATAAGTTCATCATTATAAATAATATTTGCTCCATTAGATAAAATATATCCATCAAAACCAACATCAATGATATCTTGTGATATAAATGCAGGAGGTCTTCCACTAGCAATAAAACACAAATTGCCTTGCTTCCTCATATTTCTTATTGCATCTACAACTCTATCCGATATACCATCAAAACCTTTTATTGTTCCATCAACATCAAAGAAAAATATCTTTTTACTCATACTCTAACTCCTATTTATCTTTTAAACTATTATATAGTATAACATAAAAAGAGGATAATGAAATATATTCATTAAACCTCTTATGTATTACATTAAGTATTGAGTATTTTCTAACATAACTCCGCAACCTTTAGCAACACAATCTAATGCATCATCTGCTACAAATACAGGAACATTTAATCCTTCTTCTAAGAATCTATCTAAATTCTTTAATAAAGCTCCTCCACCTGTTAAGAATACGCCTTTATTTACAATATCAGCTGATAATTCAGGTGGTGTTTGTTCTAATACTTGTTTAGTTGCTCTTAAGATTGTTTCACAACATTCTTTTAATGCAGTTTCTGTTTCCTTTTCAGTTAATTGAATAGTATGTGGTAAACCAGTTACTAAATCTCTACCTCTAACATCCATAACCTTTTCTGATGTACCTTTATAAGCACATCCAATATTTATTTTGATTTCTTCTGCAGTACGATCTCCAATTAATAACTTATATTTATCTTTAACATACTTAATAATTTCTTCGTCCATCTTATCTCCTGCAATTTTTAATGATGAACTAGAAACAATATCTCCTAATGACAATACAGCAACATCTGTTGTACCACCACCAATATCAACAACCATATTTCCTGATGGCTTAGAAATATCTAAACCAGCACCAATAGCTGCTACTTTTGGTTCTTCTTCAATATATACTCTCTTAGCTCCACATCTCAATGCAACATCTTGAATTGCACTTTTTTCAATTGATGTAATGTTTGATGGACAACAAATCAAAATTGTAGGTCTTGAGAATACTCCTTTTAGATTCAGTTTATTAATAAAATGTGTAATTAAAATTTCAGTAATTTGAAAATCTGCGATAACCCCATCTTTTAATGGACGAATAGCTTGAAATTTACCAGGTGTCTTACCTAACATATCTCTTGCTTCTTCACCAACAGCGATAGGTTTATTAGTTTCAGTATTTATAGTTACAACTGATGGTTCATTAACAACAATTCCTTCACCTTTAACGTAAATAAGAATGTTAGCTGTACCTAAGTCAATACCAATCTCTTTTGATAACCTCATATACATTCCTCCTTTTAGCACTATTATTGTATCATCTTTTTTACATTTTACAAGAAGAAAAAATAAATAGCGAAATTTCGCTATTTAATAGTACTAATTTCTTTATCAAGATATTTCTCTGGATTAATCATTTTTTCATCTTTTTCAACAATAAAATGTAAATGATTTTTTAAGTCAGCTTCATAGATATTTTCACCACTCACACCTATCTTATCACCTTGATTTACCTTTTTATTTAATTCAACACTTACTTCTGATAAAGATTGATACGTTGTTGATAAATTATCATCATTAGTAACAGTAACTACCCACCCTAATACAGGATCATTTGTCTTTTTTGTAACAGTTCCACTAATTGAGGCATATACATCAAAACTTTTATCTCCATTTGAATAATCTATTCCTAAATTAGGTCTGTATACATTTTCAAATAATATCAAAGATTGCTCCTGCTTACTTGAATCATCATCAGTACTGTAAAAATATCTCACAATTCCAATACTGTCATCTACCGGTTTTTTTAGAACTTCAACAGTATCACTCTTTTCATCTGTACTTTCTTTTGTAGTATCATCTTTATTTTCTTCTACTTTAACTACTGACTCATCTTCAAAATCAGTCTTTTGATCAATAGCATTTTGTACAATACCAACCCCACCTAAAAATAAAGCGAGAAATAAAATTAACAATAAATATTTACTATATTTTTTTACTATGTTCATACTTTCACCTCATAGAAAGTATGAACAATATTTAAGAGTCTATACTTTGAATTTTAATATTTTTATAATAATGATTTAAAATATCTTTATAATTTTTATTTTCCTTTGCCATACCTTGAGCACCATATTGACTCATTCCTACACCATGTCCATTTCCTGAAGTTGTAAAAGTGTATTTATTTTTACTATATGTTATTTGAAAACTAGAAGATGCTAGAGAAAGCTTCTCTCTAATTTGCCTTCCTGTGTATTCTTTATCATTAACTACCATTGTTTTAACATAACCACTATCTGTGTATGACATAATTTTAAGAGATTGTATATTTGTATTAAAAATATCAGCCAGTTCACTTGTAGTAAAACTCTTTTCTCTAATATTAGTCTTATCAATAGTTAAATCCCACTTGCTGTCAACTGATTTTAAGTAAGCAACTTCATCACTAAAATAATCTTCACTATTATTTGTCTTGCCATTGCAGCTTGAAAAAAATAATGCTGAAATATATTCACCATCATAAGTCATAACTTCATTATTTGTTTCCATAACCGCTTTTTCTATTTTCGCTTTATATTCATCATAATGAGTGCCCCAGTTTTTTTTCATCTGTTCTTCGGTTAAGTACACTTGAGAATTTGTTGTATTGTCAACTTTCAAATTTCTTGATAATACAAAAGTTCTACTTGCTACTGCTTGTGCTTTTAATGCTTCTAATTCAAATTCTGCTGGCATTTCTCCTGCAAGAACACCAACTAGATATTCATTTAATGGTTTTTCGATTTTTTGATTATCGATAGTTATTGAAACTAGTATTTCTTCAGTATTTTTTTTGTTAAAACTATCAATTTCTTGTATAATATAAGGGAAATGTATGTATGCTATTAAAGTTAATAATAATAATACAATACATATCTTTATATATATTTGTTTCATCATATCACCTATATATTGATATGAGAAATTTAAAAACTTATGACTATCATATACAAATATTATACACATTTATTTGATAATATATAAAAAAGGAAGGTTGATTATGAATAAAATAGAACTTATAAAAAATGAGATAAAAAAGCAGTTTTAGGTAAAGATGAAGTTATTGATTATATTATAATTGCTTTACTATCTAAAGGACATATACTACTAGAAGATATTCCAGGAGTTGGAAAAACGAATTTAGCTGTTGCTTTAACAAAAGCGACATCTTTAGATTACCAAAGAGTTCAATTAACAAGTGATGTATTGTCAAGTGATTTAATAGGATATAGTCAATATTCCTTAGATAAAAAAGAAATGATTTTTAAAAAAGGACCACTATTTACAAATATATTTCTTGCTGATGAAATCAACAGAACATCAAGTAAAACACAATCAGCATTATTACAAGTTATGGAAGAAGGAAAAATTACCACTGATAATATAACATATGATGCATTAAAACCTTTCATGGTTATTGCAACTCAAAACCCATTTGGTAGTGCTGGTACACAATTGTTGCCTGATTCTCAATTAGATCGTTTTATGATGAGATTATCACTAGGTTATCCTGATAAAAATAGTGAAATAGAAATTATAAATAGAAAAATCAAACATAATCCAATTGAAGCCATTAATCCTGTAATAAATATAGAAGAACTTTTAGAAATTCAGCAAAGTGTAGAAAATGTATATATCTCAAAAGAAATATTAACTTTTATTGTTGAAATAGTTCAAGGAACACGAAATCATAGCTTAGTACTACAAGGTGCTTCTCCTGGAGGTTCTATTGCTTTAATGAAAGCTAGTCAGGCATTAGCTTATATAAATAATAGAGATTATGTTATTGATGATGATATTATTAATCTCATTCATCCAATTCTAGATCATCGTTTAATATTAAAAGCTAATGCATCAGAAAATAAAGAAACATACAGTACTATTTTTAAAGATATATTAAAAAATAATATTACAATAAAATTATGATTATAAAAAACATTATTATCTATTTATTACTTGTTTCTTTATCTTATATTTTTTATATATTATTTGTCGGATATTTATCATATTACGTATTCTTTATTACAATAACTACGCCATTACTATCTATTCTTCTGTTGTTATTTTATAAATCAAAATCTCATCTTTATTTTATAAATGATCAAAATATATTTACTCAAGAAGAAAAGAATATTATTCAAATTCATAAAGATACTCCTTTAATGGGTTATTGTCGTATTAAATTATTAAATAAAAAATATTTATTAAAAAAAGAAATTAATGATATTTCAGTTTCTTTTATACATTGTGGTGGATTTCATTTATCTTTTGATTCTTATAAACAATATGATGCTTTAAACTTATTTTATATAAAAAGAAAATGTATAGAAAATTTACCAATTACAGTATTACCAAAAGATATTGAATATGATAAGCACATTTAAAAAATAGTTTCCCTGACAATTCTATAGAATATTCAACAAATAAAAAAGGGTGATGAACTAAAAAATATACATTGGAAACTTTCTTTAAAACATCAAAAACTTTTAATTAAAGAAAATGCTT
>CAZHBQ010000091.1:0-5411 GCA_964530785.1 uncultured Methanobacteriaceae archaeon | reverse complement strand
CAAAATGATGATTATAAGAAAATTTTTAATATGATTCAATTAGTAAGTTTTTCTAACAATATGGAGTATGAAGAATCTGATGATGCGGAAGATGTTAGAGCTGGTTCATTTTATACAACACCAAATGGCACTAATACAAGTTTTTCATTCTTTAGAGAAGATGATTATTCATATATCGAAAAGTATCCATATAAAAATATAAACGTTGATAAAATTAAATATGTTATGACTGACTGTGGCTATAAACCAGAAGAATCTGATACAGCTGAATTTCAAGAAAATTTAAAAGAAAATATGCCATGCAATGCATTCATTACTTCAGTGTTTGATAAAGAAAGATTTATTTATTTTATTAAGTATGGAATATTATATGTAGATGGTAAAGTTCCACAAAAACATATTATGAGATATCCACAATTTTTTGCTACTAGGAAAATTATTGAAAGATTGAAGAATGGTGGAAAAGGTGGAATTATTTGGCATACGCAAGGTTCTGGAAAAACTGGATTAACTGCATTTGCCAATAGAGTAATAAAAGATTATTATGCTGAAAAAAATATTAATACAAGATTTTTCTTTGTTGTTGATAGAATAGATTTATTAATACAAGCAAGCAATGAGTTTAAAAGTAGGGGATTAAATGTTGTTAATTGTAAAAATAAAGATGAATTTGCTAAAGAATTAAATAAACCTTTATCAACTGGGATTTCATCAGATTCTATCGGAGAAATATGTGTTGTTAATATTCAAAAATTTATGGGTGATATTCCAGAGGCTGAAAATAAATATGGTGCTAATGTACAAAGAGTATTTTTTATAGATGAAGCTCATAGAAGCTATTCTAGTACAGGAGAGTTTTTTAAGAATTTAATGACTTGTGATTTAGATGCAGTATATATTGCATTGACAGGTACGCCACTATTAAGCAAAAAAGAAAGGTCAAATTTAAAATTTGGAGATTATATACATAAATATTTTTATGATAAAAGTATTGCTGATGGTTATACTTTGAGAATAAAAAAAGAAAATATAGATACAGTAGCTAAAAGTGAAATAAAGAGAAATCTTGATATTGAAGATGATAAATTAGAATCTAAAGATGTATATGAATCTGATGCATATGTTGAAGCACTAGGCGGTTTCATTGAAAAAGATTTTCAAAATTTTAGACTCCAAAACTCAGATAATACAATTGGTGGAATGATTGTTTGTAGAACTAATCAACAAGCAAAAAAAGCTCATGACTGGTTTAAAATTAATTCACAACTAAAGACAGGTTTAGTTATTACCGATTCGGAAGATCCGATGCAAAGTAAAATTAATAAGAATAACCAACTGGATTTTAGAGATACATTAGTCCCA
This sequence comes from uncultured Methanobacteriaceae archaeon, assembly GCA_964530785.1. Taxonomy (GTDB): domain Archaea; phylum Methanobacteriota; class Methanobacteria; order Methanobacteriales; family Methanobacteriaceae; genus Methanosphaera. Next base: position 4,049 of record CAZHBQ010000091.1, on the reverse strand, counting down.
GATATATTAATTGTTAATTTCATGCTTACAACCGGTTATGATGTTAAGCGTTTGAAGAAAATGTATTTATTAAGAGGCCCACATGCACAGTCTTTGTTGCAAACTATATCTAGAGTAAATAGGCCTTATAAATCACCAAATGGTAAAGTATATAAATATGGTTATATTGTTGATTTTATAGATATAGAAAAAGAATTTGATAATACTATGGAAGCGTACATTAAAGAATTAGAAGCAGATTTAAATGATAATGGAGAAGAAGAAGGTTCTTTAAAAGGTTTAGTTATAGATAAAGAAGATATTAATAGAAAATATCATAAATTTGTAAAAGATTTAGAAGATATTGTAGATACAAGTAATATAGAAAAGTTCTCGAAGAATCTTACATATTTTAATAAAGAAACTTTACTGAAAATTAGAAGATATTTAAATGGTATTAAAGAATGTGAAACAGAATTTATTCTATCAAGGGCAATGGATTACGCTAAACAAATTGACTCTGAAAAAAATAAAAAATTATTAAGAACTGTACAAGAAAGAATAGATTTTATCAACTTGTCTACAAATACAGTTGGTATGATGGATGTAATATCTAATAAAGAAGTTATTGAAATACTTTATGAATTTATTAAAACAAAAATAACGATTCTTGATTTAGGAAGATTATCAGAAGATAATCCTACAATTAAAAGATTTACTGAAATCGTCACTGAAATTCAAAATGAAATAAAGAAAAATAAAAATAAAGGTGATATAAAGATAGTTAAATTAGATCAACTATTACAAGATATATTTAATAAACTATCTATATCAGATTTATCCGATATGGATGAAATTAGTGATGAATTATTAGAGGCCTTGAATCAAGCAAGAAATGTTAATTATGAAAATGAAAGATTGGCTAATATTTATGGTGGTAATTTTGCGTTTGTTAAAACTTATAAAGATGCCATTGAACAATATAGTAATATTTCAGCAAAGGATATAGAAAAAATGCTGTTAATAGTATATGAAAATACTAAAAATATACTAAATTCTGATTCGCTAAGCATTCAAGGAAAAAGAAACTTTGTTGACACAACAAAACATAATATAACAACATTATTATTGAAAGAAGGATTATATAAAAATATTAAAGAAATATATGATCATATATTGAATGAGTTGTATTCTAATATTCAACTTTTCAGATAGGAGTACAAGAATGACAGAAATTTTTACTTTAGAAAATAAAATAAAAGAGATAATAGATGAATTAAAAGGATTGTGTGCTACAAATGGATTATCTAATCAAGCTAGTGAAGAAGTAGTTATTACATCTGTATTTCTTTATAAGTTCTTAAATGATAAATTTATGGCAAATTTAAAAGATTTTGCTAATGAACTTGATACGGATTATAAAGACGTATTACAAAATAAAAATGATGAAATGGATGCATTTTATGATATATATAGCCAGGATGTTTCTTTCACTTACGATGAAACTATAGAATATTTAATAAATAAAACATCTAATAATGATTTTTATAAACTTTTTGATGATGCCTTAGAGAAGATATCTAATGATAGTAAAAACGAAGTATTTAGTATAGATACTGCAGATGGTGGACGAAAACCTTTGTTTACTAGAATTACAGAAAATGTAGAATCTTCAAAAAGAAATAATTTTGCAAAAAATATATTTGGTATTATCAGTCAAGAAAAATTTGACTTTGGTGATGCGTTTAAAAATAATTTTGACTTTTATAGTACAATTTTTGAATATTTAATTAAAGATTACAATGTGGCAAGTGGAGTATATGCAGAGTATTTTACTCCACAGGCCATTTCAAATATTATTGCTAAGATATTAGTAAATATGTCTCCTGTAGAAGATAAAATCTACGAGATATATGATCCATCTGCTGGCTCTGGTTCATTGGTATTACATTTAGCTAATGAATTGGGAAAAGGTTCTTTTGGGGATAGAGCACAAGTTTATACACAAGATATTTCTGGTAAATCATCAAGATTTTTAAGAATCAATATGTTGCTTAATGGACTAACTAATAGTTTAGATAATATTATTGAAGGAGATACACTGGATACTCCAGCTCATTATAACAAGCCACATAATCCAAGTTCGGGAGTCAAAAGATTTGACTATATTACTTCTAATCCACCATTTAAAATGGATTTTTCATCTACTCGTGATGGTATAGAACAAAAATGGGCTGAATCCGAAGAAAGAGATGGTATTAAAAGATATTTTGCTGGTATTCCAAAAGTGCCTAACAAGAAAAAAGATTCCATGGGAATTTACTTATGTTTTATTCAACATATTCTATGGAGTTTAAAAGATGATGGTAAAGCCGCTATAGTTGTGCCTACTGGTTTTATAACTGCTCAATCTAGTATAGAAAAGACAATAAGACAAAAAATAGTAGATAAACATTGGTTAAAAGGTGTTATATCTATGCCGAGTAATATATTTGCCAACACCGGTACAAATGTTTCTGTATTGTTTATAGATAAATCTAACGAACATGGAAATGTTATGTTAATAGATGCTTCTAAATTAGGAAGTAAAGTAAAAGATGGAAAAAATCAAAAAACAATATTATCAAATGAGGAAGTATTAAAGATAGAAAATACATTTATTAATCAAGAAGTAGTAGATGATTTTAGTGTTTCAGTATCGTACGAAGATATTCAAAATAAGAATTATTCTTTATCAGCTGGTCAGTATTTTGAAGTTAAAATTGAATTTGAAGAATTAACTGAGAAAGAATTTTATCAACGAATGAAAGAGTATCAGGAAGAGATAGATAAATTATTTGAAGATGGAAATTTATTGGAAGAAGAAATAAAAAAGCAACTTGGGGAATTAAAATATGAATAAAGTGCACTTAACTGATATTTGTAATATAACAACGGGTAAACTAGATTCTAATGCAGCTGAATTGAATGGAAAATATCCTTATTTTACCTGTGCTCCAGAACCATTAAAAATAAATACTTTTGAATTTGATGATGATGTTATTTTACTAGCTGGAAATAATGCCACAGGAAATTTTCATTGTCAACGTTACAAGGGAAAGTTTAATGCTTATCAGAGAACATACATTATTACTGCAAAAAGAGGCTATGATATAGACTATATATATTATAATCTATTGTTAAATTTAAAACATTTAAAAAAGATTGCACAAGGTTCGCAGACAAAATTTTTGACAATGAAAATATTAAATGAATTTTTAATTGAAGATATTCCATATGAAAATCAAATTAAATTAAGTAAATTGTTGTCAAATGTTGATAGTAAAATAAGAATTAATAATAAAGTTAATGAAGAATTAGGTAAAATTACTAAAACAATGTATGATTATTGGTTTTTACAATTTGATTTTCCAAATGATCATGGTAAACCATATAAATCTTCTAATGGAAAAATGCTGTGGAATGATGAATTAAAAAAAGAAATACCCTCAGAATGGGAGATAAAAAATCTTTTTGAATGTTCTGATGCATTATATGGTTATCCTCTATCTACAAGTTCTTTTTCAGAAAATGGATCAATAGATGTTGTTAGAATTAGAGACATTTTAAATAACACTACTTCTGCAAAAACAGTTGAAAAAATAGATGAAAAATATTTATCAAAAAGTAAAGATTTATTAATTGGAATGGATGGTAATTTTTGTATGAATTTTTGGAATCGTGATGGTGATTGCATAAATCAACGAATTTTAAGGATTAGAGGCAACAATTCAAAAGTATCTCCATTTCAGATATATTTCGAAATTATGCCATTTATAAAATCAAAAGAACTAAATAATGCTAGATCAACGGTTGGACACTTAAGTGATAAAGATATAAAAGAAATAAGAATATTGCAATCAAATAATAAAGAAATATATGGCTATTTTGATTCTATATTAACAAAAATATGTAAAAATAAAAGTGAAAATGAAGAATTAAGAAAAATAAGAGATTTTTTATTACCTTTATTGATGAATGGACAAATAGGCTTTAAAGATTAATTAGTACCATTCAGGAGGTTTTTATGG
>CAZHBQ010000090.1:0-5464 GCA_964530785.1 uncultured Methanobacteriaceae archaeon | reverse complement strand
CAATCCCACAAACAATCTCAATACTGCTTTTTACAATTGAATTCCTAATTACTGGTATTGGTGCAACAACAATTATCTATCCATCATTAAATTTTAAGAAAATAACTAGAAAAATCATATTAAATATTGCATTTGGAATTATTTTCTCATTATGTAGTGTAATTATTACATCATACTTTTTAAAGATAAGATTAGAAAATATTGTACTTATCCTTACATCAATATCAATTATTATATCATACATAGCCTTACATAGACAAAATGCTGTAAATGATAAAAATTCAAATATAACTCAAGATATCTCAACAATAATTTTATTAAGTGTTATTTCAATTATTTCAATATTAATATCACCATTTAATAAAATCCCAATTCATGAAATTATAGCAATACCATTTATGTTATTCATCCCAGGATACTATTTGATAAACACAATTATCCCACAAATTGATGAATTAAACTTTACTGAAAGAGCAATAATAGCAATATTCACAAGTGCAGTAATAACTTCAATAATTGGAGTTATAATTATATTAGTTGAAACCTCATTAAATACGACACAATTGTCATTATCTATTATAATACTAACAATAATTATAATATTATGTTATCTTCTTAAAGTAAAAAATATTAGCATTGAAGAGAGATATTCACATCGAAAAACAAACAATATACTTATTATAATAACAATCATTGCACTTCTTACTGTAGTAATCTCTGGAATTTACTCCTATGACCAAACAAATTCCTCAGGAAACTCAACACTTACAATAAATGATTTAAATAAAACAGCTGATGAAAATAATTATATTCAATTCACAAATGGTGAAGAAGTAAATTTTACACTTAATGTGACAAATAATGAATTTAAAAATACAGATTACCTATTACAGATACAAATCATTAACGATACAACTAATAGAACATTTTCCGAAGGAAATATGAGCCTTAAAAATGGTGCAAGTAAAATTATACCAGTAAATATGACTATGAGTACTGGACAAAAAGATATCCAAATTATACTATATAATAAAGATACTAACGAAAAAATAATAGAACACATTTACTCTAATGTGACTGAAGAATATTACGAATAATTATAAAAAAAAGAAAATGTTGTGGAAAATAAAAATATTATTTTCCTACAGCATAATATTTAAAACCCAACTTTTTCATTGAACTATTTTTATATTGATTTCTACCATCAAAAATAATATTATTATTAAGTAATGATTTAATTCTGTTAAAATCAGGACTTCTGAATTCTTTCCATTCAGTAACAAGAACAATTGCATCAGCACCTTCTAAAACAGAATATTTATTATCAAAATAATTAATATCTAAGTCTTTAAAATAAAACTCTTTAGCAACATCCATAGATTTTGGATCATATACATTAATAGTTGCACCCATTTTTAATAATTCATTTATAATTACAATAGATGAAGCTTCACGCATATCATCAGTTTCAGGTTTAAAAGCCAAACCCCATATTGCAAAAGTATAATCTGATAAATCATCACCAAGAACTGATCTTATCTTATTTACAATATAATATTTCTGAGAGTTATTCACTTCTTCAACACTTTTTAATAATTTAGGGTCATAACCATTATCTGTTGCTGTTTTTATAAGTGCTGTAACATCTTTAGGGAAACAACTTCCACCATAACCACAGCCAGGATATAAGAAACTATGACCAATTCTTGAATCGCTACCCATACCTCTTCTTACTTGATCAACATCAGCCCCTACTTTATCACATATGTTTGCAATTTCATTCATAAATGAAATTCTATTTGCAAGCATAGAATTTGATGCATATTTAGTCATCTCAGCACTATAAACATCCATTAATATCATTCTTTCATGATTTTTAGTAAAAGGTTCATATAAATCTTTAAGATATTCAGCAGTATCCATATTACTTGTTCCAACAATAACTCTTTCAGGTCTCATGAAATCATTAACTGCTGTTCCTTCTTTTAAAAATTCAGGATTTGAAACTACACTTACATCATAATTAACATTTCTCTTTGAAAGTTCATCAGTAATTATTTGATTTACAATATCTGCTGTTCCAACAGGAACTGTTGATTTATTAACTACTATCATGTCATGAGTCATAGTTTGTCCAATCTGTTTTGCTACTTGTTGAACATATTGTAAATCAGCACTTCCATCCTCACCCATAGGAGTTCCAACAGCAATAAAACATATATCAGAATTTTCTAATCCTTCAGATAGATTTGTTGTAAAATGTAAATTTCCATTTCTATAATTAGTTTTTATTAGTTCTTCAAGCCCAGGTTCATAAATAGGTACTATTCCTTTTTTTAAAGATTCTATCTTTTCTTCAATGACATCAACACAGTAAACTTCATTTCCCATTTCTGAAAAACAAGTTCCTGTTACTAGTCCCACATATCCTGTCCCTATAATTGTTATATTCATTTGATCATCTCTATGTATTTAATGTCTTACATAATTTTATTCGTTTACTTTACATATTATAAATCTACTATTTTCAAATACTTTTTCCGTTGATGGTAATTTAATATTTTCAAAATTACTACTTGTTATTTCCTGTGTAAAATAATAAGTTGGATAAAAACTTCCATTTATACACACTACATCTAAAGTTGAGTATTCAGTTGAATTATTTAATACTAAACTCTTATCATACAATATATAACCTATTTTCTCTTTATTAATTGACTTTTCAGATGATGAATTTATAAATGAGTCAAACTTATAATGAATAGGTATCTCATCAACACTTGATACTATTGTTGCAAAGAATAAATTATTTGATAGTATAGACTTATCTGTATTATTAACATTTTCAAACCAACTAATTACTTCCAACTCCTCTTGTGTTGGTGGTGCAATTTGGTATGTTGATTCTTCAGTTGATGCTGAAGATGTTAAAACTGAAGGATCTTTTATTTGACTGTATCCTGCTGAAAATGATAAAATTACTAATAGCCCAATTAATATTATACTATATATTTTTCTTTTAGAATTTAAATAATTAACAATTTTTGCAATACCATATCCTCCAATAATAACACCAGGTAATACTAGATATATTAACATTCTGTATGTATAAACTGGTATTCCAAACCAATGAAGATTACTCAATATAAATGCAATTAGTGTCCATGTTGAAATAAATAACAATTCCTTATTTTTAAAAGAATAATATATCCCAATAATTCCAAATATTAATGGTAGAATTCCCACACATTTAATATATCTTTCAATACCCATTGCTTTTTGACCCATGAATAATGTCATAGGATCAGAAACTACTGATAAAACACCACTGAGTAATTGAGAAATATGTGATGGACTTATAAGTAATAAAAACATCACTGCAACTATACCAATTAATACAATTGTACCAAGAGCATATAGATAATATTTCAATACATCGAAACTTCTTTGAATTATAGATTGTGTTATCATTAATAATGTTAGTAAAATCATATAATATATCGATGATGAAAAATGTACTGAAAGTATTAATAAAGCCATAAATCCAGACAATATTGCATAATTTCTATTTTTTAAAGTTATAGCTAAATAATATAAATATATTCCAACTAAAAATAGAACTATTGCAACAGATTCAGGAATTGGTAAATATAATCTTGAAAACATGAAACTTGAAATCAATAATAAACCTGAAGCTAATGCAGATATTTCATCATAAAGTTTATAAGATATACCCATTACTGATAAAATAGATATCATAGGCATTATTATTTGAAATAATTTAGCTGAACTAACAAGATTCAAACCAGATATCTTTGAAACAAGTATTAATAACATATGAAATAAAGGAACATAACCTATCTCTTTACCATTTGGTGCATTAAGAAGTGGATCTATTGTAGTTATTCCATGATTAATATAAGTTAATGCATAATTAATATGAATATAAATATCCCAACTTAAAGGCCATTTATTATTTAATGTAATTGCTAAAGACAAAACTAAAACCATAAGAACAGGTATTAACCAAAAAACCTTATTATTTATTTTAATATTCATAATAAACCTCTCAATATTAAAAAAATATACTAATATGCATTTTTATCAGTTAATAATATTGTTAAAGTCTTAAAAAATATTTTAATATCAAGTATTATAGACCAATTATCAACATAATATATATCATATTCTATCCTTTTAACAATAGATGTATTTCCCCTGTAACCATGAATCTGAGCCCAACCAGTCATACCTGGACGAACATGATGTTTTATCATATATTTTGGAACTGATTCACGGAATTTATCTACAAAGTATGGTCTTTCAGGTCTAGGACCAATAAGACTCATATCACCCTTAAATATATTATAAAATTGAGGCAACTCATCAATACTTGTTTTTCTAATAAATTTTCCTACTTTTGTAACTCTTGGATCATTTTTTTGAGTCCAAACAATATCATCATTATTATTATTTTCCAGATGCATACTTCTAAATTTATACATTTCAAATATTTTTCCATCTTTTCCAACACGTTTTTGTTTATAGATAATTGGCCCTTTTGATGTGACTTTAATTAATATTGCTACAATCAATAATAAAGGTGATATTATTATTGAAACTACCATAACAAATAAAACATCAAGGAAACGTTTAACATAATTATTAAATGAAATATCAAGAGGCAAATACCTAACACTAATTACAGGAATATTATCAATTAACTCAATACTTGGATGAGATGTAATATATCTATAATAATCTGGAATAATATCTACACGAACACCCATCTTCTCACATGTTTGTGTAATATTATCCAAAGCCCTATAGTGACGAGCAGATATTGCTATAATAACTCGATCAACCATTTTTTCAGACAAAATACTTTCAATATCATTTAAATTCCCAATAATATTTGTATCACAAATATTTCCTCCAACATAATCATCTAAAAATCCTATTACCTTATACCCAAGATACGTATTCTTTTTAATTGTCTCTACGAAATTTCTTCCAACAGAACCTGCACCAACAACCAATATATATTTTATATTAAAATTTCTAGCACGTAAAGCTCTTAATATACCACGTAAAGTAGCTCTTTCAATTATTGCAAATATACTATTTACTACAAGAAAAACTATTAAAAATTGTGCTGAAACATCTAACAAATTCAAAGTACACATTGCTGATAAAAATAAATATTCAACAAAATTTACCTGTATAATTCGTGAAGATTCCGAAAATACACTCCTATTTGTTCTCTGAGGAGTATATAACTTAAATAAATAATATAAAAGAATATAAGTTGGTATCATCAAAATAAACAAAAGAAAAGATGTATCAAAACTGAAAGAATATGAAAAATATTTAAAATTCATAATTAAGGAAGAACCTACAAATAAAGTAGAAATCAACAATACATTAATATCTAAAATAACATTGAAAATATTAAATAAACGTT
>CAZHBQ010000089.1:0-5608 GCA_964530785.1 uncultured Methanobacteriaceae archaeon | reverse complement strand
CAAGTGAAATCAAAGAAACAGTAGAGAGTTGGTATACAACAAACATAACAGAAACAGATTTAGATAACAAAGTAGTAACAAGCAACTTTTGTAATGATGTTAGTGGAGATTATGGAGCAGCCTATACAAGACTATACACAAATAAAGCACCAATCTTCACATGTCCAGATGGAGCAAATGTAATAAGTAGTAAAGCAGGATTAATAACTGCAGATGAAATAATGTATGCTGGAGCTCTAGTTTATAGCAAAGTAACAAACAACACAACATATATGAACAACAATACATATTTCTGGACACTTACGCCGATCTCGTCTGCCGGCCCCTTCTACTGGTACCCTAACAGCTTGTACTTGAGCGACGGCGACGTTGACTACGCCTTCAATGCGGCGGGTCGCCCAGTTATAAATCTAAAATCTGATGTATCTATCAGCTCAGGATCTGGGACAAGTACAGATCCATATGTGATAAAATAATTTAATTTGGGACGACCGTGTATAATGTGGTGTGTAAATTTAAAAATACATGCCACATTTTTTTGATGGAAGAAAATAGAAAGAGGAAGTGATGAAAATGAATAAACCAATTGATTATTTTTCTTATGATAACCCATTTATAAAAATTAAAACCTATTTCTCATGTAGAGCTAGAAAGAAAATGTATTCAAAATTTGAAAAGCTAATTAAACCAACCAAAAAAGATGAAGTGTTAGATTTAGGTGGTACACCAGATACTAAACTTAATGATTCAAATTTTTTTGAAAAAGAATATCCTTATAAAAACAAAATTACAATTGCATCAATTGAAGATTGTGAATTTCTAGTCAAAAAATATGGCTTAAAAAAATTTGTACAAAATGAAAGTAAAAAACCATTACCTTTTAAAGATAAACAATTCGATATTTTATTTTGTTCTGCGGTTTTAGAACATGTTGGAACTAAGGAAGATCAAAAATTTTTTCTAGAAGAATGTATTAGGATTTCTAAAAAAATATTCTTAACAACACCTAATAGATATTTCCCATTAGAAATGCATACCTTTATTCCATTTTTACATTGGTTGCCTTGGAAATGGTTTCAAAAAATAGTATATAAATTAAAAGGTGAATTTTGGGCAGATATTAATAATCTTAATCTAATTTCTTATAAAGATATAATAAAATGGTTTGGAAAAGATACTTTTTCTATATTTTACATAAAAACATTAGGATTAAATTCAAACATAGTAATTGTTAAAAATGATGAAAATTAATTTTAGATAAACAAAAGAAAAGTTTATCTTTTTTTTCATTTTGTTTGATACATATGATATAATTAATATATAGCTAGGAGACAAAATTATGAAGAAAATATATAAAACAATAGATGGAAATGAAGCTTGTGCATTAAATTCATATCTTTTTACAGAACTTGCATCAATATATCCTATAACTCCATCTTCACCGATGGCAGAATGTGTAGATAGATGGAGTAGTGAAGGAAAGAAAAACATATTTGGAGATACTGTTAAAGTTGTAGAAATGCAATCAGAAGCTGGAGCTGCAGGAATGTTACATGGTTCACTATCTGCAGGAGTCTTAAGTACAACTTATACTGCAAGCCAAGGATTATTACTAATGATACCTAATATGTATAAAATTGCAGGAGAATTATTACCTGGTGTTATCCATGTTGCAGCTCGTTCAATTGCTACGCATGCATTATCAATTTTAGGAGATCATCAAGATGTATATGCAACACGTATGACAGGTTTTGCTCTTTTGTCATCTTCTAACGTTCAAGAAGCCCATGATTTTGCTTTAGTATCTCATCTTTCCTCTCTTGCATCAGAAATACCATTTTTACACTTCTTTGATGGATTTAGAACCAGCCATGAACTTCAAAAAATAGAAATAATAGATGAAAATGATATCAAAAAATTAATAGATAAAAATGCAATAGAAAGATTTAGAAATAAAGCTCTTAATTTAAATAATCCTAAAATAAAGGGTACTAATCAAAATGATGATATATATTTCCAAGCAACTGAAATAAGAAATAAATATTATTATAAAGTACCTGAAATAGTAGAAGAATATATGGAAAGATTATCAACTATTACAGGAAGAAATTACAAACCATTTGACTATTATGGTGATAAAAAAGCTGAAAAAATAATTATTGCGATGGGTAGTGTATGTGAAACTATAAAAGAAGTAGTTGATGATTTAAATAGTAAAGGTGAACACATAGGATTAATAATAGTTAGATTATATAGACCATTTTCTATTAAACATTTACTTAATGTATTACCTAATAGTGTTAAAAAAATTGCAGTATTAGATAGAACTAAAGAACCAGGAAGTATTGGAGAACCTCTATATTTAGATGTAGTAAGTGCCTTAAAAGGTAAAAATATAGAAATACTTGGTGGAAGATATGGATTATCAAGTAAAAATACATCTCCAAAAGAAATTAAATCAGTATATGATTTTTTAGATAATAAAAATAGATTCAATGGATTTACTGTTGGTATAAAAGATGATGTAACAAATTTAAGTATAGATATAGATAATGAATATCATCTTGATGATAAATGTGCAAGTTTCTTAATATATGGATATGGTTCAGATGGAATGATAAGTGCATCAAAAGATATTTTGAAAATTGTTGGTAACAATACTAAAAATTATGTACAAGGTTATTTTCAATATGACTCTAAAAAATCTGGGGGACTTACAAAAAGCCATATAAGATTTTCTAATGAAAAAATTAGAAGTACATATTATGTTGATAATCCAGATTTAGTGGTATGTTCTAAAGAAAGTTATATAAATAAATATGAAATGTTAAATAATATAAAAGATAATGGAATATTCCTACTTAATACTAGAGTAAAAGAAGAAGAATTAAACGAATTTTTACCAGATAATATTAAAAAAATAATAAAAGAAAAACATATAAGATTTTATATTATTGATGCACATGAACTTGCAAATAAAAATCATTTAAGAAATAAAATAAGTACAGTTATGGAAAGTGCTATTTTCAACATAACTGATATGTTAGATAAGAAGTTTGTAAAGAATGAAATGAAAAAAATGATCAATGATCGTTATTCTAAAAAGAGCATGGATATAGTTCATAATAATAATAAAATTATTGATGAAACAGAAAAGAATATTATTAAAGTGGATAATGAAAAATTGGATTACAACTATGAAAATAAAAAGGAAATAACTGACCCATTTATACTTATGAATAATCAAAAGGGTGATACACTTCCTACTTCAACTTTTGAAAAAAATCCAGATGGATCTTTTGAAACTTCTACATCAAAAAAAGAAAAACGAGGAGCTTCAAATATTGTTCCATGTTGGATAAAAGAAAATTGTATTGAATGTAACCAATGTAGTTTGGTTTGTCCTCATGCAGTAATTAGACCAAAAATTATAAGTGATGAAGAATATGAAAAAATGCCAGACTTTATGAAAAAACAAACAATATCTATGGTAGGAAAAGATATGAACGACTACAAATATACACTTGGAATATCAATTTTAGACTGTACTGGGTGTGGATTATGCGAAAGTATATGCCCTGGTAAAAAAGGTGAAAAGGCTATTAAGTTAACTTCATTAGAAGAACAACTTGATAAAAAAGAAGAAAAAAGATGTGAATATTTAATAGATAATATTAAAGATAAGAATTTACTTAATTCATATACAATCAGGGGTAGTCAGTTTAGATCTACTAGGTTTGAATTCCCTGGAGCTTGTGCAGGATGTGGAGAAACTGCATACATAAAACTTTTAACTCAACTATTTGGAGATAGATTAATAATTGCGAACGCAACAGGATGTTCTTCAATCTATGGAGCTAGTGCACCATCAACTCCATACTCACTTCCTTGGGCAAACTCATTATTTGAAGATAATGCAGAATTTGGTTATGGAATATTGATGGCTAACAATGTTATTAGAAATCGTATTAAAAATATAATGGAAAAACATTTAAATAATATGGATGATTTAACAAAATCGCTATTTATTAAATGGATTGACAACATGAATTCCTATGATATTACTAAAAATGTTTATGATAAATTAAATTATGATGAACTTCCAAATGAATTAGTAGAATTAAAAGAGTATATTCCATATAGAAGTGTATGGTCAATCGGAGGAGATGGCTGGGCATACGATATTGGATATAGTGGAATTGATCATGTATTATCGACAAATGATAAAGTTAAGATTTTAATTCTAGATACCGAAGTATATTCAAATACAGGGGGTCAGGCATCTAAATCAAGTAGGACAGGAGCAATTGCTAAATTTTCGATGTCTGGTAAAAAAACAGCAAAGAAAGACATGGTTAAAATTGCACTTTCTTATCCACATGTATATGTTGGAACAATAAGTTTGGGAGCAAATATGGCACAAGCTATTAAGGTGTTAAAAGAAGCTTATGAATACGATGGACCAGCAATAATTCTTGCTTATGCTCCATGTATATCACATGGAATTAAAGGTGGAATGAATAACAGTTTATTAGAAGAAGAATTTGCAGTACAATGTGGATATTTTCCACTTGTAAGATATAATCCAACTGAAAAGAAATTTATATTAGATTATAAAGAACCAAATTTTGATTTATTTGAGGAATTTTTAAATAATGAAACAAGATATACAATGCTTAAAGCTCTAAATAAGAAACATGCCGATGAATTATTAGAAAAAAATAAACAAGAAGCAATAGAAAGATTTAATTATTATAAGGAGTTAAGCGAAAAATAATTTTACAACAACGATAGTTTTAGCTACAAGTTCACATAATATTTTTGAATAATATATTTAAATTTACAGAAAATATTATTGGATGTGATGCCAATGAACAGTAGCAAGAAATATAATATAAATACTTTTCTATCTTTTTTTGCTAAAAGTATGATAGAAGCATTTATTCCAATTATTCTATATAAAAGAGGATTTAATATAAATGAAATCTTTCTTTATCTAATGTTTCAATATATAATATCAATATTTGTAATATGGAGTGTACCTCTTTTGGATAAATACATAAAATATAAAGGATTAGTAGTTATAAATACTATCTTTTTTGTTATTGGATACACATTTCTATTTTACATGAAAAATAGTATTTTAAATTTGTTTTTACTTGCTCTTTTTCATACAATACATGGCTCAATTTTTTGGATATTAAGACATATATATACAATTAAAATATACCCAAATAACAATCTTTCAAAAAATGTAGGAAATATCTTAATATCAACAGAGGCTGCTTATCTTTTTTCAAGCTATATTGGAGCATTTATTCTAGAAAAATATAGTCAAATTATTTTAATATTAATTGCATCAATAATACTTATAATAGCAAATATATTTTTGTTATCAATAAAAGTAAAAACAGAGGACAGTAAAATAAACTTTAAAGTATTAAAATCTTTGAAAATCAAAAATATTTTATTCTTTATTGCTGAACAATTCAAAGTAATAGGTATAGTTCTATTTCCATTATACATAACCATATTTTTAAATGTTGGTTATAAATTTATTGGTATTTTCAATATCTTTGTTGGGATATCTAGCATGATATTTATATTT
>CAZHBQ010000088.1:0-5636 GCA_964530785.1 uncultured Methanobacteriaceae archaeon | reverse complement strand
TATAATTCCTGCATTATCTAAAGCTTTTTTAACATTATCAATTCCTTGATAATAATCGTGATTCCCTGGTGTGAATATAACTGGTGTGTTTACTTCTTTAAATGGCATGAATGTATCAGGTAAAATTGGACATGAACCATCTGCAATATCTCCTGATATAATTGTTATAACTTCAACATCTTCTTCATGTTTTTTAAGAGCAATCTTATTAATATTTCGTACTACTTCATTAATTGTTCTTTTTGTTCTAGATGAACCTATATGTAGATCTGAAATATGGATAATTGTAACATTTTTACTCATCTTATCTGATTTTTCATTTAAATATAATTCATATCCTTTAATATAATTATGGTGTGCAACATAATAACCAACTATAGCAAACAAAGGTACTAAAAGAATTATTAAACATTTAATTATAAAATTAATATCTGCAAAAAATTCTATCAAATCTATGAAAATAATCACAAATAAGAACATTAAAGAAGACCATAACCATACTCCATCAATTTCAGTTAAAATTCTTGTTATTTTACGACTTTTATTTTTCTCAAGAGTCATTGGAATAAAATGTAATAAAGCAAGAATGATTAAAACAACTACTAGTATACTATTATTAAATGGATAATTAAGTATTGATAATAATGAAGTTATAATAAAATAATTATAGAATAATAGTAATACTGTTAATAATGGTCCTTGTAACAGATATCTCTCTTCATTAAAATCGATATTACCAAACTCCTACTTATTTGTTAAGTTTTAATTATTTTATTATTATTTATTTTATTATATATAAAATTGGGATGAAATTCATTTTTTAATTAGCAAATCTTAAAACTAATTAAATTATCTCTTAATTTATTTTGATGTTCATAGAAAATTATTTATAAACATTGTTATATATTTATATTTAAGTAATGGTGAGAAAAATGAGTAAAAAAGAAGATTGGGATCAAGAATACATAAATAACCTAAAAAATTTTGATGATCAAATAAAAGAAACAACAGTAAAATTAAATTATGATTTTATAACAGAACACTATTTTGAAATGTATGAAGTAGCATTAAATGCAGGAACAATAATGCCATACAGATTTAACACTATAGGTCTTGCATATAAAGGACATGATCATGACAGACCAACAAAATTTAAAAATTTTGATCCAGAAGTAAAACAAAGATTAGAAAACGCATATAAAAAACGAACAGAACTTCAATTTAAATTTACAAATCCTGAATCAGACCCTAAAGCAAGATATGAAGAATTCCTCGATAAAGAAATATATGATTTTATAGATGAATTCCCACAATATAAAGATATAATATTATATGATGAAGAAGAATAATTAATTAATTATTCTACTTTTTACTAATTTTTAAATAATATAACTTGTTCTCAAAGAATGATAATAATAACTAGTGATATGTATGTCTCATGATAAAAAAGAATTAGAAATACTTGAAAATGAAGAAGAAAAAATGACAAACTATCTTAAATGGTATTTAGATCTTCCAGGAGAATATAGTGGAAAAATAAAAATTAATCGAAAATATGCAAATTCTATAAAAGAAGAGTTAAGAGAATCTAAACTTCCATATCCTACAAAACTAGTATACATGCTTAACATGGATCCAAATGAATATAATAAGAACTATCCAAAAGCAGTGATGTATGAAAATTATAAATTAAAAGCATATACTATTTTATATTTAAATCAACAAGAAAATGAGGGATGGTATGATGAAGATATTGGATTTTCAATAGGAATTGAACTTCTTTTTAAAGAATTTGTTGATAATAACCCTCAATGGAAAGAGTTAATATCCCATAAATAACTCTTTTTACTAATAAAAAGATAAAAATATTATTTCTATTTTTTTATTAAGAAATAATATTTAAACAAAGAAAAAGAGTTTTTAATTTTTAATAATATTACTAAATTCTTTTGATGCTTTTCTTGGATTTTCATCTTTCATAATAGCTGATACTACTGCAACACCATTAAATCCATATTTTTCAATAATTTCAGAAGTATTATCTTGTTTTACACCACCAATTGCGACATATGGTATTGTAATTTCTTTTTTAATTTTATTTAAATCACTATCTGATATAACACTACAATCTGTTTTTGTTGGAGTTTTCTGTATTGCTCCTATACCTAGATAATCTGCTCCATCATCTTGTGCTTGTTTTGCATCTTCATAGTTTTCAGCACTTATTCCAATAATTTTATCAGAACCTAATATTTCACGTGCTAGGGTACATGGCATGTCATCTTGGCCAAGATGTACTCCTGCTGAATCAACAGCTTGAGCTATGTCAATACGGTCATTAATTATTAATGGAACATCATATTTATCTGTTATTTTTTTAACTTTTTTTGCTAAATTATAGAAATCTCTTGTACTAGTGTTTTTTTCTCTTATTTGAACAATTGTTGTTCCACCAAGTATTGCTTCTTCAATTATTTTTAAGAATTCTTCTTCTGTAAAGTCAAATTGATCAGTTACTAGATATACACTATAATCAATATTTTTCATTATATCATTCCCTATTGTTCTATTTTATTTAAATTAGATTTATCTAAGATTGTGTCTTTACTTATTTTATATAACTCATCCATAAGATATATTCCAAAAGAACCTGTTCCTTGATTAAGTTGTTTTACCTTTTCTGCAGCAATTTCTCCTGAAATACCCATAACAAGAGTTGCACAGATTGCAGCATCTAAAGGACTTGTTATTGCAGCATATGCTCCCATAATTGATCCAAGCATACATCCACTACCTGTGATTTTAGATAACATGCTATCTCCATTGTTAATTGTATAAACTTCTTTTCCATCTGATATAATATCAATTGGTCCTGATACTGCAATTGTTAAATCTAATTTTTTGGCAATATTTTTTACAATACTTGCATTTATATCTAATGTTTCTTCATTTATAATGTCACCTGCGGCAACATCTACTCCTTTTGCTGTTGTACATTCTTCTAGTATTCCATAAAATTTAGCTATTGCTTTTATTTCAGATAAATTTCCTCTTATTATTGTAGGTTTTGATTCTTTAATAAGGTCTATTGATGTTTTATTTCTTATATTACTTACACCTATTCCTACTGGATCTAAAACAAATGCTTTATTATTTTCTTTTGCACAATTTGCTGATTTTTTCATTGTTTCGATTTGTGTTTTTGTTAGTGTTCCTATATTGATAACTAATGCGTTTGATATACTTGTTATTTCTTCAGCTTCTTCATCTTCATTTGCCATTATAGGTGATGCACCTACTGCTAGTATTGCATTTGCACAATCTCTTACAGTTACAATATTTGTTATGCAATGTGTTAATGGTGATTGTGTTCTTAATTCATCTATTGTTTGAGCTATTTTTTCTATTTTATTAGTCATTATTTAAGTTTCCTATATATTGTATAATATTATATTATATTATTTTAAATTATTAATCATTACTAATTATAACATTAAAAAAGAGTTAATAAACAAATAATATGATAAATTTAATTTAAAAATAGATTTTTAATTTTTTAAATATAAAAATTAAGAAATAGAAAAGGGATTTGAATCATTTGATTTTAATATTAATATTAGTACCTATACAAAAGACTTTTAATCTATGAAAGAATAATTCGTCTAAAATAAAAAAATAGACTTAATATATAGTTTAATAGGTATTCTGTCTATATTGGAATTAGTACACTACTTATCCAATATAAGTTATTTAGATAAGAAGAGGATAGTATAAATTTAGGGTATTGTTTTTTTTTAGTAGATATCATATATCTATTGATTTATAACTTATATTTTTGATTAATAAGTTTATTAAAAACTTATTTTGTTTTGTATTGTCTAATACTTAGGAAAAATCCTATTAATTTGTGTCCCAATTATATAATATACTTCTTTTAATATTGTTTTTCGATACTTTTTCTATTTCTTTTCCGTATATAATAAAAATGTATTTTAATTATTTTTTCAAAATATCAATATCTCAATAAAAAAAAATATGTATATAATGACATTAGATTTAATAATCTAAAGTTAAAATAAACTATATTTTTTATTTTTGAATAAAAAATTAATGTAGTGATAAGATCTTATTCCCACCTAAGATCTTTACATTAATTTTTCCACTATTTGAAATTCTATTCCCACTATTTAGAATATTCTTTTAGTTTCATAAGTTAGCCTATTTCATGTCAAACTTACAATTATATTTATAACTAAATGTATTATATATAAATATTGATAAAAAAAATTGAAAAGTTAACAATATTAAGTAAATAGTTTATATTTAAGATAATTTTTTATAACAATGATAATTTTTTAAATTAAAAATAATTTTCATATTAAAAATTATATATTTTAAATAAAAAAAGAAAAAAATTGAAAAATATGTAAAATCACAATTTAACTTTACATATCTTTTTTATTTTATTTATACTTGTGTTTTTCTTTGTTTAATTTCAGGTATTTCACATATATTTGCAACAGGTAATGGTACGTCTATATATGATGGTTTCCATGATAATTCTTTTTCATTTATTTCTCTTTTAATCTCTCGACCAAGATCATAATATTCATCTCTAGCTTTTACCATAGTCTCCATAGCTTTTAATGGAGTTCCTGGAGGAACACAACAAGAAGATCCAAGAATATCAATACCATTATCTAAGGCTACAAATGTTTCACTTCTTATACTTTTAAGATCTCCTTTAAAGAGAGAATTTGTAGCAATATTACCAACAAGTTGTGTATCACTTTTAAGATCGTACTTTATTTTATTTGCTTCTTTAACATTAACACTATCTTCAAATGAAAATCCATTATATCCAAGATCTAATGTATTGTTAAGAATTGGAGTTGTATCACCACAAACATGTAATACCATGTTAAATTCTGCTTCTTTAGATATTCTTTTAAGAGGGTATCTTACAATATCCCTAAACATTTCTGGTGGAAGTAAATCTGCTGCAATTGATGGTTCATACATACAATCACCTTGAACATCTAATTCATTATAAGCTTTTACTACTTCAATTACTGCATCAGCACATATATTTACAGCTTTTTTAACTTCCTCAGGATTGGTTGCTAAACATTTCATTAAATATTCTATACCAACAAGTTGACCAAGAAGTGTAAATGGTCCAATTTGTCCTGCTATCAGTGGAACATCTGGATATTTCTCACGTCCTATTTGACAAGCTTTTGCAACCGTCGGAATTCTTCCACTATTTAAGAAATCACTATTAATTTCAACACTACTTAAATCATCAAAAAATGGTGATTCAATGATTTCAGGAATATGTTCATTATGATCTCTTAAATCTACTTTACAACCTAATGCTTCAGCTTCTATAGCTAAATCAAAAGGTATATTTATACTTTCAACACCTGCATATTTATGTGCACTTTCACCCAAAGTTATCATTTTCTCAGGATCAGTATGAGATTTTGGAAATCCAGCTCCTGTTCTTTCCATTCCTTCAACTAGAGCTACTGATACAATACTTGCTGCAGGTACTTTTTCTACTTCTTTACCTTCAAATGCATTTTTTAAATTTTCAATTAAATCCATTTTAATTCAACCCTTAAGTTTTTAAG
>CAZHBQ010000087.1:0-5719 GCA_964530785.1 uncultured Methanobacteriaceae archaeon | reverse complement strand
TTATAAGATAACTCTTGTAAATTCAAAAATAACTTGATATAATATATGAGCAAAGAAATTACTATAGTTATAAATATAACTATGGCGGAAGGAGAATAGATATGAAAAAAGGAATTCATCCAGATTATAAAGAAGCTACAGTTACATGTGCTTGTGGTTCAACATGGACTACAAAATCAACTAAAGAAAATATCGTAGTTGAAGTTTGCTCTGAATGTCATCCATTTTATACAGGAAAACAAAGTAGAGCATCTAAGACAGGTAGAGTTGAAAAATTCAATAAAAAATATGGATTCACTAGTGAAAACAATTAATGTAAACATTCATTTGAATGTTTCTTTTTTTTCATATTTACATTGTTAAAAAATAATAAATGAGCTAAAATAATAATGGTGATAAAAATGGAAGATAAATCAAAAAATACTATATGTATTATAATAATAGTAATTTTACTAATTGTTTTGGGAATTTCAACCTTTATTAAATTCACATATGATGGAAATACAGAAAAAAAGGTAGAAGCATCAAACGATGAATTAGAAAAAGAAGCAATTGACACTTTACAATGTACATTAGATTATAATAGTGAAGATACAAAAGCAAATATAACTGAAAAAATAACAGTTGAATTTATTAATGACATTCCAACAAATCAAAAAATTATTAAAGTTTATACATTCGATCAAGAAGCAGATTATAAAAGTTTTGAATCTGAATTACAAGAAGATGACAATCAAAAAGTAACTATCGATGATGAAAATCAAACAATAACAATGTCAGAAAGTTCTGATTATTCAACACCATATAATTCAGAAAACAAAAATGACTTTCGTAATCAAACATATGAAGAACTAGAAAAATATCTATTAGAACAAGATTATACATGTAATTAAAGGAGTGATAAAATGAGAGTAGGAATAGCAAATGACCATAGGGGATTTTCACTTAAACAAAAATTGACAAATTACTTAGAAAAAAAAGGATACAATGTAATAAATTATGGTACTGATTCACCTGATAGCGTAGATTATCCTGATTATGCATTTAAACTATGTGAGGGTTTAAATAATAATGAATTTGATTTAGGTATTGCAATATGTGGAACTGGAATAGGTATATCAATTGCATGCAACAAAGTAAAAGGTATAAGATGCGCTAAAGTTTCAAACGAAAAAGAAGCAATGATGTCAAGAAAACACAATGATGCAAATATACTCGCATTAAGTGCAGAAACATCATTAATTGAAGCTAAAGATATAATTGATACATTTTTAATTACAAATTTCACCAATGAAGATAGACACATACAAAGAATTAAAAAAATAACAGATTATGAGGACAATAATGGGAAATGTTAAGATTATTCTTTACCTTTTAATAACACCTTTAACAATATATCTATGTTTAGATAGTTTAAATATAAATCACTTATTTAAAAAGAATAAAATTACACAGGCAAGAATAATATATTTAATGATAGGAATTGCTTTATCATATCTAATAGTTAATTTTTTATATGATTTTTATGAGGTGTCTATATTAATGTAAAGGTGATATTTATGAAAAAAATTATACTTGTGACAACGATGATAATTTTAATACCATTTTTAATTGTATCAATATTTATTAAAGATGAAATCAAAGAAACAGAATTTTCACTAGTTACAAATGAGGAAGTTAGAGTAAAAAGAGATGAACTAAATAGAATAGACACAGTCCCTTTTGAAGAATACATAGTTGGAGTAGTAGCTGGAGAAATGCCTGTTTCTTTTGATGTAGAAGCCCTAAAAGCTCAAGCTGTTGCAGCAAGAAATTATGCAGCAAAAAAAATTTTGTCTAATACAAATGAAGAATATGATTTAATAGATACTACTGCAAATCAAGTATATTTAGATAATAATCAATTAAAAGAATCGTGGAAAGAAAATTATGATGCAAATATAAGTAAAATTAGAGAAGCGGTTTTAAGTACATCAGATGAATATTTAACATATGATGATAAAATAATAGATTTATTCTATTTTTCAACAAGTAATGGGAAAACAGAAGATGTCCAAAATGTATTTAGTAGTGATGCTCCATATTTAACAAGCGTTGATTCACCATGGGATGAGAATGAATCCTCAGTTTTTAAAGACCAAAAAACATTTTCTTTAAAAAATTTTTATTCATTACTAAATTTACCATACTCAGATAATTTAGAAATAAAAGATATAGAAAAAACAAATAGTAATAGAGTTGCTAAAATAAAAATTAATAACCAAGAATTTACAGGTAGACAAATTTATCAATTACTTAAAATTAGATCAACAGATTTTGAAATAACACAAAATAATGATAATGTGGTTATAAATACAACAGGATATGGACATGGAGTAGGAATGAGTCAGTATGGCGCAAATGGCATGGCAAAAGAAGGATATTCATATCAGGAGATATTAACACATTATTATCAAGGTACAAACATAAAAAAAATTAAAAATTTTAAAAACAGTGTATAAATCCTCTAAAAAAGTTAAAACTTTTATTAGAGGTGAAAGAAATGAAAATAAAAATTAGAAAATTGAAAGGATTTGTATTTCCAACAGTATTTGCAATCTTATTTGTAGGATTTATCGCAACTTCTCTTATTATAAGAAAACAATTAAGTGAACCAGCATTTAATGATGATAGTGATTTTAATTATACTACGAAAAGTATTTTTTCAAATGATGTACCAACAGTTAGTAATGATACAGTAATTATAAAACCATTTACAAGTGAAACAGTAAAAACATCAAAATCATTTTATGATTATATGGGAGAAGCTGAAAGTCAAAAAAATTCTATAATATACTATGAAGATACATACATGCAAAACTCAGGAGTTACCTATACAGATGAAAATCAATTTGATGTAAATTCAATCCTAGATGGAACAGTAACAGAAATCGGAGATGATAAAACATTAGGTAAATATGTTAAAATTAGACATTCAAATGATATGATAAGTACTTATGAAAGTTTGTCCGAAGTTACTGTTAAAAAAGATGATGAAGTAAAACAAGGACAAGTAATAGGAAAAAGTGGAAAAAATAATATAGATACTGAAAAAGAAAATCAATTACAATTTGAATTATCATACAAGGGTCAATTCGTAAATCCAGAAGAATATTTTGATAAAAAAGTACAAGATTTATAGTACTTTTTTTCATAATAAAATATCTCTATTTATATACTTTAATGGGGGTATTTCATTATGAAACAAGAAATCATCAAAAGAGTTATAGATGAAGCGTATTATATTTTAGAAACTGAAAAGACTATTAGAGAGATAGCCTTTGAACAAAATATAAGCAAAAGTACGGTACATAAAGACTTACATGAAAGATTAAAATATATAGATAATGATATATTTTTAGAAGTTGATAAAATATTAAAAAATCATTTAGATATTAGACATATTAGAGGTGGAGAATCAACGCGAAAAAAATATCTTAAATTAAAAGAAAATTAGCATTTTTCACTGTAATAATTTAACAATATATGGTAGAATATATATAGCTATTACAAGAAAAGGGATGATTCAATGTTTAACAAAGATATAGGAATAGATTTAGGAACAGCAAACATATTAATTTATATAAAAGGACAAGGAATTGTTTTGAATGAACCTAGTGTTGTAGCTATTGATTCGGAAACTAAAAAACCATTAGCTGTTGGTAAAGAAGCAAATGAAATGCTAGGAAGAACACCAGGTAAAGTTAAAGCAATTAAACCTATGAAAGATGGGGTAATTGCAGATTTTGAAATAACAGAAATTATGCTTAACCATTTTATTAAAAAAGTTAATGGAAGAAATTTCTTTTCTAGACCACGTATTTTAATATGTTGTCCATCTAATATTACCCAAGTAGAAAAAAATGCAATAAAAGAAGCTGCAGAAAGAACCGGTGGAAGAAGAGTATTTCTTGAGGAGGAACCAAAAGTAGCTGCAATTGGTGCAGGAATGGATATTTCAAAACCAAGTGGTAATATGGTAATAGACATTGGTGGAGGTACAACAGATATTGCTATTTTATCATTAGGTGGAATTGTTACCTCAACTTCAATTAGAATTGCAGGGAATAGATTTGATAGTGATATTATAAAATACGTAAAAGACAAATATAAATTATTAATAGGTGATAGAACTGCAGAAGATATAAAATTAACAATAGGAACAGTATTTAAAGGAAACAAAGATGAGAAAATGGAAGTAAGAGGTAGAGATTTAGTTACAGGGCTTCCACATACAATTACTTTATCATCTGATGAAGTTGAAGAAGCTTTAAGAGAAAGTGTTTATGTAATTATCCATGCGGCTAAAAATGTTTTAGAACAAACACCACCTGAATTATCAGCAGATATAATTGATAAGGGAATAGTTCTTACTGGTGGAGGAGCTTTAATGGATGGATTTGATAAATTATTTTCAAGTGAATTAAAGGTTCCAGTATTCATTGCAGAAAGCCCATTAACTTGCGTTGCAGAGGGTACAGGAGTGTTACTTGATAACCTACAGTTAATTGATAGATAAAAAAACAGGCAATGCCTGTTTTTATTTGCGCATAGTTACCAATTTATGGTAAAATATGGATATAATATAGGAGTGATAAAGGTGTTAAACGTTATAATATGTGAGGATAATAAAACATTTAAATTAAGAACATATGACATAGTTAGTCAGTATTTAATGAATACCAATATACAGTATAAGATTAAATCATACGAAAGTTATACCGATAAATTAAAAGAATTTGTAAGATCTCCAAAAGATGGATACACTATATACATTTTAGATATTCAATTAGATAACGATGATTCAGGAATCGATATTGCTAATGATATAAGAAGAACTGATTATGATAGTAAAATTATTTTAGAAACTGGAACTGAATTAATAAGTCAAGCACAAAAATTAAGATTGGATATATTAGATTATGTACATAAAAGTATTAATTATGATAAATGCATTTTAGAAGATCTTGAAAAATGTTTAGAAATATTTAATTTAAAGAAAAATATTAAATTCAGAATAGAAAAAATAGACTACACTATAAAATATGATGATGTATTAATGATTCAAACTGATAGCATTGAAAGGAAGTGCACTGTTACAACATTAAATAATGACTATGATGTTAAAAAACCATTAATATTTTTTGAACAACAAGTCAATTCAAGATTTTATAAGATAAATCGCGCTGTACTTATTAATTTAAATAATGTTGATATGATTGACTATGAAAATAATATTATAAGATTTATAAATGGTAAAATAATTAAAGGTATGATAGCAACCTCAAACATGAAAGGATTGAAAGAAAATGTTAGAAGTAATAAGTAGTATAATACAGGTAATATCATTAGGATATGTAGTAACACAAATAAAAGAGAGAAAAATAGATATAACAAAAATTAAAAATATAATTTTAATGTTAACAATGACAATAAGTTTGTACATAATAGGAATAACAAATACAGGATTTTCAAAGACAATAATTGCATATAGTACATGTACATTATGTTACAAATATATATATAATATATCATTTGAGGAGTCAGCAGTTTTAAATTTTATAAGTGTAATAATACATTGTATATGTGAATTTATATTGGCGATAATTTCAATGATTATGAAATTAGACAATAGCGTATTAGAAAAATTAAATTTAACTCCAATTTCAGGTTTATTAGT